>JAJNBA010000005.1 GCA_021155985.1 Actinomycetes bacterium
GCGCTCGGGTCGAACCCGGTGGTCGGTTCGTCCAGGAACAACAGCTCCGGGTCGCCGGCCAGGGCGATCGCGACGTCCAGCCGGCGCTGCTGTCCTCCCGAGAGCTTGTTCACACGGGCGTCGCGCTTCTCACCGAGTCCGACGAGTTGGATGACCTCGTCGGTCGGACGCGGATCCGGGTAGAACGCGGCGTACTGGTCGATCGTCTCCCGCACCGTCAGGAACGGGTCGACACCCGTGGACTGCAGGACCATGCCGACCCGCCGTTTCAGCTCCCGGTCGTCTCGGGCGGGATCGTTGCCGAGCACCGACACCTCACCGCCGTCTCTCCGCCGGAAGCCCTCGAGGATCTCGGTCGTGGTGGTCTTGCCCGCCCCGTTCGGGCCGAGCAGCGCGAACACCTCGCCACGTTCGACGTGGAGATCGACGCCCGCGACCGCTTCGACGTCGCCGTAGGATCTGCGGAGACCCCGGACCTCGATCACGCGCTCGGTCGTCACGCGCTCACAGGGGCTTCCTGCTCGAGAACCCGGACCGCTCGGAGTGGTACCACCCGACACGCTTTTCACCGAGCCGCCAACAGAGGAACACGCGTTCCCCGTCGCGTTCGGCGGGGAAGTCGACGAGCCCCGTGTCGGCGTCCCGCAGGAGGATGCTCCGGTCCGCGAGCCACAGGAGGTCCCGCTTGAGCGTCTCCTGCGCCCGGAACCAGTCGCTGCCCTCGATCCCGCCTCCATCGATCTCCACGGCCGAGGTGATGCGTTCGCTGGTTTCGATGAGTCGCTGCCGAGCCTCCCGCAACCTCGGGAGGCGGACGCGGAGCTCCTCCAGTTCGGCATCGGCGTCGGCGATCGAGAACAACCGCTCCTCGGTCACGCGGTCGCTCCGAGGACCGCGGGGAGGTCGCGGAGATCCGTGATGCGCGCGCCCACGTGATCGGGGAACCGGCCTCTGCGATCGACGAGGACCGGGAACATCCCGATCGCAGCCGGCGGGTCGACGTCGAACTCGGGGTTGTCGCCGACGTAGGCGGACTCCTCCGCCGACACGGCCGCTCGGTCTAGCGCGAGCCGGAAGATCCGCTCATCCGGCTTCTCCACGCCCTCGATCCCGGAGATCACGCGGACCGGGAACAGCTCGAGGAGCTCGTGGACGCCGAACCAGTCCTCGAGCCATGCCTCGAAGTTCGACACGACGCCGAGGACCACGCCGGTCTCGCGGAGCGCCGCCAGCGTGGGGAGCACGTCGTCGAACAGGACGTAGTTCTCCATCCGGGTGAACTCGCCGTGCAGCGAGGTCGCGAGACCGTCGCCGTCGGCGACCCCGAGCTCGTCGAGCATGCGCTCGTACACCGAGGTCCAGAAGGCGCGGGATCGCTCGGGCGACGTCGTCCACATCGATCCGTCCCGCGCCGCCTCGGAGAACCGTGCATAGACGTGCGCCGAGGCCTCCCGGACGTCGTCCACGGACCGCTCGTGGCCCGCGCCGGCGAGGACGGTCACGAAGAGATCGGCGAAGGAGGGATCGACGTGCACGAGGGTCTCACCGACGTCGAAGAAGACGGCGCGGAACCGCATGCCTCGAGGATAGGACTTCTCATCCCTCGCTTGTTCCCGCGGGCGATGCGGGCTCACGCGCGGGCGCGGGCCTCGAGATCGCTCCAGAGCCGGTCGATCTGCGGCTCCAGCTCCGCGAGCGAACCGTCGTTGTCCACCAGGACGTTCGCCACCTCCATCCGCTGCTCGTCCGTCGCCTGGGCGGCCATCCGGGCGCGTACGTCCTCGGGGGAGAGGTCGCGATCCGACGCCACCCGCGAGACCCGGAGGTGGGGTGACGCCGTGACGACCACGACCACGTCGAAAGCGGGTGCGAGTCCCAGCTCCACGAGGAGCGGACTGACGTAGACGACCACACGGCCACTGTCGCGGAGCTCCTCGACCCGCTCGCCGAACCGCCTCGCGACCTCGGGGTGGACGATCGCCTCGAGCGCGGCCCGCCGCTCGGGATCGGCGAAGATGATCGCGGCGAGCCGTACCCGGTCGAGGTCCCCATCGGGCTTCAGGACACCCGGACCGAAGGTGTGCACGACTCGATCGAACCCGGTCGTGCCTCGCGCCACGGCCTCGCGTGCGAGGTGGTCCGCATCGATCACGACGGCTCCACGCCGCTCGAGCAGACGGGCGACCGTGGACTTGCCGGATCCGATCCCGCCCGTCAGGCCGACCAGGAGCAAGATCCCGCCCTACTCGGATCTCCCCTCGCGCCGCTTCAGATCCTCGAGGATCGCCTCGAGCGAGACCTCTTCGTCCGATGCGGGCTCGGAGGTACCCTCCGCCGTCGTCGGCGCGGGGGTGTCGGGCGCGACCGCGGCGTCCGGCTGCTCGTCGGGCGCTGCCCCGACCGCCGGTTCCGGAGGGGTTTCCGGCTCCGCCGTGGGCTCGACCGCCGCCGGCTCTCTGGTGGGTGCCGCCGTGGCCGCCGGCTCGTCCGTCTCCGCCTCCGCGACGGCGTCGAGCACCGCCTGCGGGATCTGCACGGTCTGGACCAGGGGCTCGGCGGGAGCACGCTCGGGCTGCTCGGGCTCGACCTCGATCTCCGTGGTCTTGGCCGGAGCGGGGGTGACCTGCCGCATCGACAGGCTCACGCGCCGGCGTGACACGTCCACGTCGACGACCTTCACCTGGACCTCGTCGCCGACCGACAGCACCGACTCCGGGGTGTCGACGTGCTCGTGGCTGAGCTCGGAGATGTGGACCAGTCCCTCGATCCCCTGGGCGACCCGCACGAACGCCCCGAACGGCACGAGCTTCGTCACCTGGCCGGCGATCACCTCGCCCGCCTTGTGCAGCCGCTCGAACTCCTTCCAGGGGTCTTCCTGCGTCGCCTTGAGGGAAAGTGAGACGCGCTCGCGGTCGAGCTCCACGTCCAGGACCTGGACCTCGACCTCCTGGCCGACCGTGACGACCTCGCTCGGGTGGTCGACGTGCTTCCACGACAGCTCCGACACGTGAACCAGCCCGTCCACCCCGCCGAGGTCCACGAAGGCGCCGAAGTTCACGATCGAGGAGACGGTTCCCTTGCGTCGCTCGCCCTTCTCCAGGTTCTCCAGGAACTTCTTCCGGCCCTCCGACTGCGACTCCTCGAGGAAGGCGCGCCGGGACAGCACGACGTTGTTGCGGTTGCGGTCGAGCTCGATGATCTTGCACTCGAGCTCGGTGCCGATGTACGGCTGAAGGTCGCGCACCCGTCGGAGATCGACGAGCGAGGCGGGCAGGAACCCGCGGAGACCGATGTCCAGGATCAGGCCCCCCTTGACGACCTCGATCACCGGACCCTTGATCGTCTGGCCGGATGCCATCGTCTCCTCGATCCGGCCCCACGCGCGCTCGTACTGCGCGCGCTTCTTGGACAGGATCAGGCGGCCTTCCTTGTCCTCCTTCTGCAGGACGAGGGCCTCGATCCGGTCCCCGACCTTGACGACCTCGTTCGGGTCGACGTCGTGGCGGATCGAGAGCTCCTTGGACGGGATCACGCCCTCGGACTTGTAGCCGATGTCGAGGAGGATCTCGTCGCGGTCGATCTTCACGACCACGCCCTCCATGATGTCGCCGTCCTTGAAGTCGCGGAGCGACGCCTCCATCGCCCGGACGAGCTCCTCGGGCGTGTAGTCCTCGCCTTCCGGCTCGAGCGTGGCGACGAGGGGTGCCTCGTTCGTGGGGGTCACGGGCGGGGCGACGTCGCTGGTCGTCTCGGTGTCGGTCTCGGTGGAAGCTGCCTCGTCGACGGTCGGCCCAGAGGTCTCGACGGATCCGTCGGGGACGCTCCCGGTGGTGGTCTCGGTCTCGCTCATGCGGTGGTTCTCCTTCTGGCGCGCGGGGCTCACCGCATCGCGGGTTGGGATTTGCGACGCGGCACGCGAGCGATCCGCGGGCCGGATGGAAGGGTAGGTGAGCAGCGCAAACGACGTCAATGAGCGAGCCGTGAGGTCAGTGGCCTTCGGGAGCAGCCTCCGACCAGTTCGGGCCGACGCCGATGTCCGCCCGGAGGTCGACGAGGAGCTCCACGGCCCCCTCCATCCGGTCGCGGATCAGGTCCGCGGCCTCCTCCGCGCGGTCCTTGGCGACCTCGAAGACCAGCTCGTCGTGGACCGTGAGCAGCATGTGGCAGTCGAGCTCCGGCCGCTCCCGGAGGGCACGGTCGACGCCGATCATCCCCACCTTGAACACGTCGGACGCGCTCCCTTGGATCGGCGCGTTCAGTGCCTGCCGTCTGCCGAGATCGCGCACCCGCGGGTTCGCCGCCTGGAGCTCGGGGATGTACCGACGCCGTCCGAGGAGGGTCTCCGTGAACCCTTCCACCGTCGCCCGGTCGACCTGATTCTGGAGGTAGTCCTTGATCGCGGGGAAGCCGTCGAAGTAGGCGTCGATGAACTCCTGCGCCTCGTCCGCCGTGATCCCGAGCCGGGTGGCGAGGCCCCAGGCGTTCATGCCGTAGGCGAGGCCGTAGTTGACCGCCTTCGCGCGCCGACGCATCTCCGCGTCGACGTGCTCGGGCGGCAGGTCGAACACCTTCGCCGCCGTGGCCGCATGGATGTCGAGCCCCGAGTCGAACGCCTCACGCAGCCCGGCATCCCCCGACAGGTGCGCGAGGATGCGGAGCTCGATCTGCGAGTAGTCGGCGACGAGCAGGACCTGGTCGTCGGCACCCGGGATGAACGCTCTGCGGATCTGCCGGCCGAGCTCCGAGCGGATCGGGATGTTCTGGAGATTAGGGTTGGAGGAGGAGAGCCTCCCCGTCGCGGCCACGGTCTGGTTGAACGACGTGTGGAGGCGGCCGTCCTTCGCGTCGACCAGCTTGGGGAGCGCCTCCAGGTACGTGGAGTTGAGCTTGTCCAGCTCGCGCCACGACAGCAGGGCGTCGACGATCGGGTGCGCGTCGCGGAGCTTCTCCAGGACGCTGGCGTCGGTGGACAGCTCGCCCTTGGGAGTCTTCTTCCCAGGCTGGAGGCCCAGCTGGTCGTAGAGGATCGCCCGGAGCTGCGGCGGCGAGTTCAGGTTGAACTCCTCCCCGGCGTGGCGGAACACCTCCGCGTGCAGGGTGGCCATCCGGTCGCGGACCGACCCCCCCATGTCCTCGAGGTACGGCACGTCGAGTCGGACGCCGCGCGCCTCCATCCGCGCGAGGACGGATGCGAGCGGCAGCTCCACGTCCTCCAACAGCGGCCGGAGCCCCTGTCGGTCGATCTGCTCCTCCAGGACCGGCGCGAGGAGCGACACCGCCGCGGCCTCGGACGCCACGTGCCGCCAGGGCTCTTCCGTGAAGAGCTGCATCTCCGTCTCGGTGGCTGCCTCCCCTTCTCCGCCGAAGAGGTCGGTCCCCAGGTAGCGCTCGCAGAGGGCCGCCAACGGGTAGTCGGCCGTCCCCGGTTCCAGGAGGTACCCGGCGAGCATCGTGTCGAACGCGACGCCCTCGAGCACCGCGCCGGCGCGGAGGGTGACGCGCTCCAGCGCCTTCGCGTCGTGGGTCCACTTCCGCGTGGAGGCGTCGGCGAGACGGTCGGCGACCGGGCCGGTTCCGGGAAGGGGAGCGTAGGCAGCCTGGGCTCCACCCGCCGAGACCGCCAGCCCGACCAGCACGTCGTCCTCTTCCTGGATCGCGACGCCCACCGGGCCGTCGGCGAGGATGCCCGCGAGGTCCTCCGGCTCCACCCGCCGGAGGTCGAGCTCCGCCACCTCGACCTTCGGCTTCACGTCCTTGGCCAGCTCCATCAGTCGATCGAAGAGGCTCCGGAACTCGAGCGAGGTGAACAGGCGGCGGACCTCTTCGACGTCCCACTCCCCCATCGCCGCGTCGTCGGGCGTGAAGTCGAGATCCACGTCCGTGACGATCCGAGCGAGGTTCTTGTTGAGGGCGAGCCGCTCCCCGGCAGCCTCGATGTTCTCCTTCAGCCTCCCCTTCAGCTCGCCGGTCCGGCTGAGGAGCTCCTCGACCGAGCCGAACTCCTGGACGAGCTTGGCCGCCGTCTTGTCCCCCACGCCCGGGACCCCGGGGATGTTGTCGGACGTGTCCCCCTTGAGGGCCACGTACTCGAGATACTTGGACGGCGGGATGCCGTACCGCTCCTCCACGGCCGCCTCGTCCATGAGCGCGATGTCGGAGATCCCTCGCCGGTTGAACAGGACCCGGAGGCCGGGACGAACGAGCTGGAAGAAATCGCGGTCGGCGGTGACGATCGTCGCCTCGATCCCCTGCTCGGCCGCGCGGATGGCGAGCGTGCCGATCGCGTCGTCGGCTTCGTGATCGGTGACCAGGAGCATCCGGATCCGCAGGGCCTCGACCACCTCTTGTATCAGCCCGAGCTGGGGTCGGAAGTCCTCCGGCGTCTCCCGGCGGCCGGCCTTGTAGTCGGCGTCCATCGCCAGCCGGGCGGTCGGCTTGCCCACGTCGAAGGCAACGGCGATCAGATCGGGTCGCTCCTCCGCGAGGAGCTTGATGAGCATCGACGTGAAGCCGTACACGGCGTTCGTGACCTGGCCTGTGGTGGTGGCGAGGGTGCTCGGCAGGGCGAAGAACGCCCGGTACGCGAGCGAATGGCCGTCGAGGATGAAGAGCCGGCGGGGCTCGTCCGTCGGATCCGAGGGGGGCGCCACGCCGTCATGCTAACCGTGGTCCCCGACGCGCCGGACGGGACCGTGACCGAGGTCCGGAACCGAGACCGAGCAACGGCGGCGAGGCCAGATGATTCGGTACCGAATCGGATTGACGTGAATCCGACCTCGTGACTAGGATTCGCGGCGCCGACATCCACACGCGGGAAACCGCGCGAACGACGGGAGGGGATCCATGGGAGCGTCCTTCGTCATCGCCCTCCGCGAGGGCATCGAGGCAGCGCTGATCGTCTCGATCGTGCTCGCGTACCTCAAGCAGTTGGGAGCGAGCGATCGTGCCCGCCTCGTGTGGTGGGGCACCGCCCTGGCCGTCGCCCTGTCTGCGGCCGTCGGCACCGGGATCTTCATCGCCGGCGCGGAGTTCGAAGGAACGGCGGAACAGGTCTTCGAAGGACTGGTGACGCTCGCCGCCGTCGGTGTGCTGACGTGGATGATCTTCTGGATGCGACGTCAGGGTGCGCGCATCAAGTCCGAGTTGCAGGAGAAGGTCGACACGGCGCTCGTCGCCGGCGGCCTCGCACTCGCGGGCCTCGCGTTCTTCGCGGTCCTGCGCGAGGGCATCGAGACCGCGCTCTTCCTGTTCGCCGCCGCGAAGGGAACCGCGGTCGAAGGCACGGCGGTCGCGCCGGCCACGCAGATCACCGGCGCGGTCCTCGGACTCGCGCTCGCCGTGGTCCTCGGCGTGCTGCTGTACCGCGGCGGCATCCGCATGAACCTCCGCTCCTTCTTCCGCGTGACCGGACTGATCTTGATCGTCGTCGCGGCGGGGCTGTTCGCCTACTCGCTCCACGAGCTGCAGGAGGCGGGGTGGCTGCCCGTCCTCGAAGCACACGCGTTCGATCTGTCCACGAGCCTCCCGGACGACGCCGGCGTCGGTGCGATCCTGCGCGGTCTCGTCGGCTACAACGCCGACCCGACGTGGCTCGAGGTCGTGGGATGGGCGGCGTACCTGCTGGTGGTGGGAGGGCTGTTCCTGCGGGGACCCGCCCTGCCGGGAACGAAGTCTCGACCCGAACACGAGACTTCCGTGACCAGCGCGAGGCACGCGGAGACCGACACGACCCGCTGAGCGGAGAGCGAGAGCGGGTCGGGTCGTGTCACTCTCTTTGCGTGCCTGCGACCTGCGGCGATGAGAAAGGATCCTTGCTCCGCAAAGGTTCTCGCCGTGCGCCGCTCGGGTTGACATCCCTCAACCTCCCGTTTACAGTCCGCGACGGTTCTCTACGGGACGCGAGCCGCGACCGGTTCCGACCGGCCGAGGTGGCGGTCCGAGGAGACCACGGGAACGGGCCGCGTCACCGCGAAGCGGCGCTCGCGTATGGGGAAGGCGCGAGCGCTACCGATCGGAGGCGCGGCCCGTCACCGTTGTCCGGGTCTCACAGCACGGCGTCGAGGAACCGGCGCGTCTCGGAGAAGCGCGTCTCGTCGAAGATCTGCTCCGGCGTCCCCTCCTCGAGGATCAGCCCCTCGTGGAAGAACGCCATGCGGTTGGCGACCTCGCGAGCGAATCCCATCTCGTGGGTCACGACCATCATCGTCATGTGCATCTCCATCGCCAGGGCCTTCATGACCGCCAGGACCTCCCCGATCAGCTCCGGGTCGAGCGCTGATGTGGGCTCGTCCAAGAGCATCACGTCGGGCTCCATCGCGAGGGCGCGTGCGATCGCGACGCGTTGCTGCTGTCCTCCCGACAGCCGGATCGGATACTCCTCGGCTTTGTCGGACAAGCCCACGCGGTCGAGGAACTCCATCGCGACCCGGCGGGCGGAGGCCTCCTCGATGCCCTTGACCGTCGCAGGTCCCTCCATCACGTTCTGGACGGCGGTCATGTGTGGGAACAGGTTGAACTGCTGGAACACCATGCCGCAGCGCATCCTGAGCTGACGGATCTGTTCCCGTTTGGCTCGGATCCGGTGGCCACCCTCGACGCGGAGGCCCGAGACCTCGATCGTCCCCTCCGTCGGCTCCTCGAGGAAGTTGATGCACCGCAGCAGCGTCGATTTGCCCGAGCCGGATCGACCGAACACCACGATGACCTCGCCCTGGTCGACCTCCATGTCGATGCCCTTCAGGACCTCCAGGTCCCCGAAGGACTTGTGGAGGTTCTCGACCCGGACGATCGCGTGGCCGTTCGAAGCGCTCACCGGCCGTTCTCCGGCGGAGGATCGGGTTCCGACGGCTCCAGGATCGTCGGGACCACTCCCCCGTGGGTGGGCACGGCCGGCGCCGGCTCCTCCGGGGCGTCCATGGGGTACCCGGCGGCCGCTCCGTGTTCTCCACCGCCTCCCGCCCCGGTCACGATCACCTTCCGGCGCTCACGAGCCTTCGGACCGGCCACGGTCCGCACGTATCCCTTGCTCACGCGGCGTTCCAGGCGGCTCTGGAAATATGTGAAGACGGCCGTGAGCGCCCAGTACAGGGCGGCGGCGGTAACCAGCGCCTCCATCGGCCTCACATCCGCGTTCCCGAGGAGCTGCGCTCGACGGAAGAGCTCCATCGAGTCGATCGATTGACCCAGGACGGAGACGAGGGCGGTGTCCTTCATCATCGCGATGAACTCGTTGCCGGTCGGCGGGATGATCACACGGAACGCCTGCGGCAGGACCACCCGCCGCATCTTCTGCCGGTAGTTCATCCCCAGGGCGTCGGCCGCCTCGCTCTGTCCGTGACTGACCGATTGGATGCCGGCGCGGAAGATCTCCGTCATGTACGCCCCGTAGTTCAGGCCGAGGACGAGCACTCCCACCTGGAACACAGGCCGCGTGAGGACGTCGACCAGACCACCCGGCAGGTCCGGGAACCGCGCCGTGAGATTGATCCCGAGCCTCGGGAGCGCCAGGTAGAACAGGAACAGCTGGACGAGCAGCGGCGTCCCGCGGAAGAACGAGGTGTAGAAGCCGCTGACGCCGGACGCGATCGGGTTCCTGGAGAGCCGCCCGAGCGCGCCCAACAGAGCGAGGAGGACCGCGAGGAGGATGCCGCCCGCCGCCATCCCCAGGGTGAAGACCAGGCCGCGAGCGATGAACCCGATGTTCTCCCTGATCCATACGTTGTCGAACGACGAGGCCCAGAAGAGGAATCCGAGCACCGCGAGGATCCCGACCCAGACCACCGCGACCTTGACCCGGAACGGGATGCCGGCGCTCCGGAGCGCCAGGCGACTCATGCGGTCGGGGCGCGGAGCGAGCGGGGGCCGCGCCGCAGCCCCCGCCTCGTCCGTGCCCATCTCACACCCTCCGTCGAGGTGCTACGCGGCCTCGGAGACGTCCGCTCCCGGATACCAGGTCTCGGAGAAGCCCGACAGCGTCCCGTCCTCGTGCATGTCCGCCACGATGCCGTCCACGGTCTCCACCAGGGTGGTTCCGTCCAACGCCGATGACTTGTCGAACGCGACCGCCAGCGGCTCCCCGAACAGCGGCTCCCCCACGATCTTCACCGGGTTGCCCGCATCGACGAACTCCTGGGCGATGTAGCTCGCCGTCATCACGGCGTCCACTCGCGTCCCGTCGCCCAGGGCCAGATCCTGCAACGCGGTGGTGTCCGTGTCGTATCCGGCCACGGTCGCGTCATCGATCACGAAGTCGAACTCGAAACCCGAGATCTCGAGGGTCTTCTCGATGAAGAACTGGTAGGTGCAGTCGGCGCAGACGCCGATCCGCTTGCCGTCCAGGTCGGTCGTGAGATCGGAGATCGTCGTGTTGTCCTCGTGGACCACGATCACGGCCGGGACGAAGGCGTACGGCTCGGTGAAGTTCAGGACCTCCTGGCGATCGTTGGTGGGCGTCATCGAGCCGACGCTCATGTCCCAGCGATCGTTCCAGCTTCCGGCGGTGAGGACCTCCCAGTCCGGCGTCTGCCACTCCACCTCGACCCCGAGACGGGCCGCGATCTCGTTCGCGGTATCGATGTCGAAGCCCTCGTACTCACCCGTCGTGGGGTTCAGCTCGGACGCCGGGGGATACGCGGGATCGGTCGAGACCCGGATCACGCCATCGGTGCAGATCTTCGCGAGCAGGTCACCGGCGTCCTTGTCGTAGGTGGCGCAGACGGTCTCGTCGGCCGGGTCATCCCCGTTCCCGCCTGCCGGCGGGGCGGGGTCCTCCCCGCAGCCGGCAGCGATCAGCGCCAGGACGCCCACGAGCACCGCGATCCGTCGGAAACCAGCCTTCATGTGCTCCCCCTTGGGTCGATGAGCGGGCGCCCTCGATCGCGCGCCCTTCGGGCGGACTCTAGGGCAGGACCGGTCGCCGGGCAACGCAGTCAGGCGGATGCCCCGATCGGACGTTCGACCGGCAGCCAGCGAGAGCCCATGGCACGCCACGCACCAATCGGGAAGGTATCCGGCGCCCTCGATCCGTCCGGCTCGAAGCGGTAGCCCCCCGCCAGGCCCGGGATCTCGGCCGCCTCCTCGAGCGCAGCGGCCACCACCTCCCGCAGATCGTCGCTTCCCGCGCGGGTGACGAGGCCCAGCAGGAACCGGCCGGCGTCGTACGCCTCCACCGCGTACGGGCCCGGCGGGGCGCCGCTCGCAGCCTGGAGATGGTGCACGAATCGCATGTGCTCAGGTTCCAGGGACAGGTTCACGCTCACACACGCGCAGGCGGTGATCACGTCGCGGCCGGCGGTGGCGAGCGCCAGCCCGTCGTCCGTTCCGATCCTCGAGGGACCGACCACGAGCGCCGGGTCCTCCGGCAACCGGGAGAGGACCGCCTCCGCGCCGGCGGTCCCACCCGTCCATGCGAGGACCGGGCATCCCGCGTCCTCGATCCGGTCGGCGACCGGGTCAGCGATCGGTACGTCTCCTCCGGTGACCGTGCCGGCCACCGCGACGTCCGGATCACCCGCCGCTCGGGCAAGCTCCTCGGCCGTCACGAGGAGCGCACGGCTGGTCGGATGGTCGTCCCCGGCGATGCACAGCGTCGCGCCTTCAGGAGCCACGCCGGCGGTTGACAGCAGGAGCACGGCCTCCCGCGCCTGCCCCGCGGCCAGCGAGAGCCAGACCCCTTCTCCATCGGTCGGCGGACCCCACGCCCACGAGAGCGAGACGACCGGGAGGCCGTGCGCGGCCAGCAGGTCGATCGCCCCGGCCGGGGGCGCGGTCCACGGCGCGATGACGGCGGCGACGACGGCGTTGTCCTGCGCGAGAGCTCCCAGCGTGCTCATCACCTCGGTGCGATCGAGGCCCAGGTTCACGGGTTCGATCTCGACGGCGCCGACCTCGTGGGCCGCGAGCTCCACGCCCGCCAGTGCCGACGCGCTCACGAGCTCGGCGTCCGGCGGCGACCCGTCGAACAGGTACGCGATCGTGGGCTGGGAGGAATCCGCTCTCGGCGGAAGGTCCTCCGTGCACGCCGGGACCGAGAGCGCGAGCAGCGCCACGAGGCCCGCTCGCATCCTCTGGCCCGCTACCCTAGACCGGCCCGGCCGGGATGGCGGAACAGGCAGACGCGCGGGTCTCAAAAACCCGTGGGCTTCGGCCCGTGAGGGTTCGACCCCCTCTCCCGGCACCCAGACCCTCCCGCTCCATGCCACCCGCATCGCCTGGGATTATCGACGCGATCGCTCGCGTCGATCAGGTCGAGGGGGCGTCGACGATCGCGCGGGCGACGACCAGGTCCTCGAACGCCATCCCCACGCTCTTGAAGACGGTCGGGTCGTCGATCGAGCGGCGGACCTCGGCACCCCGGACGGTTTCCGCGAGGTCGGCCACCACGTGTCCCGCCTCGATCGCCCCGTCGGCGATCGGGATCGCCAGCTCGCCCGCCTCGGCGAGGGCCACCTCCCGGTTCTCGACCACGACCCTGCCCCGCCGCACGGTCTCGGAGTCGAGCTCCCTCGCGTCGCGCCGGTGGGATCCGACCGCGTTCACATGGACCCCGGGTGCGAGCAGCGACCCGTCGAACAACGGTTCCCCGGAGGTCGTGCACGTGCAGATCAGGTCCGCTCCGGCGACCGACTCCGGCTCCCCCGGTCGCGCCGCCAATCCCCGCTCGAGGCCGGCCTGCACGAGGGATCCCGCCGGTCCGGCGGATCGCGAGACGACGACGAGCTCCGCCACCGGGCGGACGGCACACATCGCCTCGAGGTGGGCTCGAGCCTGCACCCCCGCCCCGAACACCACGAGCCGCGCCGCGTCCGCCCGTGCGAGGTGCCGCGTCGCCAGCCCCGAGACCGCCGCGGTCCGGAGCGCGGTGAGCGCCGTTCCGTCGAGGACCGCCTCCGGGGATTGCGTGACCGTGTCGAACAGCACGTAGCCGGCCTGGATGTAGGGGAGCCCGCGCCCGGCGTTGGACGGCGTGAGCGTGACGAGCTTCACGCCGACCCCCGCCTCGCCGAACGCCGGCATCACCAGGAGCGACCCGGCCGGCGTCTCGAGGCTGGTACGGAGCGGGCCGGTTCCCGGATCGAGTGTGCGGAACGCCGTCTCGAGGGCGTCGATCGCGGCGATCATCGGGAGCCGGGCGCGAAGCTCCTCCGCGCCGATCAGCCGCAGTTCAGCGCTCACCCCTCAGTGCCCACCCCTCACAGCTCGCCGAGGTAGGCCTCGCGCATCAACGGGTTCTGCAGCAGGTTCTGGGCCGTATCCGCCAGCACGACCTGTCCGGTCTGGATCACGTAGCCGCGATCGGCGATCGACAGGGCCATGTTCGCGTTCTGCTCCACGATGAAGACGGTCTTCCCGAGCTCGCGGATCTTCTTGATGATCTCGAAGACCTGCTCGACCAGGATCGGTGCGAGCCCCATCGAGGGCTCGTCCATGAGCAGGACCTTGGGGTCGGCCATCAGGGCGCGACCCATCGCCACCATCTGCTGCTCCCCGCCGGAGAGCGTGCCCGCCTTCTGTTTCAGCCGTTCGCGGACCCGGGGGAACGTTTCGAACACGGTCTCGCGAGCGGCCTCGATCGCTGAACGATCACGGCGCAGGTACGCCCCGAGCCGGAGATTCTCCTCGACGGTCATATCCGGGAACAGTCGGCGGTTCTCAGGAACCATCGAGACCCCCCGCCGCACGACCTCGGCCGTCGACATGCCCGACACGACGTTCCCGTCGAGGACCACGTCTCCCTCCGACGGTGTCACGTAGCCGAGGATCGTCTTCAGGGTGGTGGTTTTCCCGCTGGCGTTGCCACCGAGGAGGCAGACCATCTCTCCGGCGTAGATGTCCATGTCGACGTCCCGAAGAACCGCGACCAGCCCGTAATGGGTCGAGACGTTCCGGAGCTCCAGGATCGGTGCTCCGCGCTCGGTCGTCATCCGGCCGCCTTGGTTCCGAGATAGGCCTCGATCACCCGCTCATCGTTGGCAACCTCTTCATACGTCCCCTCCGCGATCTTCTGCCCGTAGTCGCACGCGATGACCCGGTCGGAGACGCCCTTGACCACCCGCATGTCGTGCTCGATCACGACCACCGTGAGCCCGAGCTCGTCCCGCATCCGGACGATGTGGTCGCGCAGTTCCAGGGTCTCTCTCGGGTTCATCCCCGCGGTCGGCTCGTCGAGAAGCAGGACCTGCGGGTCGGTCGCCATCGCGCGAGCCATCTCGAGCCGGCGGCGGTTCGCGTAGGAGAGCGAGAATGCGGGCTGCTCCAGACGATAGCCAGAGAGGCGTTTCCCGAAGAAGCTGAGTGCCTCCTCGGCGCGCTGCCGGATCCGGTCCTCCTCCGCGCGGACGCCGGGTGTGCGGACGATGGACCCGAAGACGCCGCCCTTGCTCCGGCAGTGCTGGCCCACCATCGCGTTCTCGAGGATCGTCATGTTCGCGAAGAGCCGGACGCTCTGGAACGTCCTCGCGATCCCGAGCTTGACGACCTGATGGGGTCGCAGCCCCACGATGGTCGAGCCCTGATACCGGATGTCGCCCGCATCCGGCTCGTAGATGCCCGTGATCACGTTGAAGAGCGTGCTCTTCCCGGCACCGTTGGGGCCGATCACCGACACGATCTCGCCGCGTCGCACCTCCATGTCGAGCCCGGAGAGCGCGTACAGGCCTCCGAAGTGCTTCTCGAGACCGCGCACCTCCAGCACGGCGTCCGCGCTCGGCGACCGAGCGGGGTCGCTCATGTCGTCACCTCCGCCGGCGGGCCGAGCTCACCCGGGGTCTCCCCTTCCTCCACAGCTTTCGCCCATTCGTCCTGGGCACGTTCCTCCTCCTGCAGCTCGCGGCTGCGGCGCACGTTCGGGACCAAGCCCTGCGGCCGGAGGACCATCACGGCCACGACGGCCGCGCCGTACGCGAGGAAGCGGTACTCCTCGAACTCCCGCAAGAGTCCCGGCAGTCCCACCAGGACGAGCGCCCCCACGAGCACGCCGGGGATGCTGCCCAGGCCGCCGAGGATCACCAGCCCCAGCACCTGGATCGACACGATCACCTGGAAGCTCGCCGGTGTGAGCGACCCGATCTTCACGGCGAAGAGCGCTCCCCCGAGCGAGCCGATCGCGCCGCCGATCGCGAACGCGAGGAGCTTGAAGCGGGTCGTGCTGATCCCCATCGCGTCGGCGGTCTGCTCGTCCTCCCGCATAGCGGTCCACGCCCGCCCGATCCGCGACGTCGCGAGTCGCCACGACAGGAACGCCGCCAGCGCGACGAACGCGAGCGCGAGGTAGTAGAAGCGCTGCGGGTCCCGGAACGCGAATCCTCCGATCGCGGCATCCGTGATCCCGCGCATCCCGCTCGGGCCGCCCACGAGCGGGACGAGCCATGGGCTCCCCACGAGCACCGTCACCATCTCGCCGAGGCCGAGCGTCACCAGCGCGAGGTAGTCCCCGCGCAGCCGGAGCACCGGCGCGCCCACGAGCAGACCCGCCGCCGCCGCGATCAGCATCACGATCGGGATCGCGATGTAGAAGTTCAGGTCACCCGAGATCGCGGGGTCGGGCGGGACCCCGTAGACGTTCAAGGTCGCTCCGGTGAGCAGCGCGAGGGAGTACGCGCCGAGCGCGAAGAAGAACACGTAGCCGAGGTCCAGCAGGCCCGCGTACCCGACGACGATGTTCAGGCCGATCCCCAAGAGCGCGAACACCATCACGGTGCCGAGGACCTCAGAGATCACGGAGCCGAGCAAGAGCGGCGCGGCGATCAGGAGGGCGACGGCGGCCACGCTCGCGATCAGCCGAACCGGGCTCATCGCCAGCCCACTCCGACCCCCGATACTCGACGAGAGGCTCCCGCGGACACGCGCGCCGAACCGCGTGTTCAGGAGACTGATACCCGCGCTGATGGCGGCCACCACGGCGGCGCCCACCCAGGTCAGTCCGTCGTGGATCGGGTGGTAGAGCCAGTCCCGCTCGAGCGAGAGCTGATCGAGCGCGATCGGGATGACCCGCTGGAGGAAGCCGAACAGGACCGTCACCACCACGGCTGCGGTGACCGGCCGGCGGATGACCGGCGGCGCAGCGCGGAGGACGCCACCGAGCACGCCCGCCATCGTCGACAGGGCGACGAGGATCACGGCGCCGACCACCGTCGACTGCCCGAAGGCGACGAACTCCATCAGGCTCGGCGACACGTTGAGGAAGATCGGACGGATGCGTTCGTCCCCGATGAGGTCCGTGAAGAGCACCGCGAGGGCGAACACGAAGCCGGCGGATGCCGCCGCGACGGCCGCAGCGACGGCCGCCTCCCCGAGCGACATCTCGCGGCGCTCGCCACCCTCGATCCGTGGCGCGGCGGCCACGAACCCCGCGACGAACGCCGGGAGGAGCAACATCAGACCGGCGAACGTGACCTCGTCCCCGATCAGGAACACGTCGGTGAAGCCCCCGATCAGCCCGACGAGGGCGAGGAAGATCGTGACGATGCCGGCGAACGCCCCGGTGCGCACCCAACGCCGGGCCGCCATCACACCTTCTCCGCCTCACCGGTACCCAGCAGCCCTCCCGGCCGGAACACCAGGACCAGGACGAGGACGAGGAACACGAACGCGTCCTTCAAGGAGAAGACACTCGGGATGCCGAATCCGGTGAGGATCAGGGGCGGCCCGACCGCCTGCAGCAGGCCGATCACGAACCCACCGAGGGCCGCGCCGCCGATGCTGCCGATGCCGCCGAGGACAGCGGCGGTGAACGCCGCGATCCCCGGCCGGAACCCCATCGTGAACTGCACCTGCTCGAAGGAGAGCGAGAACAGCACGCCGGCGATCCCCGCGAGCACGCCCCCGATCGCGAACGTGACGACGATCACGCGGTCCACATTGATGCCCATCAGGCTGGCGATCTCCCGATCCTGGGCGACCGCCCGCATCGACCGACCCGTCCGCGTCGTCGCCACGAACCACTGCAGGACGATCATGCAGATCACGGCCACGACGAGGACGAGCAGCTGTGTGCGTTGGATCTGCACCCCCAGGACCGTGATGTTGCCGGCCAGCACCGTGGGCTTCGGATACCCGTACGGTTGGGGGCCGAAGAACCCTCGGAACGCGTTCTGCAGGAAGAGCGTCGCTCCGATCGCGGTGATCAGGGGGACGAGCCGAGGCGCGTTCCGGAGCGGACGGTAGGCGAGCCGCTCCAGTAGGACGGCCGTCCCCACCGACACGGCCACCGCCACGAGGGTCACGATCGCGAGCGCCAGGAGGGGGCTCCTGTTCAGGAAGCCGCTCTTCGCGTAGGCGTCGGCGAAGAAGAACGATCCGAAGGCACCCGCCATGAAGACCTCGCCGTGGGCGAAGTTGATCATCCGGAGGATCCCGTAGACGAGGCTGTAGCCGAGCGCGATCATCGCGAAGATCGCGCCCTGCGCCGCCCCTTGCACGATGAAATCACGCCACGCGCCGCCCGAGTAACCGCCCTCTACCCGGTCGAGTCCAAGGGTGCGCAACGTGCCGAGGACGACCACACCGCCGACGACGATCCCCAGGACGACGAGGATGATGCGCCGCCATGGGAGTCGCTCGAAGCGACCGAGCCGGGCGACTGCCACGTGCGGGGCCTCGGTGCCCGCCAGGGTTCCCCCTCTCAGGGAAGGGGCCACGGGCGAGCCTCTCGGCTCGGCCCGCGGCCCCTCCGCCGTGGTTCGTGGATCGCTAGAGGACTTCGTCCAGCGACTTGGTGTCGGTGTACACGGCAGGATCGTCCGTGCCGCCCTCGACCGGCCAGCCGGGAGCGAGGAACAGACCGATCGTGACGTCGGTCGCGCAGTCTCCCGTATCGAGGCACGTGATCGTGCCCGTGACGCCGTCGAAGCCTTCCGTGGCGAAGATCGCGTCACGCAGCGCCTGGCGAGGGATCGAGAGCGATCCGTCGCCGTTGTCGATCGCGACCTCCTCGATCGCTGCGAACACGACGTTCGCGGCGTCGAAGGAGTGCGCGTGGAACACCGCGAGCGGCTCGGACCCGAACGCCTCCTGATACGCAGGGATGAACTCACCCGAGTAGAACTCGTCCGACTGGAACGCCGACAGGTCCGGCGACGATGCCCAGACGCCATCGGCGGCGGGTCCCGCGTTCTTCAGGGTGTCGCTCGACAGGCAGCCGTCGGCCACGATCAGCTCGGCGTCGGGCATGATGTCCTGCGCCTGCCTGATGATCAGCGTGCACGCTGCCACGAAGATCGGGAAGTACAAGACCTCCGGGTCCTGTTCGGCCAACGACCTGAGGACCGGCTTGAAGTCGGTGTCCTCGGAGTTGACCTGCTCCGATCCGGTGATGGTGCCGCCCCCGGCCTCGAAGTTCGCCTCGAAGGCGCCGACGAGTCCCTGGGTGTAGGGGCTCTCGTCTGCGATCGTCGCCGCCGTGGTCGCGCCGAGGTCCTCGCCGAGCGCGAACTCGGCGCCGATCGCACCCTGGATCCGGTCGTTGTGGGCGGTCCGGGCGTAGAACGGGTTGTGCAGCTCGGGATCGGTCAGCGCCGGGCTCGTGTTCGAGCCCGAGATGAGCGTGATGCCCTTGTCACCGAGGATCGTGTCCGCGACGCCGAGCGCCGCACTCGAGCAGCTCGTTCCGACCACCGCGACGATCGAGGTGTCGGCGGCGAGGGCCGTGCCCGCCGTCTGACCGCCTTCGGCCGAGCACAGCTCGTCCTCCACCGTGAGCTCGACCGGGTGGTCGAGCAGCGTGCCCGGGGTCTGGTCGAACGACTCGTCGAGATAGTCGATCGCGAGCTCGAGCGCGTTCACTTGGTCCTGACCGAGCGAGGCATCCGCCCCGCTGATCACCTGCGCGGCGCCCAGCTTGATCGGCTCGTCCGCGCCTACCTCGACACATCCGAACTCGACGGTGGCACAGTCGACCTCGCCGGCCCCCGGCCCTCCGTCGCCGCCGCCGTCGTCGGCACACGCCGTCGCGACGATCGTGAGCACTGCCACCAGGGCGAGCGCTTTGAACCATATGCGGTGCTTCATGGAGCCCCCCTTCTCCTCGGTCTCCCGAGATTGGATGTGACTATCACATCGCGGCCACGGTTGGCCAATCGCCGCCGCCGTTTCCGCAAGGGCATACGTCCACACGGGGAGGCGGAGATGCCTCAGGAGGGGATCGCCCTGCGGAACGCGCTCGCCAGCTGGATCGCCCCTTCGACGTCCCCTCCGACGATCCTGTGCATCAGCGCGCTCCCCACGACCGCGCCGTCCGCGAACGCACACACCTCCGCGGCCTGTGCGGGGGTGCCGATCCCGACGCCCACGAGCAACGGGAGATCCGTGTGGGGGCGGAGCGCGGCGACGACCACCCCCGCGGTCCCCTCCACGCGGTCTCGGGCACCGGTCACGCCGTACGTGGCCACGCAATAGACGAAGCCGCGTGACCTCCGCCCGATCTCCGCCATGCGCTCCTCGCGGGTCCCCGGCGCCGCCAGGAGCACGGCGTCGACGCCGCGAGCGGCGGACTCCCGCCCGAGCTCGCTCGACTCGTCGACGGGCAGGTCCGGCACGATCACGCCGGCCACCCCGGCGGCAACGGCCTCGTCGAGGAAGGACGAGATCCCGTGGCGCACCACGGGATTCACGTACGTCATGACCGCGACGGGCGCCTCGATCGCCGCCTCGCGGATCGTGGCGAGCACGTCGCCGGGCCGGACGCCCGCGCGCAGGGCCTCCGCCGAGGCCTCCTGGATCACGCCGCCGTCCATCACGGGATCGGAGAAGGGGATGCCGATCTCGATCGCATCCGCCCCGGCGGCCGCGAGCCGGTGGAGGAGGCCGGCGTCCACGCCCGGATACCCGCCGGTCACGTACGGGACGAACGCGTGTCCCCCGGAGTCGCGCCGGGCCCGTAGCGCATCCTCGAGCCGGCCCATCTAGGAGATCCGGAGGCTCGCGCGCACCGTGTCGAGGTCCTTGTCGCCGCGTCCGGAGAGGCACACGAGGACCGACGTGCCGGGTTCCAGCGGTCGGTGCAGCAGCCACCCGATCACGTGCGCCGGCTCGAGTGCGGGGATGATGCCCTCGCTCCCGGAGAGCGCCTGGAACCCGTCGAGCGCGTCCTCGTCCGAGGCGCTCACGTACTCGGCGAGTCCGGCGTCGCGGAGGTAGGCGTGCTCCGGACCCACGCCCGGGTAGTCGAGCCCGGCTGAGATCGAATGGGTCCGCGCGACCTGGCCGTCGTCGTCCTGCAGCAGGTAGCTCATCGCGCCGTGGAGGATCCCGGGATGCCCCTGCGTCAGGGACGAGCAGTGCTCCCCGAGCCGGGAACCGCGGCCGCCGGCCTCCACGCCGATCAGCCGGATCCCCGGGGTGCCGACGAACGCGGTGAACATCCCGATCGCGTTGCTTCCGCCGCCGACGCAGGCCGTGACCACGTCCGGGTCGGCGCCTCCGGTCGCGCCGCTGAACTGGGGGCGCGCCTCGTCGCCGATCACGCGCTGGAGATCGCGCACGAGCACCGGGAACGGGTGCGGCCCCACGACGGAGCCGATGATGTAGTGGGTCGTCCGGACCGATGCGGCCCAGTCCCGGAGCGCCTCGTTCACCGCCTCCTTGAGGGTTCTCGAGCCCGCCGTGACCGGGACGACCTCGGCGCCGAGGAGCTCCATCCGCGACACGTTGGGTGCCTGTCGGCGCGTGTCCTCCTCCCCCATGTACACGACGCACGGGAGCCCGAGCAGGGCGCACGCGGTCGCGGTCGCGACCCCGTGCATGCCGGCGCCGGTCTCGGCGATGATCCGCTCCTTCCCGAGCCGCTTCGCGAGCAACGCCTGTCCAAGGGCGTTGTTGATCTTGTGCGCGCCCGTGTGCGCGAGGTCCTCGCGCTTCAACCAGATCTCGTAGCCGAGCCGTGCGGACAGGCGATCCGCTCGCGTCATCGGTGTGGGACGGCCGACGAAGGTCTCCGACAGCCTCGCCAGCTCCGCTCGGAAGCCGGCGTCCGCACGGAGCTCCGCCCATGCCTCGGCGAGCTCATCGAGCGCGGGGATCAGCACTTCCGGGACGTAGCGTCCGCCGTAGGTGCCGAACCGACCACGGGCATCGGGGAGCGTGGTGGCGATCGTCACGTGCGCAGTTCCCTCCAGAGCAGCTTCCGCACGGCGCGGGCGGGATCGTCCGCCCGCATCAGTGTTTCCCCCACCAGGATGGCAGACGCCCCGGCGGCGAGGGCGGCGTCCACGTGCCCGCGGGTCGAGACGCCGCTCTCGAGCACGCCCAGGCGATCTGCCGGCAGGTCCGCGAGCCGTGCGAGCGCGCCCTCGACATCCACGTCGAGCGTTTCGAGATCGCGGGCGTTCACGCCGATCACCGGCGCGTCCGTCTCGAGGGCGCGCCGGAGCTCCTCGTCCGAATGCGTCTCGACGAGGGTCCCGAGCCCCAGATCCGCCGCCGCCTCCAGGAGCGCGCGGAGCTCGGCATCCGTGAGCACACCCACGATCAGCAGGACCGCGTCCGCTCCCGACGCGCGCGACTCGATCACCTGTGCGGGGTGCACGACGAAGTCCTTGCGGAGGACGGGGATCGAGACCGAGGATCGGACCGCCTGCAGATCCGCGAGCGATCCCTGGAAGTGACGAGGTTCGGTGAGGACGGACACGGCCGTCGCACCGCCCGCCTCGTAGCCGCGGGCCAGGACGCTCGCGTTCGCGTCCTTCGCGATGGCACCGGCAGACGGGGACGCGCGCTTCACCTCCGCGATCAAGGCGGGCCGCGTGGATCCCCGCAGCGCACCCTCGAAGTCCCTCGTGGGAGGCATGGCCGCGGCGCGGGCCATCAGCGTCGCATCGTCGAGCGGATGCTCGTGGAGGTCCTGTCGCAGCCGGGCGACGAGGTCGGTCAGGAAGCCCATGGGGCGGCGAGTCTAGACGGGGTCGCTCAGGCGAGGGCCGAGCGAGCTTCGGCGAGATCCAGGGCGCCTTCGAGGGCGGCTCGCCCGACCACCGCACCCACCGCGCCGGCCGCCCGAAGGGCTCGGAGATCGTCGACGGTGTGGATCCCTCCCGCCGCGATCACCGGCCGGCCGGCGCGCACGACCCGCTGCACGGCCCCGACGTCGGGCCCGATCGACGAACCCACCCTGGCCACCGCCGTGACGAGGAACCCCGGAGCTCGGGCGGCGGAGAGCCATCCGAGCGTCTCCATCAGCGGCAGCTCGACGGGGTCGCGGCCCCGCGATCGGATCGTGCCGCCGTCACCGACCTCGATCCCGACGATCAGCCGCGGCCCGTGCACCCCGAGGAGTTCCCGTGCCAGGGCCTCGTCTGCGAGCGCCGCGGATCCGAGCACGACGCGCCCGACGCCCACGGAGAGGAGGGCATCGACCTCTTCGGCCGTTCGCACACCCCCGCCTGCTTGCACCGGGACCCGGAGGGAGACGATCGCCGACACGACGTCGAGGTTCCGTGGCTCGCCGTCGAACGCGAGATCCATGTCGACGACGTGCAGCCGAGTCGCGCCCGCCTCGACCATCGCGGCCGCCGCCGCGACCGGATCGCCGGCGAACGCTCCGATCTGTATCGGACCGGTCGGCGTCAGATGGGCGAGCGCTCCGTCCTCGACGTCGATCGCGGGGATCACCTCGAACACGCGAGCACGATAGAGGCCTGCGCCGTCGGGCGATCGGTCCGTGCGGCTTCGACGCCGGGCTCAGGTGACGCGTTCGACCCGGGCGGCGCCGGAGCCCAGAAGTCCGGCCAGCTCCCCCATCAGTCCGGACGGATCGACGAGGAACTCGCCCATATCCAGCGGGCGGACGCCGCCGATCGAATGGAACCGGACGCGGACCGGGGCCGAGCCGGGGCGGGACCGCAGGAGCTCCGCCATCTTCGACAGCACCGCGTCCGTGCACGCCGCCGCCGTGAGATCGATCACGACCGACTCTCCGCCCGCCGACGGCGCCGATCCCGACAGGATCGGCTCGCGCACGTCGTTCGCACGGATCTGCAGCTCGCGGCCGCGCCGGTCGATCCGTCCGACCACCAGCACGATCCGATCGGCGGCGATCAGATCCGGGTCCGCCTCGTAGACGGAGGGGAACGCGACGACGTCGACGCCGGCGGAGAGGCCCTCGAGACGGAACTGAGCGTACGGCTCCCCCCGCTTCGTGTACTTCCGGGAGACGCCGCCGATGATCCCGGCGACGGTCACCAGCTCTCCGTCGTCCGCGCCCTCGAGGTCGCCGATCTCGTGTGTGCTCTGCGTCCGGAGGTCGTCGGCGACCTCGAGCAGCGGATGATCCGAGACGAACGAGCCGAGCATCTCCTTCTCGAAGCGCAGGAGCTCCGGCTTGTCGAACTCCTCGCCTTCGAGGACGGACTCGTCGATCTGGCCCACGTCCGAGTCGCCGCCGAAGAGCGAGAACTGTCCGGCAGCCTCGGCCTTCCGCTCGGCGACGATCGGGCCGGACACCTTGTCGTGCGCGATCAGGAGAGCCCGGCGCCGGTAGCCGAGCGAGTCGAACGCGCCGGCGAGGATCAGGGACTCGAGCGCGCGCTTCGTGAGGACGGACGGGTCGACCTTGCGGCAGAAGTCGGAGAAGGACTCGAACCTGCCCTTGGCGGCCCGCGCCTCCATCACCTGCTGCACGGCTGCGTCGCCCACGTTGCGCACCGCCGACAGCCCGTAGCGGATCGCCTGGTCGTCGTCGGTGGCGGGAGCGAAGTCGAGCGTGGAGTCGTTCACGTCCGGCGGGAGCACCTCGATGCCCATCGCACGGCACGCATACAGGTAGTAGGGCTTGCGATCCTTGTCGTCCTTCACGGACGTGAGGATCGACGCCATGTACGCGACGGGGTGATGCGCCATCAGGTACGCGGTCTGGTACGCGACCAGGCCGTACGCGCACGCGTGGGAGGCGTTGAAGCCGTAGTCCGCGAACGGGACGAACATCTCGAACATGTCCGCGGCCGAACGCTCCGCGTAGCCGCGGTCCACGGCGCCCTTCACGAACCGCTCCTTGAAGGGCATCAGGTACTCGATCTTCTTCTTGCCCATCGCCTTGCGCAGCGTGTCGGCCTCGCCCATCGAGAAGCCGGCCATCGCCACGGCGATCTGCATCACCTGCTCCTGATAGACCATCACGCCGTACGTGCCCTGCAGGATCGTCTCGAGGTCGGGATGCGGGTACGACACGGGTTTGCGGCCGTGCTTGCGCTCCGCGTACTCGGTGTGCAGGCCGTTGTTCAGAGGGCCCGGCCGGTACAGGGCGACGAGCGCCATCAGGTCCTCGAACCGGTCCGGCTCCAGGAGCTTGATCAGGCTCCGCATCCCGCCCGACTCCATCTGGAACACCCCGGTGGTCTCGCCTCGCCGCAGCATCGCGTACGTCTCGGGGTCGTCGAGGGTCACATGGTCGATGTCGAGCTCAGTACCCCGGGCCCGGAGGTGCCGCAACGTGTCCTCGATCACCGAGAGGTTGCGGAGGCCCAGGAAGTCCATCTTGAGCAGACCCAGCTTCTCGACGCCGTGCATGTCGTACTGGGTGACGATGCGCTTGGAATCGTCCCGCGAATCCTTGGACAGCTTCAGCGGCAGGTACCGCACGAGGGGCGCGTCGCCGATCACGACGCCGGCGGCGTGCACCGAGTCCTCGCGGCGCAGTCCCTCGAGCGCGCGCGCCGTGTCGACGATCTCCTTCGCCTCCGGCTCACGCTCGTAGGCGACGGCCAGCTCCGGCGACAGCTTCAGCGCCTCCTCGATCGGGTGGTCGCGACCCATCACGGGCGTCGGATACATCTTGCAGAGCCGGTCCCCGACGGCCGGCGGGAAGCCCAGCACGCGGGCGGCGTCGCGGATCCCCTGTTTCCCCTTGATCGTCTGGAACGTCACGATCTGCGCGACATGGTCGGCGCCGTACTTCGCGCTCGCGTAGCGGATCACCTCGTCGCGCCGACGCTCATCGAAGTCCATGTCGATGTCCGGCATCTGGATCCGTTCCGCGTTGAGGAACCGCTCGAAGATCAGCCCGTAGCGGAGCGGGTCGACGTCGGTGATGCGCAGGCAATAGGACACGACGGACCCGGCCGCCGAGCCCCTTCCGGGGCCGACGCGGATCCCCTGCTCTCGCGCGAAGCGGATCAGGTCCCACACGATCAGGAAGTAGCCCGCGAGTCCCATCTGGAGGATCACGCCGAGCTCCAGGTCCAGGCGGTCGCGGATCTCCTGCGGCAGCGGATCGCCGTAGCGCTGGGCCGCGCCTTCGCGCGTCAGCTCCCGGAGGTAGTCCTCGAGCGTCCCACCGTCCGGCGCCTCGAACCGCGGGAGGTGGTACCGATCCTCGGGAGCGGCGGCGTCGCCGTAGATCAGCTCGAGATCCACCGAGTCCGCGATCGCGAGCGTGTTGTCGCACGCCTCGGGAAGCTCGGCGAACAGCGCCCGCATCTGCTCCGAGGACTTCAGGTAGAACTCCTCCGCGTCGAACCGGAGCCGTTTCGGATCGGACTGCAGCTTCTGCTGCTGGATGCACAGGAGCACGTCGTGCGGCTTCGCGTCGGCGGCCGTCGTGTAGTGGAGGTCGTTCGTCGCCACCAGCCCGATCCCCAGCTCGCGCGCGAGAGCGACCTGCCGGGGCGTCACCCGTGCCTGCTCGGACAGGCCGTGGTCCTGGAGCTCGATCCAGTAGTGCTCCGCCCCGAAGATGTCGCGATAGCCGGCGGCCGCCTCGCGAGCACGCTGGTCCTGGCCGGCGAGCAGCAGCTTCGACAGCTCCGAAGACAGGCAACCCGACAGGCAGATCACCCCCTCCGCGTGCTCCGCGAGCAGCTGCTTGTCCATCCGGGGGCGGTGATAGAAGCCCTCGAGGTGCGCCGCCGACACGAGCTGCAGCAGGTTCCGGTAGCCGGTCTCGTTCCGGGCGAGCAACGTCAGGTGGTGGTACTTCTCCTCGTTCTCGCCCGGCTCGCGGTCGAACCGGGACCCCGGCGCCACGTAGGCCTCCACGCCCAGGATCGGCTTGATCCCGTGCGCGAGCGCGGACTCGTAGAAGCCGAGCGCTCCGAACATGACCCCGTGGTCGGTGACGGCGACGGCGGGCATCGCCAAGCGCTGGACCTCCGAGAAGATCGTCGGCGCGGCTCGGTTGGAGGCCGGGGCCTCGATCCGCGCCGCCCCGTCCAGCAGCGAGTACTCGGAGTGAACGTGCAGATGAACGAAGCCGTCTCGCGCCGCCGTGGTGACCTCCGGAGAGGGGTTCTCCACATCCCGGTTTTCCACATGTGGCCCCGGCCGATGTGGAAACTTACATGACTGTGATTCGTCGGGGGCTCAAGGTACGTCTCCACCCCGGTGCCGTCAAGCGAAGCAGGTCAGCGGAGCCGTTCGAGGGCCGCGACGAGCTCCGGCGGGAGGTCCTCCTCGAGCGACACGTCGGCCCCGGTCAAGGGATGGACGAAAGACAGCCGCCAGGCGTGCAGGAACGGACGATCGAGGCCGGCGGCGCGGGCGTCGTCGCCTCCGCCCCCGTAGGCGCGATCCCCGAGGATCGGGTGTCCGATCGCCGCCAGGTGGACCCGGATCTGGTGGGTACGTCCGGTGCGCGGCGTCGCCTCGAGGAAGGTCGTGCTCTCCAGGCGCTCTCGTACCGCGAAGCCGGTCTCGGCCCGCCTCCCCTCGGTCGCGTCGACCACGATCTTCGACGCGCGCCGCCCGAGGGGGGCGTCGACGGCGAACGCGTCGTTCGCGACCAGTCCTCGAACGACGGCGAGGTAGGCGCGATCGACCTCGTGATCGTGGAAGAGCTTCCGGAGAGCTCCGTACGCCTCGTCGGTCGCGGCGACCACGAGCAGCCCCGAGGTGCCGGCATCGAGCCGGTGCACGATGCCCGGTCGGAGCGCCCCGCCGGCCGCCGCGAGCGGAACCCCCATACCGAGCAACCGGTTGACCAGCGTCCCGCCCCGCCGGCTCGCGGTCGGATGCGTCACGAGGCCGGCCGGCTTCGACACGACCGCGAGATGCTCGTCGCGATAGCGGACCGCCACCGGTGGGCCCTCGGCCTCGGGGGGAGCGTCGGCCTCGATCTCGATCGTCAGGCGCTCGCCCCCACGGAGGCGGAAGGACTTCTCCCTGGGCTCCCCGTCGACCCGGACCGTTCCCGCCGTGATCGCCCGTTGGACGTCGGCCCGGGGCATCCCGGTCACGCGAGCCACGACCACGTCGAGCCGGCCCTCCTCCGCCTCGACGGTTCGCTTCATCTCTCGGCCCGCGCGGGTTCGGATTCCTCCCGCCGCTCCCGGAGCCCCGTCCAAGCGAGGAGGATCGCACCCACGACGATCGCGGTGTCCGCCAGGTTGAAGACGGGCCAGATCTGGAAGTCGATGAAGTCCACGACGTGTCCACGCATGCCGGGGGCTCGGATCGCCCGGTCCGTGAGGTTCCCGAGCGCTCCGCCCAGGACGAGGCCGAGCGAGGCGCCGACGAGTCGACTCGTGTGACGGAACGCCGTGGCGAGGATGATCACGGCCACGACGACGCTCACCCCCACGAAGAACCACGGAGCGCTCTGGCCGATGCTGAACGCGCCGCCGGAGTTGGTCGTGAACCGCAGCGTCAGGACGCCCGGGACGAGCTCCACCGGGCTGCCGGGGAGCGAGGACTCCGCGAGGATCTTCGTGACCCGGTCCAGACCGTAGGCGAGGAACGCCGTCACGAAGAGCGTCAGAGCCGCACGGCTCCGCGGCGCGTTCACGCGATCAGCGGCGCGACTGGGCGGCCTGCGCGTCCTTGATGCAGAGCTCCGCGTACGGCAAGGCCTTGATCCGCGCCTTCTCGATCGGTTTCCCGCACCGCTCACAGAGGCCGTAGCTCTTCGCGTCCATCCGCCTCAGGGCCCCGTCGATCTTCCGCAACAGGTCGCGCACGTTGTTCTCGATCGAGAGGTCCTTCTCGCGTTCGAACGTCGCGGTGCCGGCGTCGGCCGACTCGTCATCGAGCCCAACGTCACCCGCCATGTCCGACTGGGTGGCCGCGAAGGAGCCCTCGACGATCGACGTCAGCTGCGACTCCAGATGCCCGCGCTCCTCCGTGAGGCGGGCTCGGAGGTCCTTGATCTCCGCCGCGGTGAGCTTCGTCTGCGCCATGGGGGCGAAGGGTAGCACGTCGACGCATCACCTCGTCCCAGGCCCGACCCGGATCGACCATCACCGGAGTGGTTGCAGCACTTCAACTCTGCTCGGGTCGAGGACGCCGACCATCTCCTCGCGCGGTCGCCGGCCCAGGCGGGAGATGAGGGGCGATGGCGCCAGCTCGAGGTCGTCGCGAGCGCCATCCGGTGGTTCCTCCTCGCCCGATCGCGGCCTCACGGACGATCACGCTGGCCACGCCGTGTAGCATGCACGCGGAAGGCGACGACGGGAAACGCGTCGCGGGGACGGCAGAGCACGAGCGAGCCGGGGAGGGTGGGAGCCCGGTGCCGAGCGCCTCGCGGACATCCTCCCCGAGCCCCTGCCCGAACCGGTCCGGTCTCGGTCCGTGGGAGGCACAGGCGGGTCCGCCCGTGACAGCGGCAGGCCGTGTCGCGGCCGTGAGCGGTCGGTCGCCGCGAGGTGACCGGCAAGCGAGGTGGTACCGCGGGGCTCGCGCCTCGTCCTCGCGAGACGAGGACGAGGCGTTTCGCGTGTCGGGAGGCGAACGGATGGCGAACGACGACGGGCCGCGGTTCCGGTCGGTCGACCCGAAGGTGCGGTTCCCCGAGCTCGAGGAGCGGATCCTGCGGTTCTGGGACGAAGCCGACGTGTTCCACCGATCGGTCGCGCAGCGTGAGGGCGCGCCGGAGTGGGTCTTCTACGACGGCCCGCCGACGGCCAACGCGAAGCCGCACATCGGGCACGCCCTCACGAGGGCGTTCAAGGACGTCTACCCGCGGTACCGCACGATGACCGGCCACCTCGTCCATCGGAAGGCCGGCTGGGACTGTCACGGTCTGCCGGTCGAGATCGAGGTGGAACGCGAGATCGGCTCGACGTCCAAGCGCGACATCGAGGCGTTCGGGATCGCGGAGTTCATCGAACGCTGCCGTGCGTCGGTGCGTCGCTACGTCCGGGACTGGGAGGAGCTGACGCGACGGATCGGCTTCTGGATCGACATGGACGACGCCTACTGGACGATGGACCCGACCTACGTCGAGTCGGTGTGGTGGTCACTGAAGCGGTTGCACGAGCGTGGGCTCCTCGTCGAGGCCGACAAGGTGACGGCGTACTGCCCTCGGTGCGGGACCGCGCTGTCCGATGCGGAGGTCGCGCTCGGGTACGCGACCACGGAGGACCCCAGCGTCCACGTGCGGTTCCCGATCGCCGAGGCGGCGGATCCCGAGCTCGTCGGCGCGTCGCTCCTCGTCTGGACGACGACGCCGTGGACGCTCCCGTCCAACGCCGGCGTCGCGGTGGATCCCGAGGCCTCCTACGTGGTCGCTGAGGGCGAGGGGATGCGGTTGGTCCTCGCGGAGTCGCGCCTCGACGCGACACTGGGCGACGGCTGGACCGTGCTGAGGACGATCGACGGTTCCGCGCTGCTCGGCGCGCGATACGAGCCTCCCTACCCCAACGTCGACGGGGCACATCGCGTCGTGGCCGGCTCGTTCGTGGCGCTCGACGAAGGAACCGGCACGGTGCACATGGCGCCGGCGTTCGGACCCGAGGACCTCGAGGTCGGGCTCGCCCAGGGCTGGCCGGTCTTCAAGCCGGTCGGTGACGACGGGCGGTTCACCGACCTCGCTCCGGAGTTCGTGCGTGGGCTCTTCGTCAAGGACGCGGACGCGCCGATCGAGGAGGACCTGCGTGCGCGCGGGCTCCTCGTGCGATCTGGCCGGATCGAACACACCTATCCGTTCTGCTGGCGGTGCGGCACGCCACTCCTCTATTACGCGCGCACGTCCTGGTACGTGCGCACCACCGCGGTCAAGGAGCGCCTCCTCGCGGTGAACGAGGAGGTCGCCTGGTACCCCGACCACATCAAGCACGGGCGCTACGGGAACTGGCTCGAGAACAACGTGGACTGGGCACTCTCCCGCGAGCGCTACTGGGGTACGCCCTTGCCGATCTGGCGGTGCGACGAGGGACACGCGACGGCCGTCGGTTCCTTGCACGAGCTGGGTGAGCGCGCCGGCCGTGACGTGACCGGCCTCGATCCTCATCGCCCAACGATCGACGAGGTCGTCTTCGACTGTCCGGATTGCGGTGGCGAGGCGCATCGTGTCCCTGAGGTGATCGACACGTGGTACGACTCCGGCGCGATGCCCTTCGCCCAGTGGGGCTACCACCCCGAGCTGGGGCGAGGGCAGGACGAATTCGAACGGCGATTCCCCGCGGACTTCGTCTCCGAGGCGATCGACCAGACGCGTGGCTGGTTCTACACGCTGATGGCGGAAGGCGTGCTGCACTTCGACTCTCCCGCCTACCGGCACGTCGTCTGCTTCGAATTCATCGTCGACGAGGACGGCCGGAAGATGTCCAAGTCCGTCGGCAACGTGATCGACCCGATGCCGACGATGGAGCGGTTCGGCGCGGACGCGCTCCGGTGGGTGCTCCTGACGAGCAGCTCGCCCTGGGCGTCGCGGCGACTTGGCGACTCGGTTCTGGAGGAAGCCGTTCGACGCTTCCTGCTCACCCTGTGGCACGTGTATTCGTTCTTCGTGTTGTACGCGAACGCCGATGGCGTAGATCCGGACGCGGCCGAGCGCACGTCGCCGGCATCCCGTTCCGTCTTGGACCGGTGGATCCTGTCCCGACTGGCGGGGACCGTTCGGGATGTTCGGGAAGGCATGGACGCCTACGACGTCACGGGCGCCGGTCGGCGCATCCAGACGTTCGTGGACGATCTATCGAACTGGTACATCCGGCGATCACGGCGCCGGTTCTGGAACCCCGGCGGGGCCGGCGGCGAGGACTCGGCCGCCGCGTTCGAGACGCTCCACGAGTGCCTCGTGACGACGGCGATGCTCCTGGCCCCCTTCACGCCGTTCGTGGCCGAGGAGGTCTGGTCGAACATCGCGGCCGACCGGGCCGGTCGCCCGGACTCGGTCCATCTCGCCGACTTTCCCGAGGTGCACGAGTCGGTCATCGATCCCGGACTTGACGAGGCGATGATGTTGGCACGGCGTGTGGTCGAGCTCGGCCGGCGCATCAGGACGGAGACGCGAGTGCGGACCCGGCAGCCCCTCACGCGGGCGGTGGTTCACCTGCCGGTCGGCGCGCAGGATTTCGAGCAGCTGCTGGGCGTCGTCGCAGAGGAGCTGAACGTGAAGCGCGTCGATCTCGCGGGGTCGGCCGAGTCGTTCGGCCGGTGGCGCGCGAAGCCCGACTTCCAGGTGCTCGGCCCGCGCCTCGGAGCCCGCGTGCGCGCGGCGGCATCCGCTCTGGCCCAGGACGACGGCTCGCTCGCGGCGCGACTGGCGACCGGCGATCAGGTGGAGATCTCAGTCGACGACGGGCCGCCGATCGTGATCGGTCCCGGCGACGTCACCCTGAGCCAGGACGTGCGTGCCGGATACGGCGTCGCGACCGAGGGAGGCGTGACGGTCGCCCTCGAGCTCGACGTGACGCGCGAGCTCAGGCGTGAGGGGGTGGCGCGCGAGCTGGTGCGCATGATCCAGGACGCGCGGAAGGAAGCAGGGCTCGAGGTGACGGACCGCATCGATCTGGCGGTGGAGACGTCGGGCGAGCCCGCCGAGGCGCTGGCGGCACATCGCCAGGAGATCGCCGAGGAGACGCTGGCGTCCGAGCTGCGCACCGAAAGGATCGACGGCTTCCGTCAGGCGTCGGAGCTCGACGGCGTCCCGGTCGTGGTGATGCTCAAGCGGACGACGTGACCGAGGGCCTCGTTCCGGCCGGGGCTAGTCCTCGCCCCAGAAGAGCTCCCGGAGCGAATCCCCTTCCTTCTCCTCCGAGCGACGTGATCGTGCCGGCTCGGGATCCTCGAGCCTGATCGGCTCCTCGGCGATCACCCCGGTGATCGCAGCGGGCTCATGGCCCTCGTCCTCGCCGGACGCGATCGGCTCCGACGAGGGTGCCTCGTCGACCCGCTCCGTGGGAGCGGGTTCCTCGCCCTCCGCCACCGCCTCGGTTTCCGCCACCGACTCGGCGACGGGCTCTTGCTCGACCACCGGTTCTTGCTCTGGCACGGGCTCCTCTCGGGCCACGGCCACCGGCGGCGGCGCATCGCGGGTGGCCCGGATCATGGACCGCAGTTCCTCCGCGTGCGCCTGCACGAGCCCGCCGAGGTTCTGGAGGAACCCTTTCTCCCGTTGGAGGAAGGCATCCACCGCCGCCCTCTCCGCGGAGCTCGCCGTCGCTCCCGGGGGGATATCCGGCGCGCTCGTGGCGGAGGCGCCCCCGCTCGACGCTCGCAGCTGCTCGTTCTCCGCGATCAGCGCCGACAACGTGTCGGTCACCTGGTCGAGGAACTCGTCGACCTCGCGCATCCGATAGCCGACGCCGACCCGGGTGACGCGGAACTCTTTCTGCTGGACATCGAGCGGGCTCACGCGGCCGCCGGCCGGCCGGTCCCACTCCGATCCGCTCTGGTCCGCCACGTCCTTCTTCCTCATCTCACCCTCTCATCGTCAGCAGACCACTGTACGCAACACCGTGAGGGCGACGAACGCAACCAGGACGGAGAGATCGAACCCTCCGGTGGGCGGCACGATCCGTCGGAGCAGCCGGAGCGGTGGCTCCGTCACGTCGACGGTCACGTCGAGCGCGGCCCGGACCGGCCCGGAGTGCGGTGGGCGCCAACCTGCCAGTACCACCCAGTCCACCACGACCCGGATGAACAGGACGATCATCGCGACGAGCAGGGCGAGGCAGATGATCTCCGTCACGAGGCGGCACCGTGTGTCATCGAGGCGCGATGCTAGCAGCGGCGCTGCGGGTCACGTTCTCGCGCGCGATTCAGAACTGGTTGTAGAAGCCTCCGCCCGCGATGCGCTCACGCTCCTCCGCCGAGACCTCGACATCGGCCGGCGTGAGCAGGTACACACGGTTCGCCACGAGCTCGATCTTGCCGTCGAGGCCGTAGACGAGGCCCGACGCGAAGTCCACGAGCCTCCTCGCGGTCGAATCCTCCGTGCTCTGCAGGTTCATGATGACCGCGGTGCCTTCCTTGAATCGGTCGGCGACCTCACGAGCCTCGTTGAACCGCTTGGGCTCCGACTTGTGGATCATGGACGAACCGCCCGCAGGACGGGGTGCGGCGATCGTGCGCACCACGCCTTCCGCTTCGGAGGACACCTCCCGGACGGGATGAGGGCGCATGCGACGCACCGGCGGAGGCTCCACATCCGGCAGCTCTTCGACGAACTCCTCGTCGTCCTCGACCAGACCGAGATAGTTCAGCGTCTTCTTCCACACGCCCGTCATGTCGCTTCCTCCTCGTCACCTGGCCCGTTCCCCGGCTCGTTCATCGGGGCCTGGTCGCTCGGGACCCGAACAGCGCGGTCCCGATGCGGACAATCGTAGCGCCTTCTTCCACCGCGACCCCGTAATCCAACGACATCCCCATGGACGATTCCAGCACATCCGGATGTCGTTCCTGGGTCGCCTCACGTAGCTCGCGGAGCCGTGCGAAGGAGGGGCGGGAGTCCTCGGGGACTCGCGGGATCGGGGGGACGGTCATGAGACCGATCAAGCGCAAGCCTTCGAGCGACGCGACGAGATCGGCGAAGACGGGCAGGTCGTCGGGTCGCACGCCCGCCCGACCCTCCGTGAGGTCCACCTCGATCAACGCGTCGAGCCTCCGACCGGAGCGTGCGGCGCGACCGGCGAGACGTCTCGCGGCGCGCTCTCCCGCGACCGTCTCCACGACGTCGGCGTGATCGGCGACCTGCGATGCGGTACCGGACTGGAGGGTCCCGATGTAGTGCCAGGCGACGCCATGGATCTCCTCGCGTTTCCGCCGGAGGTCCGGCACGTAGTTCTCTCCGATCGCACGCACCCCGGCCTCGACTGCCCAACGGATCCGCTCGACCTCGACGGTCTTCGTCACGGCGACGAGCGTCACGTCCGCGGCGTCCCGCCCCGAGCGATCCGCGGCCTCCGCGATCCGCGATCGCACCTCGTCGACGTTGCGGCGGACCACGTCACGTTCGAGCATCGAGGCCTCCGAGCGTCCGGCCCCGGAGCACGAACGGGGCGGGGAGATCCTCCGAGAGGAGGCGGGGGAAGGGCGCCTCCTTCACTCGGACCTCCCCGCCCCGGACGAAGGGCCGCGCGGGGTGGACGTTCAGCTCTTCAGGAAGTCCGGGATGTCCAGATCCTCCTGCGCGTCGAAGCTGACCGGTGGGGACTGCTCGCCGTTGGTGAAGACCCGGTCCTCGTCGTCCTCGGCCAGGATCGACGGGAGCGATTCCTCCTCCTCGGTCTGCTCACCGGGCTCCTCGAGCAGCCGCGAGAGGCGGCTCTCGAAGCGACTGTCGGAAACGGCCGTCACCTTGTCGAAGCCCGCGGCCACGACGGTGACGCGGACCTCCTCGCCGAGGGCGTCGTCGACGACCGCTCCGAAGATGATGTTGGCGTCCGGGTGCGCGACCCGCGTGATCGCGTCGGCCGCGGCATTCACCTCGTGCAGGGTCAGGTCGGTCGGACCGGCGATCGAGAGGAGCACACCCTTCGCACCGTCGATCGAGGACTCGAGGAGCGGCGAGCTGATCGCCGCCTTCGCCGCTTCCGTGGCACGGTCCTGGCCCGATCCGAGGCCGATCCCCATCAACGCCGATCCGGCCCCGGCCATGATCGACTTGACGTCTGCGAAGTCGAGGTTGATGAGCCCGGGCGTCGTGATCAGCGACGTGATGCCGTCGACACCCTGATACAGGACCTGGTCCGCCATCCGGAAGGCGTCGATCATCGGCATGTTGGCGTCGGCGACTTGCAGCAGCCGATCGTTGGGCACGACGATGAGCGTGTCGACGGCCTTCTTCAGCTCCGTGATCCCGAGGTCGGCCTGGGTCGCTCGCTTGCGGCCCTCGAACCCGAACGGCCGGGTCACGACACCGATCGTGAGGGCGCCCAGGTTCCGCGCGACCTCCGCGACGATCGGCGCGCCGCCGGTCCCGGTCCCGCCACCCTCGCCCGCGGTGATGAAGACCATGTCCGCGCCCTTGATGATCTCCTCGATCTCGTCGGCGTGCTCCTCCGCGGCACGCCGCCCGACATCGGGGTCGGACCCCGCACCGAGTCCTCGCGTGGTCTCCCGGCCGATGTCGAGCTTCACCTCGGCATCCGACATCAGCAGGGTCTGTGCGTCCGTGTTGACGGCGGTGAACTCCACGCCCCGGAGGCCTGCCTCGATCATCCGGTTCACGGCGTTCACGCCGCCCCCACCGATCCCGACGACCTTGATCACGGCGAGGTAGTTCTGCGGAGCGTCCATCATCCGAATCCCTCCCGGGCCCCGGCCCGCGTACTCGGAATGCTCGTCCTCGTGTCTCCCTCAGCGTGCTGCTCTGCTGCTGTGGTGCTCTCCTCAGCTGGAAACCCTAAGGCTCCACTTGAACGTTATTACCATATCTAGCTCATGTGGAGGTAGCGACCCTACTTGGAAATCGCAGGTCCGTCAAGAAGTCTGGAGGCGCGGCGCGGGACCTTGGCTGCGCTTTCTCGTGACAATCCGATCAGGGGACAGGAACCGCCTTCGAGCCACGTTCGAGCTGTGCGGTGGGGCTCCCGGGGACCGTCACGTCCGCCGAAACGATCGTGACACCCTCCTCCCGCATCCACTCCAGCAGGGCCGCCAGGGAGACCGCTTTGGCGTCGAGCTCCGTCGCATCCCCGAACGTCGCGGCGAAGCCGGCTGCGAGCCGGACCCGAACGGTACCGTCAGTCGCGACGATCACGGCGTCGACCTGTCTGCGCAATGCAGGGCCGAGCGCGTCGGCCGTGGCCGCCGCCGCGAGGAGGTCGATCCCATCCACGGGCTTCGCCTCGGCGGTCATGAGGTCCGGGAGGCCGGTCGCCGACCCGGCGGGGCCGATCACCACGCCGTCGGCGCCGACCAGTCCCCCGTCCGCACCGACGATACCCACCGCGGTCCGGGGGACGACCTCGATCGCGATGCGGTTCGGCAGCGACGTGGTCACCGTCGCGCGCACGATCCTCGGGTCGCGCTCGAGCCGCTGCTCGACCGCGCCGGCGTCGAGATGGAAGACGTTCGAGCGGTCCGTCACGCGGGCAACGGCGAGGACTTCGGCCCGCGTCATGCCGTCGGGCGCATCGAGCCGGATGTCTCCCGCGGCGAACAGTGGCGTGTAGGTGGCGGCAACCGCGCTCGTGGCAGCGAGGACGAGCGCGAGTCCCGCGACGGCGGCTCGACGGGCCGCGGGCCCGCGAGGATCAATCGTCCGCATCGCCGACCGCCCCCATCCGTTCCACCTCGGTCTCCAACCGGATCCCCGCGTGGTGCTCCACCCGCGCGCGCACCTGCTGGATCAGCTCCCACACGTCCGACGCCGTCGCACCGGTTTCCGCGACGATGAAGTTCGCGTGCTTCTCGGAGACGCGCGCCCCGCCGACCCGAAGTCCTTTCGCCCCGGCGGACTCGATCAGCCGTGCGGCGTGGTCGCCGTCCGGGTTCTTGAAGACGGACCCACAGTTCGGTTCGGCGAGCGGCTGCGTCCGTCGGCGCCATCTTCTGGCCTCCTCCATGTGCGCCCGGATCTCGTCGTCCGTTCCGGGCTGGAGACGGACGGTGGCACCCACCACGATCGAGTCGTCGGGAAGCTGGGATCGTCGGTACGCGAAGCCCGCCTCGGAGGAAGCCAGGGACCGTCGAGGACCCGAGCCGGTGAGCGGGAAGACCTCCATCCGGTCGACGACGTCCGACATCGAGCGTCCGTGCGCTCCCGCGTTCATCTTCACCGCGCCGCCCAGGCTCGCGGGGATCGCGACCCCGAATTCGAGGCCCGAGAGCCGATGCCGCATCGCGACGCCGGCCATCGCCGGCAGCGGCATCGCTCCCCCGGCGCTCAGCCGGTCGCCGTCGCGGCCCGCCCATCGGAACCCACGACCCAGGCGCACCACGATGCCCGGGAACCCGTCGTCGGAGACCAGCATGTTGGAGCCCTTCCCGATCACGGCGACCGGGATGTCCGTGGCGTCGGCCGCCTCTCGCACCGCCGCGAGCTCCTCGTCGCCCTGCGCGTCGACGAACAGGGCCGCGGGTCCGCCGAGCCGGAACGTGGTCAGTGGAGCGATCGGGAAGCCCACCCGCACAGCCGGGCCCACTCGTGCGTGGAGGATCCGCTCGGCCTCGGCGAGGTCAGGCACCCTCGTCGGCCTCCCGGATCCTCGCGAGCGCGGCGTCGGCCACCATCCAGATGTCGCCGCAGCCGAGGGTCATCACGAGGTCACCGTCGCGGACCTCTCGGGTGAGGAAGGAGATCGCCTCCTCACGATGTGGGGCGTACACCACCGCTCGGTCGGGGGCCGCGGCGCGCACACCGTCGACCACCAGCGCCCCCGTCACCCCGGGGATCGGCTCCTGGTTCGCCCCGTAGACGTCGGTGACGACCACGAGGTCCGCCTCCGTGAGCGCCGCTCCCAGCTCGCGCCAGAGCGCCTGGGTCCGTGAATAGCGGTGCGGCTGGAACACCGCCACGAGCCGGTCCGGCCGCCGGGCGCGCGCCACCGCGAGGGTCACCGACAGCTCCGTGGGGACGTGGGCGTAGTCGTCGAAGAACCGCGCCCCGCGGACCCTCCCCCGTTCCTCGAAGCGGCGATGCACGCCGGCGAAGGATGCGAGCGCCCGGGCGGCGTGGGAAGGAGGGATCCCCACGAGCCCGGAGACCGCCACGGCGGCCGCGGCGTCCAGGAGGTTGTGGGCCCCGTCGATCCGTAGGGAGAGCGGCACCTCGACACCTTCCACGAGGAGGGAGCCGCTCGCTCCCCCCGGACCCGGTGTCGCGATCGTCAGCCGCACGTCGGCATCCGCCGTCGTGCCGTAGCGGATCGCGGCGACGCCAGCGAGCGCGACGGCGTCGCGGGCGCCCGCATCGTCTCCACATACGACGACCTGACCCGAGCGAGCACAGAACTCGGCGAAGGCCATGCGCAGCTCCTCCGCGCCGCCGGGATAGAAGTCCACGTGGTCGAGCTCGATGTTCGTGACGACACCGATCGTGGGGTCGGTCAGGAGGAAGGAGCCGTCGCTCTCGTCGGCCTCGAAGAGGAACAGATCTCCGGTGCCGGCTTTGGCGCCGCTCCCGCTCTCGTTCAGGTCGCCCCCGACCAGGTAGGTGGGCTCCAGGCCTTCCCGCTCGAGCACAGTGGCGATCATCGACGTCGTCGTCGTCTTCCCGGTCGTACCCGCGACCGCGATCGATCGATGCGCTTCGGCGACGGCGGCGATCGCCTGCTGACGGGCCCACACCGGCACGCCGGTCGCGCGAGCCGCCATGAGCTCCGGGTTGTCCTCGGCGATCGCGCTCGAGATCACCACGGCATCCGGATGTCCGAGCCTCGCGGCGTCATGACCCACGCGGACGCGAGCGCCCAGGGCCGAGAGCTCCCGCAGTCCGTCGGAGTCCTTCAGGTCCGATCCCGTCACCTCGACCCCGCGGGCGAGGAGCAACCTGGCGAGGTTCCGCATGCCCGCTCCGCCGATGCCGATCAGGTGGGCCGATCGCACCCCTTCGAGGGTGGGCACACCGAGCGTCGGGATCGAGCCGGGCCGAGGGACGTACCGCGCGCTCATCCTCGTGCGACCGATCGGACGAGCGCGGCCACCCGCTCGTCGGCGTCGGGTGTGGCCCACCCTCCGGCGGCGGCGGACATCGCCGAGCGGCGACCCGGATCGTCGACGAGTGCCGAGATCCGATCCGCGAGACCGCGTGGGGTCAGCTCCTGGTCGAGGAAGATCTCCGCCGCCCCTGCGATCTCGAGCTCCCTCGCGTTGCCCGATTGGTGGTCGTCGGTCGCGTGCGGATACGGCACGAGGATCGAAGGGATCGCGCAGGCTGCGAGCTCGTGCACCGTGTTCGCACCTGCGCGCGCGACGGCGACGTCCGCGACGGCGAGCGCCAGCTCCATCCGATCGAGGTACGGCAGGACCCGCACGTGGAGATCCATCTCGAGCCGCGCGGCGTCGGCGACGATCGTTTCCTTCGTGGCGCCCGCGAGGACCAGCAGCTGGAGGTCGGCCCGTCCCGCGAGCAACGGGATCGTGGCCGCGACGATCTGGTCGAGGTGCAGGGCTCCCTGACTTCCCCCCGTCACGAGGACGGTCGTGCGTCCCGGCCGGAGGTCGAGCGATCGGCGAGCTTCGTCAGCCAGGGTCTCCCGACCCGAGCGGATCGCCGCGATCTCCGGTCGGAGAGGGAGACCGGTCAGCTCGGCGCGGACGGAGCCGGGGAGTCGCGCGCGCGAGCTCTCGAACGTGAGGGCCATCACCGTCGCGATCCTGGCCAGTAGCCGGTTCGCGAGTCCAGGGACGGCGTTCTGCTCGTGCACCACCGCAGGCACCCGCAACGATCGGGCGGCCAGCACGGGTGCGATGCTCGCGTACCCGCCCATTCCGAGGACGGCGGAGGCGCCGCGCACGACCGGTCGCGCCGTCATCACGGATCCGAGGGCCACGAACGGAGCGGTCGCGGAGCGGATCGAGATCTCGCGGCGGAACGGTGCGGCGCGCAGACCGTGGAACCGGAAGCCGGCGGCCGGGACGAGCGAGGCCTCCTGCCCGACGGGTGAGCCGATGAACTCCACCGACGCGCCGCCTGCCCGGAGCCGGTGCGCGACCGCGATCGACGGTGAGATGTGCCCGGCCGTCCCGCCCCCCGCGATCACCACCCTCACGGTCTGCCCCGTCCGTCCGTGGAGCGGGACCGCGCACGCCTCCTCCCGGTCGAGCGCACGTCGTCGAGCGCGACGCTCGCCATCACGCCCACTCCGGCGAGCGTCACCACCAGCGCGGTCCCTCCGAAGGAGAGGAACGGGAGCGGCACGCCCGTGATCGGCAACAACCCGGTCACGGCCCCGAGGTTCACGAGGGTCTGGAGCCCGATCCATCCGGTGATGCCTGCCGCGAGGAGCCGTCCGAACGGGTCCCGGGCACCCATCGCGATGCGGACGCCGGCGAACACCAGGATGCCGAACAGGGAGAGCACGGCGATCGCCCCGATCAGGCCGAGCTCCTCCCCCAGGACGGCGAACACGAAGTCGCTGTGCGCGTTGGGGAGGTAATCCCACTTCTGGCGGCTGTTGCCCAGGCCCACACCGAACCATCCGCCGGACCCCAGCGCGATCAGTCCCTGTCGGAGCTGCCAGCCCGCTCCGCTCGGATCGAGCTCCCAATTGAGCCAGGCCTCCAGGAACCTCGTGCGCCGGTAGTCGGTGCCGAAGATGAAGTACGCGACCGCGCCGAGTCCGGCCATCGCGGTCCACACGAGGTAGCGGAGGCGGATCCCCGCGACGAACAACAGGAGGAAGGCGCTCCCGCAGATGATCAGCGTCGTCCCGAGGTCCCGCTGCATGATCACGATGCCCGCGACCGCGAGCACCAACGGGCCGAGCGGGAGGAGGGCGTCTCGCGGACGGGTGAGGTCCTTCCATGGGCGGGACAGGATCGCGGCGGCCGAGCAGACCGTCAGGAGCTTGGCGAACTCCGCCGGCTGGAGCGTGATCGGACCGAGATCGATCCACCGCGAGGCGCCGTAGAGGGAGGAACCGATCGACGGGTGGAGCGCGAGGAGCATCAGTGGCATCGCGCCGAGGAGCATCGGGATCGCGGCTCGGCGCCAGAACGCGATGGGGACGCGCGCCGTTACCACAAGGCCGGCAAGGCCGGCGACGGCGTAGAGGGTCTGCCGGTTGAAGTACCAGAAGCTCGTCCCGTACCCCTCCACGGCCGAGATCGATCCCGCTGAGAGGATCATCACGAGCCCCACGATCGTCAGGAGTCCCGTCGGCACGAGCAGGAGCGTGAGGTTCCGGCGGGCCGCGGCGGCCGCGGCCGCGGTCGGAGAGAGCAACTCGTCCGGACGCACCAGCCGGAGATGAGGCCCGTCGGAGGGTTCGGTCCTCGGGCGCCGCCAGGCGATCGTCCGGTCAGCCACGGGCACCCGCCTCCGCCCGGAGGGACCTCGCCGCCGTCGCGAACCGATCCCCACGCTCGGCGTAGCTCCGGAACTGATCCCAGCTCGCGCACGCCGGCGCCAGCAGGACCGAGTCCCCGGGGCGCGCGGCAGCGAATGCGCCGCGCACGGCATCCTCGATCGAGCTCGCGGTCGAGGTGGGTGCGATGCCATCGAAGACCGCGACGAGATCCGCCGCGGCCTCGCCGATCGCGATCACGGCGCGGACGCCGCCCGCGTGTTCGCGGAGCGGCGAGAGGTCCGCACCCTTCGCCCGGCCGCCGGCGATCAGGACGACGCTGCCCGCGGCATCGATCGCCGCCGCCGCGGCGTGGACGTTCGTGGCCTTCGAGTTGTCGATGAAGCGAACGCCGTCGACCGAGGCCACCACCTCGCCCCGATGCGGGGCCCGACGGAAGGAGGCGAGCGCCGCGGCCACCACCGCCGGCACCACGCCGTAGGCAAGGGCGACGGCCGCCGCCGCCGCGGCGTCTTCGCGCGCCCCGGCCGCCTGGGCGTCGATGCGACCGAGTCGATGGATGCCGTCGAGTCGGGCGATCAGCTCATCTCCCTCGAACCCGACCTCCCCGTCCGCCGGCGGTCCGCTTCGGAACCACCGGATCGCACACGATGCCGCAGCAGAGATCGGTGCGGAGACCGGATCGTCGCGGTTGCCGATGTGCACGTCCGTGCCTGATTGCCGCGCGTAGACGCGGCGCTTCGCGTCGACGTACGCCTCGAGGGAACCGTGCCAGTCGAGGTGGTCCGGGGCGATGTTCAACAGGAGGGAGATCGACGGATGGAACGACTCCTGGAGCGCGAGCTGGAAGCTCGACACCTCGACCACCAGCACGTCGCGGTCCTGCACCGCCGCCTCGGGGAACGGCAGGCCGATGTTCCCGCACGCGAGTGCGTCGATGCCGTTGGCCCGCAGACAGGACTCGATCATCGAGGTGACCGTCGTCTTGCCGTTCGTTCCCGTGACGGCGAGGTACGGGCCTTGCGCGAGCCGGGCCCCGAGCTCCATCTCCCCCCACACGGGGAGGCCGCGGTCGCGCGCCCAGCGGACGACCTCCGCATCGGGAGGAACGCCCGGGCCAACGAGCACGAGCGTCGCGTCGTCCAAGTGGTGCGGATCGTGCCCCCCGGCCCGAACCTCGACCCCGTGCGCCTCGAGATCGACCGACGCCGGCGCCTCCGCCGCCGGCCGCGCCTCGGTCACGAGCACCCGCGCTCCCTCCGCCGCGAGGACCCGAGCGGCACTCGCGCCGGCCACGCCCGCGCCCACCACCACGACACGTTCCTCCGCGAACCGGCCGCTCAATCGAGTCCACCCCGGGCGATGAAGTCGGCGTAGAAGACGCCGAGCCCGACGGCGACGCACAGGCCGGCGATGATCCAGAAGCGGACGATCACGGTGAACTCCGGCCAGCCCGAGAGCTCGAAGTGATGATGGATCGGTGACATCCGGAACACCCGCCTGCCGAAGCCACGGAACGAGATCACCTGGACGATCACCGACATCGTCTCGATCACGTAGAGACCGCCCAGGATGATCAGCAGCATCTGCGTGTTCGTCGTGATCGCGATCGCGCCGAACAGACCTCCCAGCGCCAGAGCTCCGGTGTCGCCCATGAAGATGCGCGCGGGCGCTGCGTTCCACCAGAGGAAGCCCATCGCGGCTCCCATCATCGCCGCCGCGATGATCGCCGTGTCCTGCATCGCGAGGAGGTCCACGCCCTTGTAGCAGGCCTTCAATGCCTCGGCCGGAAGCTCCAGGCTGCAGGTGTGTCGGAACTGCCAGAACGCGATGAACACGTAGCCCGCGAGGACGAGGATCGAGGAGCCGGCCGCGAGTCCGTCGAGCCCGTCGGTCAGGTTCACAGCGTGCGAGGAGGACGTCAGGATGACGAAGACCCAGACGGAGAAGAAGAAGACGCCGAGGTCCAGAGCCGTCGGGCGGACGAAGGAGAGGCTCGTCGAGGTCCCGGTATCCCCCGAGGTCGCGACGATCAGCAACGAGAACAGCACCGACACGACGGCGGTCCCGAGGAACTTCTGCGCCTTCGACAGACCGAGGGACCGCTGCCGGCGGACCTTCAGGAAGTCGTCGACGAATCCGACGAGCCCGAACCCGACGGCAGCGAGGATCAGCGCGAGCCCTGCAGGGCTGAAGGTGATCCCGGCCGCGATCGTGGGCCGCGTCGCGAGGTAGGCGACGACGAGGGCCACGAGCATCACGATCCCGCCCATGGTGGGCGTGCCGACCTTCTCGAGGTGGGTATGCGGGCCGTCCTCACGGATCCGCTGACCCCATCCCCATGCCCGGAAGACCCTGATCGCGACGGGCGTCCCGAGGAGCGTCACCGCCAAGGCCACCGCGCCCGCCACGAGGATCGAGATCAACGGAGCGCCTCGGCGATCGCTTCGAGCGCTGCTATGCGGGACCCCTTGCAGAGGACGAGGTCTCCCCTGCCTGCGGAGGCGCGCACGTCCCCGAGGGCCTCGGCGGCCGTGACGTAGCTGGCGACGTCCTCCGGCTCCATCCCTTCGCGGAGGGCGGCGCGCGCCACCGCGCGAGCGGGGTCGCCGACCGTGATCAGGCGGTCCACCCGCACGCGCGCGGCGAGCTCGCCGACCCGATCGTGCTCATCTGCCGAGATCGGACCGAGCTCCGCCATCTCGCCGAGGACCGCGATCAGACGATCCTCTCCGGCGATCCATCGCGCGGTCCGCAGGGCGGCCGCCGTGGACTCGGGGTTCGCGTTGTACGCATCGTTGAGCACCCGGACGCCCGACGCGGTCGTGAACATCTCCATGCGCCAGGGAGAGACGCCGGCCTCGCCCAAGGCGTGGGCGGCGTCGTCGAGCGAGATCGCGAGCTCGCGGCCCACGGCGGCAGCGGCGAGCGCGTTCGACACCATGTGCTCTCCCGGCACCGCCAGGTGTACCCGCACCTCTGCACCGTCCGCCGACATCCGGAACGACGCCCGTCCTTCCGGGTCGAGGGAGACGTCCTCCGCGCGCACGTCGGCGGCGGACCGCGTGCCGAACGTCACGACCCGCCCGGGGCATCGGTCGGCGTATCCGATCGCGACCGGATCGTCCGCGTTCAAGATCGCGAGTCCCTCCGGACCGAGCGCGTCGACCGGCTCCGCGGACGCTTCCACGATCGACGCCCACGAACCGAAGACCTCCATGTGCGCCACGCCGACGTTCGTGACGACGACGACATCGGGGCGAGCGATGCCCGACAGGAGCTTCACGTCGCCGAGGCGCCGCGCGCCCATCTCGGCCACCAGGACCTGCGTGTCCGGCGGGGCTCCGAGGAGGGTGAGCGGGAGCCCGATCTCGTTGTTGAACGATCCCGGGCTCGCGTGGACGCGGAACCGCGTCTTCGCGACCGCGTCCGCCAGGTCCTTAGTGGATGTCTTCCCGTTCGCTCCCGTGATCCCGACGACGGTGGCGTCCATCCCTTCCCGCTCGTCCGCCGCCAGTCGCAACAGGGCCTCCGAGGTGGAGCTCACGCGGACGAGCGGGAAGGATCCGATCTCGGGGGAACCGCTCGGAGCCTCGGCGACCATCGCGGCCGCGGCGCCTGCAGCGATCGCCGCCCCGACGAATCGGTGACCGTCCGCCCGCTCGCCGGGCAGGGCCACGAACAGTCCGCCGGCTCCCACCGTGCGGGAATCCGTGGATACCGATCGGACCTCGACGTCCCTGCCCTCGCGCGTCCCCTCGACGGCGCGGGCGACGTCGGACAGGGCTCTCGGTCTCATGTCGCTCCGCCGATCTCGTCGAGCTCTTCGCGGACGACCACGCGGTCGTCGAACGGGAGGAACCGGTCCCCCACCTCTTGCACGGACTCGTGGCCCCTGCCGGCCACGACCACGACGTCGCCGGAACGGGCCTTTCGGAGCGCCCTCCGGATCGCGGCACGTCGATCCGGCTCCACCACGAAGGCTCCGCCACCCCCGGCGGCGCCCCGCTCGACCTCGGCGATGATCTCCGCAGGGTCCTCGGAGCGTGGATTGTCCGTGGTGATGACCGTGAGATCAGCTCCCTCCGTTGCCGCCGCCCCCATCGGGGACCGCTTCGCGCGATCACGGTCACCACCGCAACCGAAGACGACGATCACCCGGCCCGTCGCCAACAGGCGTGCCGCGGCAAGCACTGTTCGGATGCTATCCGGCGTGTGCGCGTAATCCACCACCGCCAGGAAATCCTGCCCCGCTTCGATCGGCTCCATCCGGCCGGGCACCTGTTCCACGCCCGCGAGCCCCCGGACGACGGGGCCGTCGTCGAGGCCGATCACGCGGGCCGCCGCGAACGTCGCGAGGGTGTTCGAAACGTTGAAGGCGCCGCGCAACGGACAGCGCACCTCGCGTCCGTCCACGCGGAAGGACAGGCCTCCCGGGGTCGCGCGGACGTCCTCGCCCCGGACCTCGGCCGCCGGATCCAACCCGTACGTCGTGGGCGGAACCGCGACGTCCAGGAGCTGCCGCCCCCATCGATCGTCCAGGTTCACGACGGCGTGGTCGGTGCGCTCCTCGGTGAACAGCGATGCCTTCGCCTCGAAGTAGCGCTCCATCGTCCCGTGATGGTCGAGGTGATCCTGGGACAGATTCGTGAACACGGTCGCGTCGAAGCGGACGCCGCCGACCCGGCCGAGGTCGAGGGCATGCGAGGAGACCTCCATCGCCACGGCGGTGACGCCCGTGTCGCGCATCCTCGCCAGCAGCCGCACGAGGTCGGGGGCCTCCGGGGTCGTCCGGGCGAGCGCGACCGGCTCGGCGCCCACATGCGCGCCGACGGTCCCGATCGCGCCCGTGCGATGGCCCGCGGCTCGCAGGACCGCGTCCAGGAGATGGACCACCGTCGTCTTGCCGTTCGTCCCGGTGACCCCGATCACCGTGAGGGATCCGGACGGCTCATCGAACACGACGCTGGACATCGGGCCCATCGCCTCACGCACGGACCGAACGCGGACCTGGGGCACGTCGAGGTCGAGCCATCGCTCCACGACGAGCGCGACCGCTCCCGCACGGATCGCGTCGCGGGCGTGGCCGTGTCCGTCGATGTTCGCTCCCGGAACGCAGAAGAAGAGCGCGCCCGTGGGGACCTCGCGCGAATCGAACGCGACCTCGCGGATCTGGAGGCCTGTGTCACCGCGGATCTCGGCGCGGCGCACGGCATCGGCCACCGCGGACAGCGGCACCTGGGGAAGAGGGTTCACCGTCATCCAGCGTACCGGCGGTACGCGCCCGAACCCGACAAGCGGACCCGCCGAACCGAGACCCGACCGATCAAAGATCCGCAGCGAACGGCGGCAGGCTCACGGGCGGTGCGGCCGGGATCGCGAGTCGCTGGATCACGTGTCGGGCGATCTCGGAGAAGACCGGGGCGGCAGCCACGCCCCCGTAGATCGTCCGAGGCTCGTCGATCGACACCGCGATCACCACCCGGGGGTCCGACGCGGGGAAGAACCCCACGAACGACGCCATGTACCGCCGGACGTACCTGCCGTCGACCAACTTCCGGGCCGTGCCGGTCTTGCCCGCGACCTGATAGCCGGGGATGTCGGCCGCGCCGCCGGTGCCCGAGGACACCACGGAGGCGAGCATGCGGGTGAGCATGGTCGCCGTCTCCTCCGAGAGGACCCGTCGTGGCTCGGTGGGACGCGTCTGCTGGAGCCGGCGATCTGAGCCGGAGGTGCCGCGGACGAGGCGGGGCTGTACCCACATCCCGTCGTTGGCGACCGTGGCATAGACGGCGGCCATCTGCAGCGGCGTCATCGAGATCCCCTGGCCGTAGGACACGGTCGTTCGCGTGATGTCGGTCCAGTTGAGGAGATCGGGGACGACGCCCCCGGCCTCGCCCGGGAAGCCGATCCCCGTGGGGGTCCCGTAGCCGAACCGGGCCAGCACGGAAGCGAGATCCGCGCTCCCCACCCGCTCGGCGATCATCGCCGACCCGATGTTGCTGGACTGGGCGACGATGTCTCCGAGGGTCATGTCCTGGATGGGATGGGCGTGGGAGTCGTTGACCGTGTACCCGCCGACCGTCATCCACGACGGGACACGGAAGACCTCGCGGAGGCCCACCGCGCCGGACTCGAGGGCGGCCGCCGCCGTCACCACCTTGTTGACCGATCCGGGCTCGAACATGTCGGTGACGGCGCGGTTCCGGATCGCATCGCGCTCGGCGGTCTCGAAGTCGTTGGGGTCGAACCAGGGGTAGGAGGCCATCGCGTAGACATCACCGGTCCGCGCGTCCATGACGACGATCGTCCCGCCCTTCGCACCGTTCCCCTTCACGGCGCGCTGCAACGCCTCCTGAGCCAGGTATTGCACCTCGCGGTCCAGGGTCGTCACGAGCGTCCGTCCGCGGATCGCCGGCTCCACGACCTCTATCCCGCTCGCGATCGGTAACCCGTCTGCCGACAGCTCCACCGTGCGGGTGCCGGGTGAGCCGGCGAGGACGTCCTGGTACTCGAACTCGAGGCCGGCGAGTCCCGTGGCGTCGACCCCCACGAAGCCGAGCACCTGCGGCGCGAGCGCGCCCGCCGGGTAGTACCGCTTGGGGACGTCGAGGAACCCGATGCCCGGGAGGCCGAGCGACTCGAGCTTCTCGGCGTCCTCGGCGTCGACCTGGCGCCCGAGGTACACGAACGTGGAATCCGGCGTGCGCAACAACCGCTCCACCTGGCGGGGCTGGAGGTCGAGGATCCTCGCGATCCGCGCGGCTTCGCCGATCGGGTCGGTCACGTACCGGGGGTCGGCGTAGACGTCGCGAGCCTCCAGGGTGATGGCGAGTGGGACCCCCGTCCGATCCACGATCGCGCCGCGCGCCGCCGGGAGGTCGATCAGACGCACCCGTTGGTACAGGCCCTGCGCCGCGAACGCTCGGTGATCACCGACCTGCAGGACCACCAACCGGGTCCCTACGCCCGCGAGCGCCAGCACCATCACGCCGAGCAGCGCGACGAGGCGACCGGCGGGCGGACGCCTCACTCCCCCGCCTCGACCGTCGGCGTGCTGTGATGCGAGAAGCCGGGCACCTGGAGGATCACGACGTCGCCAGCGGCAGGGTGCACGAGTCCCTGGCGAACCGCCCAACGACCGATCCGGGACGGTGAGGACAGATGGGCGACGTCGTTCACGAGGGTCCGCCGTTCGTCGCTCATCGTCCGGATCTCCTCGGCGAGGGATCGGCTCCGATAGGCAGCGTCCACGCGCATCGCGTTCACGGAGACGAGACCGACGACGAGGGAGGATACGACCATCGCCGTGAGGACCCAGAACGCGGTGTGGTGCCCGCGACGCGCCCGCCGATGGGGATGGGGAGGGGTGGAGATCGGCGGGTGCGTCGCGGGCGGCCGTGCGGGGCTGACCGCACGATGTCGAGGGTGTTGCCGCGGAGCGGCCTCCCACCGCTCCACCTCGCGGGCCGGGAGGCTCATGCCGCCTCCTCGACGCGCTCGGCGGCGCGGAACTTGGCGCTCCTCGCGCGGGGGTTGCGGGCACGCTCCTCGGCGGAGGGCTGGAGCGGCTTCCTGGTGAGGACTCGGAGGCGCTCGTCGTCGCGGAACGCGCGCTTGACGATCCCGTCCTCCAGGGAGTGATAGGAAAGGACGACAACGCGGCCACCGGGGCCGAGGAGCCCGACCGCCCGAGGCAGGGAGGTGGCGAGCTCCTCGAGCTCCCGGTTGACCGCGATGCGGAGCGCCTGGAACGTCCGACGCGCGGGGTGGGGGCCCCCCGGACGTCGTCCCAGAGCGCTCGCGACCACACCGGCCAGTTGGTCGGTGGTCTCGATCCGTGCCCGCCGGCGCGCGCGGCCGATCGCCGCGGCGACGCGACGCGAACGATGCTCCTGCCCGAACTCGAAGAGCAGATCGGCGAGCTCGCCCTCCGGAAGGTCGTTCACGAGATCGGCCGCGGTGACATCGCCGTCGCCCATGCGCATGTCGAGCGGTCCGTCCACGCGGTACCCGAACCCGCGGGCGGGCTCGTCGAGCTGCATCGACGACACTCCCAGGTCGAAGAGGACCCCATGCAGCGGCCCCGTGGCTTCGGCCTCTCCGACCTGGGAGAAGCGTCGATGCACCGCCGTGAAGCGGTCCCCGTACACGGCTAGGCGCTCGCGCGCGATCCGCAGTGCCTCCGGATCGCGGTCGAACCCGATCACGTGCTCCACGCCGGCGTCGAGCAGCGCGGCCGCGTGGCCCCCGGCGCCCACCGTCATGTCGGCGACCCGTCGCCCGGTCCCCGACCCGCCGGGAAGCAAGCACTCGACGACCTCGGCCACCATGACGGGCTCGTGCGGTGGAGGGACGAAGACCGGCTGATGCGACCGCTCGTCGTTCGCCACGTCACCCGATCTGTCCCGCCAGGACCCCGAGCCCGATCGACGCGAGCAACGTCAGCGCCGTCATCCCGAGCAACGAGAGGCTCTGCCGAACCTCGGTCGAAAGCTTCGTCTGCATCCCTCATCCCTCCGTCGTCCGTGGTGCCCTGTCGAAACCGGCGTTGGCTCCTGGGGCCGACCGTGCCCCCCGGGGCTCGAGGTCGCCGTTCTCGTAGGCGTCCGCATGGGCGTCCCGGTAGCGCTCGAACTCGGCTCGGTCCCAGATCTCGATCCGTTCGCGAACGCCGAGGACGACGACCTCCTTGTTGATCCCGACCGCGTCCCGCAGTCGCTGCGGGATCGTGACCCGCCCCTGGGCGTCGAGCCTGACCTCGTCGGCCGCGGAGAAGAAGAGTCGTGAGAAGGCGCGACCGTCCCTGTCGGAGAGGGCGAAGGCGCCGACCTCGCGACTGCGTCGCTCCCACTCGGCCCTGGGGAAGCAGTACAGGCAGCGGTCTTGGCCAACCGTCAGCCAAAGGCCTTCGTCGAACGCCGCGCGGAACCGCGCGGGCAACGACACCCTGCCTTTCGGGTCGAGTGAATAGCTATGCGTGCCGAGGAGCTCGGCCACGCCTCCTCCCCTCTCCTCCACTGAGCCCCACGTTTATGCCACTAACACTCCACTCCGTGGCCGGGGGGTATCGGCGAAGTGGCTTTTCAGGCGGAGCCGCTACGAGGCGAGATAGAGCTCCCAACCGGGCTCGATCCGGCCGAGCGTCAGGTGGAACCCGTCCCTCGGCGCGTAGGGCTTCCGGAGCAATGAGAAGCCGGCCTCGTGCGGGGTCCGGTCCTCCTTGCGGGCGTTGCACTTCCGACACGAGGCGACGACGTTGTCCCAGGTGTGCAAGCCGCCTCGCGATCTGGGGATCACGTGGTCCAGGTTCTCCGCAGCGGCGCCGCAGTACTGGCACGTGCCGAGGTCACGTGCGAAGACCGCCCGTCGCGTCAGCGGCGCGTGCGGCCGGTACGGGACGTGGACGTACCGACGGAGCCGCACCACGGACGGCGCCTCGATCGTCAACCGAGCCGAATGGAACACCATCCCGTTGCTGAGGATGACGTCGGCCTTCTCCTTGAGCACCATGACGACCGCCCGTCTCGCTGCCACCACCGCGAGCGGCGACTCCGACGCGTTGAGCACGAGGGCGCGTCCCATGCGCGCAGTGTAGCGACCTCGACGGAAGCACGAGGGATACGGCGAGGCGAATCACAACCGTGTAATCTGTCGGCGAAGGCGGGCCGGCCCGCGCGCGATGCCTGATCTTGCGACTAGGGGCCGCGCGGGGCGTCCGTTCGTGGGTCGGTCCGCCCTCGAGCCCCAGGAGACCCGCGGCCTCCGAACCCGCTCGCTGTGTCGTGGCCGACCTCTGACGTGTCGGGAACTTGCCCTCACCGGCAGGCGTCTGCTACCTCGACGCAACCCCGGTTCCGTCCCGCACGTAAGATTGTGCACCTGCTACCGAGGTCAGGGGTCGGATGCGATGGAGGTACGAGAGAAGATCCCGGATCCCCGGGCGTTCGCCGCTCGGTTCCGTGAGATCGAGGAGAACGTCGAACGGGTCGTCCGCGGCAAGCACAAGGAGATCAGGCTCGCCCTCGTCGCCCTCGTCGCCGAGGGCCACCTGCTGATCGAGGACGTTCCCGGCGTCGGCAAGACCATGCTCGCCAAGTCGATCGCCCGGTCGATCGACTGCTCGTTCCGTCGGATCCAGTTCACACCGGATCTGTTGCCCACCGATGTCACCGGCGTCAACGTCTTCAGCCAGGAAACCGGAGACTTCGAGTTCAAGCCCGGCGCGATCTTCGCCAACATCGTGCTCGGGGACGAGATCAACCGGGCGTCTCCCAAGACCCAGTCCGCGCTCCTCGAGTGCATGGAGGAGCGGCAGGTCACGGTGGACACCGAGACGCACACCCTCGGAACACCGTTCATCGTGATCGCCACCCAGAACCCGATAGAGCACGAGGGTACGTATCCCCTCCCGGAGGCGCAGCTCGACCGATTCATGATGCGCCTCGCGATCGGGTATCCCGATGCCGAGGTCGCTGCCGAGATCCTGGCGAGCCACGCGGCCGGCGCCCCGCTCGACGACATCCGGCCCGTGAGCGACGCGAGCGGCGTCCGGGAGATGATCGAGGAGGCGCGGAGGATCCACGCGGCTCCACCGATCCGCAGGTACATCGTCGATCTGGTGGAAGCGACCCGGCGGCACTCCGACGTCTATCTCGGCGCCAGTCCGCGGGCCTCGATCATGCTCCTGCGAGCCGCGCGCGCGCTCGCAGCAGCCGAGGAGCGGGACTACGTGATCCCCGACGACGTGAAGACCCTCGCGCCGGTCGCCCTGCCGCATCGCATCATCGTCACCGCGGACGCGATCATGAGCGGGCGCTCCGCGGAGGTGCTCGTTCGGGAGATCATCGACGAGGTCGACGTCCCCATCGGCGAGAACCCGTGATGCTCCCGGGCCTCTGATGCTCGCGGGACGCGGCGTGACCGTCTTCGTGACGGGCATCGCGATGTGGATCGCGGCCCGGTTCCTCGGCTCACCCGGTCTGGAGGTCATCGCGATCGGCATCGCCGCCCTGCCGCTGATCGCTTCGTTGGCGGCGAAGCGCGGCGCCCAGCGGATCTCGGTCCGCCGACGGCTGTCCGACGTCCGGATCAGTCCCGGCTCCAGGGTCACCGTGACGCTCGACGTCGAGAATCGCTCCCCGATCGGCACGTCGTTCCTGCTGCTGGAGGACCGGCTCCCGACGCCCCTGGGACGAACGGCACGGCTGGTGATCGGAGGGATCCGTGCCGGGAAACGGGAAGAGGCGACGTACACCTTGGTTCCCCAGTCTCGGGGGCGCTATCTCCTCGGGCCCCTGGTGATCGACGTGTCGGATCCGTTCGCGCTCAGCAGGGTGCGCCTGGAGTTCGACGAACGGGAGGAATTGCTGGTCGCCCCCGAGATCGAGGATCTGGGGGCGGCCCCCGATCCTGCCTCGGGGCCGTCGTTCGGCGCGTCGCGCGCCCGACAGCTGTTCCGGACCGGCCAGGAGTACTACACGATGCGGTCCTATCAGGAGGGTGACGACCTGCGGAGGATCCACTGGCCCTCCGTCGCCCGGACGGGCGAGCTGATGATCCGCCAGGACGAGTCGACCCGTCGAGCGAGCGGGCTCGTGTTCCTCGACACGCGGGCCGCCGCGCTCGGCCGGACGCAGACACCCGCCTTCGAGCGCGGGGTCTCCGCGGCCGCCTCCGTCGGCGTCCTCCTGGCTCGCCGAGGCTTCGTGCTCCGCCTCGGTACCACCGAGCTCCCGGCCGCAGCCCTATCCGAGGAGCGCTTCCTCGACGCGCTCACCGGGATCTCGCACGCGGAGGTCCGGTCGATCGGGCCGGCCCTGGCGCACCTCCGCTCGGGCTCCTCCCCGGACACCTCGCTCGTGTTCGTCTCGGCACCTCCGGTGCCGGCCGAGCTGAGCGCGCTGATCCGCGCCGGCGCGGGCTTCGGTCAGAAGCTCGCGATCTTGATCTATCCGACCGATCCGGTGCGTTTGCCGCCGGAGCGGCAGGCGCAGCACGAAGGCCGGGCGAGTCAGGCGCGGCTGTCCCTGGCCCGAGCCGGGTGGGACGTCCTCGTCATGCCCCCGTCGATGAGATTGCAGGAGCGATGGCACACGCCGCTGGAACGTCCGCTCGCGCGCATCGTCTGATCGCGCTCGCCGCCGCTGGCCTCCTCGCGGTGACGACGGCACTGGCCTTCGGGCGTGTATTCCTGGGGGCGAGCTCGACCCTCTCCTTGGTGGCCGCCGCGGTCGGCGCTGCGCTTCTGGCCGCCGCGTTCGAGCGGAGGAGCCTGCTGCTGGCCACGGTCGTGAGCGGCGTGGGGCTCGCACTCGCGATCGGGTTGATCGTCTTCCCCCAGACCACATGGTACGGCCTGCCCACCCCCGACACGCTCCGGGCCGCCCTCGACGCCGCCGCGCTCGTGGGCGAACAGGCGAGGATCCAGCCCGCGCCGGCGGAGCCGATCGATCCGCTCCTCCTGGCGGCGGTCGTCTCGCTGTGGGCCGCGGTGTTCTCCGCGCACGCGCTGGCGTTCCGCGCGGGGAGTCCGCTCCTGGGGCTGGTGCCCCCCGTCGCGCTGGTCGCGTTCGCCGACACGGTGCTCGAGGAATTCGTGAAGCCCCTCTACGGAGTGGCGTTCCTCGCCGCGGCACTCCTCGTCGTGTTCGCGGACGGTCTCGCGCGCGTGCAGGGATGGGGACCGGTGTGGGCGTCCGGGCGGCGTGGGATCGCGGTGACCGCCGGCCGCGGGGCGCGCCGCCTCGCGTTCACGGCGCTCGGAGCGGCGCTGCTCTCACCGATCCTGGTGCCGGGGTTCGGGTCCAAGGGGCTCGTCGACTTCGGGACACCGGCAGCCGATCGCGTGGCGATCGACCCGTTCGTCTCGGTCGAGTCCGCGCTGACGCAGACCGAGCCCGTCGAGGTGCTCCGCGTCACGACGAACCACCCGGGCTACATCCGGCTCGTCACCGTGCCCGAGTTCGACGGCGTGGGCTGGCGACCGGCAGAGTCGTCCGAAGGCGTGCCGCTCGCTCTTGGCGCGGAGCTCCCGGATCCGGGCCGAGGCGAGGAGACGACCGCCCGGATCGAGATCATGAGGGACCTGGGGCAGAACTACCTCCCGGCTCCCTCCCCGATCGGCTCGATCGAGGGGATCACCGATCGGATGGTTCGCTACGACTGGGACCTGTGGAACGCGTTCGTGGATCGACCGTTGAGCGCAGGCGACATCTACGAGGTGACCACGTATCGCCCGCAGGTGACGGCCGAGGCGCTCCGGAACATCCCGTTCTTCAACACGCTCGAGGACGGTCGCTACACGGATGTCCCCGACGACCTGGACGAGAGGATCCGGGCCATCGCACTCGACTGGACGGAGGACGCCGACAACGTCTTCGACAAGGTGATCGCGATCGAGGAGCGCCTGCACAGCTCCGGCGAGTTCGGGTATCAGGTCGACACCACGCTCCGGTCGGGATCGAGCTCGATCCTCCAGTTCCTGACCGAGACGCGAGCCGGCTTCTGTCAGCAGTTCGCGACCTCGATGGCCGCGATGCTCCGCACGATCGGCATCCAGTCTCGGGTCGTCGTGGGCTACGCCACGGGCCTGCCGGTCGCTCCGGGCGAGTACTCGTTCACCACCGACGTCGCTCATGCGTGGGTGGAAGTGTGGTTCCCGGGGTGGGGCTGGATGCCGTTCGAACCCACGCCGACGCGGACGAACGCGGTGACCTACGTGTCCTCCGGCGATGGCCCGTGCACCGGGCAGGACTGCCCGGGGGAGACCCCCCCTCCCGGAACCGGGGGAAGCGCCACCGAGACGCGCGAGGCGACAACGATCGAGGGCCTGCGGCCGGGGAACGGTCCTCGCGGAGCCACCGGCGACCCCGGCACGATCGACATCGCCGACGATGATCCCTCGCCCATCAGCGCGAGGATGGCGCTCCTCCTCGGCGCCCTCGTCGTCGGGCTCGCGCTCCTGCTCGTGCCGCCGGTCCGGGCCCTCCGACGACGGATCCGCCTGCGGCGTGCCGGAGAGGAGCCCCGACGTCTGATCCTGGCGACGTACGAGGTGTTCACGGAGCGCGCCGCCGGGATCGGACTCGATCGCGAGCCGGGCGAGACCCTGAACGAGTACCGCACGAAAGTGATGGGGACCGGGTACCTGTCGAACGGGCACCTCGATCGGCTTACCAAGCTCGCGTCGGCGGCCGCGTACTCTCCTCACGCGCCCGCTGCGGAGCAGGCCGAAGAGGCCGGGAGCGCCGCGGACACCGCGATCCGCGAGATCCGGAGGTCCGTCGGACCGACCGCGTGGTTCGTCGGCCTGTACCGCGGCCGCTGGACGTGAGGACGATCCGCCTAGCGGGCGGCTGACTGACCCGTCGCCGTGGTGGCCGCAGCGGCGCGGAGCGCTCGGACGAATCGCTCGCGGTCTTCCTCGAACTGGCGGACCTTGGTCTCGACGCCCGTCGCGATGTCGTCGATGGCGACGAAGAACGCCATCTGACCGTCGCGCAGGGCGTCGATCACCTCACCATCGCGCCGGCAGATCTTGAAGATCGACTGTCCGTCCGTCACGAGCTTCACCTCGGAGAGGTGTTTCGTGAGTCCGGCCTTCTTGGTGAGGAACTCCCACGAGCGGCGGACCCGCTGCAGCGACATCCCACCGTCGAGCAGCGACTTCACGACCCGCAGCGCCACCAGGTCCCGGAAGGAGTACAGGCGCGGCACGCCGGGCCGTCCACCGGTGCCCTGCACCGAGGGCTCGACGAGCCCGATCTCGTCCCAGTAGCGCAGCTGACGTGGCGAGCAACCCGTGAACTTACATGCCTGATGCGCGGTGAAACCCTCCATCGGACGATCACGACAACTTCGAACCCGAATCATCCGGCACGAACGTCACGGGCCCTCCCGGGGAACCCGCCCTCCGGCGACGCACTCGCACCCAGGGGAAGGAATGCACGTTCTACACCCATCTACGAAGTCGTGGCAAGCGCAGTGGTCAGACGGTGTGATCGACGCGACGTTCGCGGCGCGCGTTCGCGTGCGCGACGCTGCGCGCGCCTATCCCTCGTCCGACGGAGGTGACGACGGCGGCGGCCGGAGCCGCCCGGCGACGCGCGACGCGATCCTTCCGAACGTGCCGGGGGCGACGGTGTCGTCGCCGAGGCGGCCGGCGTACCGGTAGGCGAGCACCGCGGACAGGGTCATCGCGACGAACCCCGCGGCCGCGATCCAGACGGACAGGCCGACGAGCAGGAGCATGAGCGATCCGACGATGAACCCCGCGATCGCCAACTTCATCCGACCCCAGGCGTGCGTGTGGAGGTCGGTGCGGGTGACCTGTTCGACGAGCCTCGGATCCTCTTCCGAGAGCCGCCGTTCGATCTCCTCCAGGATCTTCTGCTCGTGATCGTTGAGCGGCATGGCACCTCCGGCCGCGGGGGGCGACCCCGTTCCCCTCCGATTATAGAGAGGGGTCCCGACCGAGTGGTACCGAACGGCGCCGCGACCGGTCGAGGAGGCTCGCAGGCCCCGCCGCGCCGGTCCCGAAGCGACGCTCGATCCGGTCCACGGTTCGCTCCACGTCGTCCCAGCGTTCGGAGTGCAGCAGCGCCAGCTGGTGCGCGCCCGCCGAGTCCAATCCCGATGCCTGGACCCCAAGCAACCGCACCCGTCGTCTCTCCCCGGGCAGGTGGCGATACAGGTCGGACACGGTCCGGTGGATCTCCCCACCGAGGTCGGTGGGATCGGGCTGCGTGTGCGATCGGGTGAGCGTCGTGAAGTTCGCGAGCCGGACCTTCAGCGTGACCGTTCGCGCCCGGTAGCCGTCCTCGCGGAGACGAGCCGCCACCCGCCCCGAGAGCGCCAGCAGCTCCCGCCCGATCTCGTCCTCGTCGTCGAGGTCCCGATCGAACGTCTCCTCGTGCCCGATGGACTTGGGTTGCTCGTACGGCTCGACCCGGCGGTCGTCCACCCCGCGGGCCAGCGCGCCGAGATGGCTCGCCGCGGCCGCGCCGATCAGGCGCTCGAGGATCGTCGGCGGCGTCCTCCCGAGGTCCCCGACCGTGCGGATCGCCAAGCGCCCCAACACCTCCGCGGTCTTCTCCCCCACCCCCCAGAGCCTCCCGACGGGGAGCGGGTCCAGGTAGGCGGCCACACCGTCCGCGGGCACGTGGAGGTACCCGTCGGGCTTGCATCCGTCCGATGCGAGCTTGGCCACGAACTTCGTCGGCGCGATACCCACCGAACACGTCACGCCGACCTCCCGGGCGACCTCCTCCCGGATCCTCTTCGCGATCTCGACGGGTGAGCCGAACAGGCGGGTGGCGCCGCCGACGTCGAGGAACGCCTCGTCCAGGGAGATCGGCTCCACGAGCGGGGTATGGGCGAGGAGGACTTCCCGGAAGCGGTGGGAATGAACGCGATAGGCGTCGAAGTCGGGTGGGAGGAAGATGCCCTCCGGGCACAGGCGTCGCGCGCGGACCGACGGCATGGCGCTCCGCACCCCGTACGCCCTCGCCTCGTACGACGCGCTGGTGACCACCCCGCGCGCGCCGGTCCCGCCCACGATCACCGGCTTGCCTTCGAGCGAGGGATCCTTGAGGACGGCGACCGAGGCGTAGAACGCATCGAGGTCCACGTGGAGGATCGGCTCGGGCGGCCTCTGGAGGGTGGTCACGGCCACATCATGCCGCGGATCAGCCTGCGGGCCATAGCCAGCGATCCATCAGCCCGCGGACCCGGGGCTCGCGTGCCACAGCCTCCGGACCGGGCTGGTCGGTCGCACCGGGCTCGCCATCGTCTCGCGGAGGGCGCCGTCGGCGCGGGCCCGGTGCAACGCCGTGAGATCCCAGACCTCTTCGGCGACGACGCTCACGCCACGACGACCGGTCCGGCGGACCTGGCCCCACACCACCATCGCGAACGCGTGGAACACGGTCTTGGCCACCTTCGGCTGCACCGACTCGAAGACCGTGACCTCGAGAGGCCCGGTGCCGTCGTCGAGTGTGACGAAGATGATCCGCTGCCCGCTGCGGATCGCGGGGGTCTGCGAGGAGACCTTCACGCCGGCGATCATCACCCACTCGTTCGCCCGGCACCGCCACACGTCCTCCGATCGGGTGACACCGAGGTCGCGCAGCAGCGGCTCGTAGAAGCTCACGATGTGGCGCGTGGCATCCAGCCCGAGGACCTCGAGCTCCGCCCGGACGACCTCGGCGTCGGTGTAGTCCCGGAAGGCGAAGCCTGCGACGCCGGTCGAAGGATGGTCGGTCGTGCTCTCAATAGGCGCTTCGAGCGTGAGCCGGAGCTGGTCCCCTTCGCGCGCGGCCTCGGCGGTGATCGCGGTGAAGAGATGTCCACGACGGTTGCTCCCGGGGAGCGCGTCGAACGCACCGGCGTGCGCGAGCGCCTCGACGACCGGCCTGGCGACCACGGTCCGTCGCAGGAAGTCTTCGACGCTCGTGAACGGCCGCTCGGCGCGAGCGATCAGGATCGACCGGATCTCGGCGTCGGAGATCCCGTGGACGTCTTGGAGCGCCAGCCGGATGCCGTACCTCTGGGGGGCTACGCTCGCGCGGGGCGCTCGCTCCTTGAGCCCCCCAGACCCCCCCACCTCTTCGGCCACGTACTCTTGCTCGCTCCGGTTCATGTCCAACGGGAGGATCGGGATGCCGTGGCGCCGCGCGTCGTCCAGTAGCGCCCGCCGCGGGTACATCCCGGGGTCGTGCGTGAGGATCCCGGCCAGGAAGTGCGCCGGGTAGTGCGCCTTCAGCCAGGCGCTCCGGTAGGTGGGTACCGCGAACGCTGCCGCGTGGGCCTTGCAGAACCCGAACGACGCGAACTGCGCGACGGCGTCCCAGGTCTTCTCGGCCGCCGCGGCGTCCACGCCGCGCTCGCCGGCCCGCCGGAGGAACTCCTCGCGGAACCCGGGCACCAGCTCCTCGTGATCGAGGTGACGGCGGACGTGGTCGGCGTACGTGAGGTCCCACCCGGCGATCGCGGCGAGCGTCCGCATCACCTGCTCGTGGTAGACGATCACGCCGAACGTCTCCCGGAGGGCGGGGCGCAGGTCGGGGTGCACGTAGACCGGCGACTCGAAGCTCGCCCGGCGCCGGAGGTACGGGGTGATCATGTCGGACTTCACCGGGCCGGGCCGGAACAGCGAGATGTCGACGATCAGGTCCTCCCACCGGCCGGGCTGGAGCTTCTGGAGCAGCTCGCGCTGCCCGGGCGACTCGATCTGGAAGCAGCCGAGCGTGTCGGAGGCCCGGATCATCTCGAACGTGGCCTCGTCGTCGAGCGGGATCCGCTCGAGGTCGACCTTCTCCCCCAGCGTCCGCGCGATCTCGTCGGTCGCATGGCGCATCGACGACAGCATCCGCACGCCGAGGACGTCGAGCTTCAGGTAGCCGAGCAGCTCGACGTCGTCCTTGTCCGCCTGGATCATCCGGTGGCCGTTCGCGGAGCGCTCCAGCGGCACCCGATCGACGAGGTCGTGGGAGGACAGCACGATGCCGCACGGATGCAGGGCGATGTGACGGGGGAAGCCGTCGAGCCGCTCGGCCACGCGGAACAGCAGCTCGAGCTGGGCCATCGGCAGGTTGATCCCGTCCAGCTCCGGCAGCTTCACCATCGCATCGCGCAGGTTCCGCGCGGAGATGTGGGGGAAGGACTTCGCGACCATCCCGACCTCGACCTCCGGCAGGCCGAGCGCCTTGCCCACCTCGCGCACCGCCGAACGCGCCCGATAGGTGTCGATCATCGCGACGCAGCCGGTGCGCTCGTCGCCGTGACGCGAGAGCACCATGTCGTAGACATCCTCCCGCCGGGCCGATTCGACGTCGACGTCGATGTCCGGCAGCTCGTCGCGCATGGGGTTCAGGAACCGCTCGAACGCGAGGTCGTGGCGGAGCGCGTCGACGTCGGAGATACGGAGCAGGTAGCACACGAGCGATCCGGCGGCGCTCCCCCGGCACGCCACGTGGATCCCCATCGCATGGATGTCCGCGACGATGTCGGCAACCGTGAGGAAGAACGCCGCGTAGCCCATCCGCCGGATCATCGAGAGCTCGAGGTGGATCCGGTCGCGCAGGCGTTCGTCCTCGGTCATCCCTCGGTCGTGCACGCCTGCCCAACAGCGCTCCGCGAGGATCGCGTCGGCGCTGTGACCGGCCGGCGTGGGGAAGTCCGGGAAATGGACCTGCTTGAGGCCGAGGTCGAACCGGCATGTCTCTTCGATCTCGATCGTCGCGTCGCAGAGGTCGGGGCGTTCGGCGAAGAGCAGGCGCATCGCCTCGGCCGGCTTCAACCATCCTTCGGCGTTCCTGCGCGAGACGTGGTTGGCGGCGATCGGGACGATCTCGCGCATGCACTCGAGGGCGTCGGCGAGGAACGCGTCCTCGGGCACGAGGTAGCGGACGGGGTTCGTGGCCACCGCGCGGAGCTCCACGCGGTCGGCCAGCCGGAGCATCGAGCGGATCTCGGCGTTCGAGTCGCGTTCCATCCGATGTTCGGCCGCGACGTAGAGACGGTCGCGGCCGAACGCCTCGCGGAACGGGTGGAGGGCCTCCGCGGCCGCATCGATCCGACCGCGGACAGCGAGCCGACCTGCGTGCGACCGTGGGCCGGCGATCGCGACGAGACCGGCGGGATGAGCGCAGATCTGGGAGGTGGTGATCGCCGGGTCGCCGCGATCGCCCAGCATGTGCGCGTCGGTGATCAGCCGGCACAGGTTCGCGTAGCCGCGCTCGTCCTGCGCGAGCAAGACGAGCGGAGCGTCGCGGCCTCGCTCCCGAACCGTGAGTGAGGCCCCGAGGATCGGTCGGACGCCTTCTCGTGCGCACGCGGCGACGAACCGTGCGGCCCCGTAGAGCCCGTCGCGGTCCGTGAGGGCGACCGCCGGCATCTCCGTCGCGGCCGCGAGCGCGGCGAGGTGCTCTGGCACGAACGCCCCCTCCTTCAGGGAGAAGGCGGACCGCACGTCGAGATGGGCGAACCCTGGAGACTCGAACACCTGTTCGATAGTAGGGCGCTCGGAAGGATCCTGTCCAGAGGCCGGTTCTCTCCCCCGTCTGTGAGACTCGGTGCCAACTGAGAGGAGTTCAGCGCCAGAGAGGAGTCACGGAAATGGACGACCAGGACGTGATCGGCCGGATCAACGAGATCGCGCACGAGGAGCACGAGCTCTGGGAGAAGGAAGGCCGCGGCGAGACCTCCGCGACCGAGCAGGAGCGCCTCCGCGAGCTCGGAGTGACCCTCGATCAGTGCTGGGACCTCCTGCATCAACGTCGGGCGCGGCGCGCTGCCGGCCAGGACCCCGACCAGGCCACCGTCCGCGATCCCCGGACCGTGGAGGGCTACACGGGCTGAGGCTGACGTCGAGAACCGCGCGCCGGCTCCGACCAACCTCGACGACCATGGATCGATCGGCGAAAGGAGCGCACGGATGAAGTACATGCTCATGATGTTCGGAGACGCCGAGACGATGATGGAGACGCAGTCGCCCGAGTGGATCAAGGAGATGATCGGATTCATGCAGCGGCTCGACACGGAGCTGACGGAGTCCGGCGAGCTCGTCTTCCAGCTGGGGCTGACCGACGGAAGCACGGCCAAGGTCGTCAGGATCGACAACGGCCTCCCCGTCACGACAGACGGTCCCTACGCAGAGTCGAAGGAGTCGCTGATCGGGTACTGGGTCGTGGATGTCGAGGACGAGGCGCGAGCGCTCGACATCGCGTCGCGTATCGCCGTGTACTCGCAGATCGTCGAGGTCCGTCAGGGTGCCGATGAGCCGCCGGAGATGGACGCTGGCGCGCAGATCTGACGCGCCGGCGATGTGACCGCAACGAGATGAGGACCGATCCGGGGATCGAGGATCTCCTGCGCACACTTGCGCCGCAGGTCCTCGGGACATTGGTGCGCCGGCATGGCCAGTTCGACGCGTGCGAGGACGCCGTCCAGGAGGCGTTGCTCGCCGCGGGGTTGGAGTGGCCAGGAGGCGGTGTCCCTCGCGATCCTCGGGCGTGGCTCGTCACGGTCGCCTCTCGGCGTCTCGTCGATGGATGGCGGAGCGAGAGCGCGCGACGGCGCCGGGAGGAGATCACCGTCGCGATGGAGGTCCCTGCTCCCGATGAGCGGACCGACCGTGACGACACGCTCACCCTCCTCTTCCTCTGCTGCCACCCCGCGCTGTCGGTGCCGTCGCAGCTCGCGCTCACGCTGCGAGCCGTGGGTGGACTCACGACCGAGGAGATCGCCAAGGCGTTCCTCGTGCCCGAGGCCACGATGGCGCAGCGGATCAGCCGCGCGAAGCAACGGATCAGGGATGCGGGAGCGCGGTTCGACCTTCCGCCCGAGCAGGATCGGGCCGAGCGACTGCGGGTCGTCCTGCAGGTCCTCTACCTCGTCTTCAACGAGGGGTACGCGGCGACCGCGGGGCGCGGCGTCACCCGGGCGGACCTCACGGCGGAGGCGATCCGCCTCACACGGCTGCTCCATCGGCTGATGCCGGCCGATGGTGAGGTCGCAGGCCTCCTGGCCCTGATGCTGCTGACCGATGCCCGCCGCGCCGCTCGCGCCGACGAGGATGGCTCCCTCGTGCCGCTCGCCGAGCAGCGCCGCGAGCTCTGGAACGCGGCCCTGATCGCGGAGGGCGTTTCGCTCGTGACGGGAACGCTGGGGTCGGCTCCCGTGGGCCCGTATCAGCTCCAGGCGGCGATCGCGGCGATCCACGACGAAGCCCCGACGGCGGAGGCGACCGACTGGCCCCAGATCCTGGCGCTCTACGAGGTCTTGGAGCGCGTGTCGCCCGGGCCGGTCGTCACGTTGAACCGCGCCGTGGCGGTCGCCATGGTCCACGGTCCTCGAGCGGGCCTGGCCCTCCTCGGGACCATCGAGGCCGACGATCGTATGACCCATACGCATCGGCTCGACGCCGTAAGGGGCCATCTCCTCGAGCTGGCGGGAGACGCCGATGCCGCCCGCGAGGCGTACCAGCGCGCAGCTCGGCGCACCGCGAGCCTCCCTGAGGCCCGCTACCTCGCCCTGCAGGCCGCCCGGCTCGAGTCCGCGCCGACGGACGCGAGCGAGTAGGGACCACTCGACCGGGGTAGGGAGCCGGCATGACCTCCGCGGCGGACTTCGTTCCCGATCGCACAACGCTCCCTGCGCTCCGGGAGGCGGCGGCGGAGTGCCGAGGGTGCGATCTGTACCGGGGCGCCACGCAGACCGTGTTCGGCGAGGGACCCCGCGGCGCGCGGATCGTGATGGTCGGCGAGCAGCCGGGCGACAAGGAGGACCTCGTCGGACGACCCTTCGTGGGCCCGGCGGGCGGCCTCCGCGCTCGCGCGATCGAGGAGGCAGGTCTGTCCCGTGGCGACATCTACCTCACCAACGTCGTGAAGCACTTCAAGCACGTCGTGCGGGGCAAGCGCAGGATCCACCGCAAGCCGGACATGGAGGAGATCCGGGCGTGCACGCCGTGGCTCGACGCGGAGCTCGAGCGGATCGGTCCCGAGGTTCTCGTGCTCCTCGGGGCGACAGCGGCCCAAGCGATCCTCGGGCGGAGCTTCCGGGTGACCCGGCAACGAGGAACGTTCGTCGAGTCGCCACTCGCGCCGCTGGTGACCGCGACGGTGCATCCGTCCTCGATCCTCCGCTCGCGGGGCGACGCCGAACGGCGAGCTGCCTTCGAGGGCTTCGTCCGCGATCTCCGCACGGTCGCCCGCGCGTTGAAGGCCCGCGCGAGCTGAGCCCGTATCATCGTCGCCGGCGCGCAGCGCCGTCCCGTTCGAAACGCCGGAGGATCGAACATGAAGACGGAACCGAAGCTCGGATCGGCGGAGCTGATCGAGCTCGTCGATCGCCACAGCGCGCACAACTACCATCCCCTCCCCGTGGTCGTCGCGGAAGCCGAGGGAGCCTGGGTCACCGACGTCGAGGGCACGCGCTACCTCGACATGCTGGCCGCCTACTCCGCGCTGAATTTCGGCCACCGCCATCCCGACCTGATCCGCGCGGCGAAGGAGCAGCTCGACCGGGTCACGCTCACCTCCCGAGCGTTCCACCACGACCTGTTCGGCCCGTTCTGCGAGCAGCTCGCCGATCTCTGCGGCACCGACATGGTGCTGGCGATGAACTCCGGTGCCGAGGGCGTCGAGACGGCGATCAAGACGGCCCGCCGATGGGGCTACGACGTGAAGGGCGTCCCCGAGGGCCGCGCCAAGATCGTGGTGTGCGACGGCAACTTCCACGGGCGCACGATCACGATCGTCGGGTTCTCCACCGATCCGTCGGCGACGGGAGGGTTCGGCCCGTTCACACCGGGGTTCGTGTCGGTCCCCTTCGGCGACGCCGGGGCGCTCGCGGCAGCCCTCGACGATCCCGACGTGGTGGCGTTCCTCGTGGAGCCGATCCAGGGAGAGGCCGGCGTCGTGATCCCGCCCGCCGGCTACCTCGCCGAGGTGCGAAGGCTCTGCACCGAGCGGAACGTGCTGATGATCGCCGACGAGATCCAGACCGGCCTCGGCCGCACTGGCACGACGTTCGCCTGCGATCACGAGGACGTGGAGCCCGATGTCTATCTCCTCGGCAAGGCCCTGGGCGGCGGGATCCTCCCGGTCTCGGCGGTGGTCTCGCGTGCCGACGTCCTCGGCGTCTTCCGGCCGGGCGAGCACGGGAGCACGTTCGGGGGGAATCCGATCGCCTGCGCGGTGGGGCTCGAGGTGCTCCGCCTGCTGCGGACCGGCGAGTACCAGCAGCGCTCGAAGGACCTCGGGGCCTGGTTCCTCGAGCGGCTGCGCGAGGAGGCGCCCACGTCCGTCACGGAGGTGCGCGGGCGCGGCCTGTGGTTCGGGATCGAGCTCACGCCGGCGGCCGCGCCCGCGCGGGCCGTCTGCGAACGGCTCCTCGAGCTCGGGATCCTCGCGAAGGACACACACGAGACCACGGTTCGGCTCGCACCTCCGCTCATGGTCTCCCACGGTGATCTGGAATGGGCGTTGGAGCGGATCGTGAACGCCCTGTCCGAGCGGGCCTGAGGGGGGTTCGGGGGCTCAAGAAGCGATCGCCGAGCGAGCGCAGCCCCGAGAGGATCAGTCCCAGAGCCGCTCCACGTGCCAGCGATCGCGCTGGCGATCGTGGTACAGGTCCCACACGGCCCCACCGCGAGCTTCCACTCGCCAGTACTCACGATCCCGGCCGTCCTCCCACCAGCGGCCTTCGATCCGCCACCGTCCGATCACGTCGACGACCCGGTAGCGGCGGCCGCGCCATTCGAACCCCGAGGGCATCCCCGCATCCCGCTCGACCCGCACCTCCTCGTCGAATCGCTTCGTCATGCGCGTCCCAACTCTTGGCGGCTCGTCCCGGAGTCGAACAGGTGTTCGGACGGGAGAGGGACGATACGCCTCCCCGGCGACATCCGTCAAGACATCGGAGGCGCGGTCAGGTCACTCCCACGAGGGCGGCTCGCATGTCCCGCACGATCGCTCTCGCCGCTCGGAGCTCACCCCTGTCCTCGTAGTGGGTTCCGTCCGGGCGAGCGAGCGATCCGCCCCACATCCGGTCGTCGCAGGGAGAGATGTTCGAGCGACAGATCGTGTCCGTGATCGTGATGAACACGGCTTCGTCCGGGTGGGCGACCGCGTACCGACGCAGCATCCGATTGTGCGGTTGCGTCACGTCCTTGTACCGATTCATCCGGAAGCGCCGCCACGCGCAGTTCATGGTGTCCTCACCCGCGCATCGTTCCGCGAACCCGACCCCGATCGGTTCGGTAGCCACGAACACGATCGTTCCGCCCCCCGCGCGCAGCCGAGCCAACGTGTCCTCGAAGGCGATGGCCCGGTGTCTCCAGAACCGATCGGACCCAGACCGCGCGAGCTCTCCCTCGGCCGTGAGGAACGGCATCGTCGACAGCCGGTCCCACCAGATCACGACGTCGGGATCGTGTTGCTGCACCAGGGACGCCTGGGTCGGAGGGACGAGTCCGGGGCACCGCTCAGGGTCCCCTTTGGGCTTGCCGCTCTTCGGCCAGGCGAGAGGGTCGCCGTAGACCGAGCAGATGGGCACCGCGGCGGAGACGAGGTCCCAGCCGAGCGTGTCGTCGAGCACGAGCCCCAGGGTGTCCACGAGATGGAGCGGCACCGAGTCGCCGGCGATGAGGGCGGTCAGTCCCTCCGCGAGCGTCGTCGCCGTGGGCTCGATCCGCGCCGGGGCCGAGAGCACCTCGGCTTCGGGCGTCTCGAACGTATCGGTCACGAAGGTCACCACGAGGATCCCCACGGCGACCAGGAGGATCCCCACGCCGATGCGCGCCCGCTGCCTCCCGCCCGCGGTGCTCATCACGCCCTCGCCCATGCCACACGGGATGCTACGAGAGACGATCGGGGTCGAGCCGATCGGAGATACGGTGTGCTCTTGGTCTTCGAGCCCGGCGAGGGGATCGTGCTCCGGGAGGTGTGGCGTGGCCGCGTCTTCGAGGCGCGGCCGACGACCGTCGTCCGGGACGACCCCGATCAGTTGATCCTCCTGCTGCCAGGCGGTGCCCGGTGCGGGGTCCCGATCGGGGGGGACGGACGTGAGCTCAGACTTCCCGACCGCCCGTGGCGTCTCGAGATCCGGCCGCGAGGCGATCGGTCGATCCTGTCCTTCGCCTGGCCGGCAACGCCCTACTCCGTCCTGTTGTGGACCGCCCGCGACCATCGGCGGGTCTGGTACGTCAACCTGCAGGATCCGCTCACCCGTACCGCGATCGGGTTCGACACGGTGGATCACGCGTTGGACGTCGTGATCGAGCTCGATCGTTCCTCCTGGCGATGGAAGGACGAGGAGGAGCTCGCCGAGGCCGTCAGCGGCGGGCTCTTCACCGCCCAGGAGGCGGCGGACTTCCGAGCATGGGGTCTCAGGGCCGTCGATCGGATCATCTCGGAGAGCCCCCCCTTCGACCTCGACTGGGAGGGCTGGCACCCCGACCCGGACTGGCCACTCCCGGAGCTCCGGGAGGGGTGGGACGTCGATCCGGGGGTGAGCGACCGGGCAACGCCCTAGGCTGTACCGTGCCTCGGTCCGACCGTGCGGGGTGAGGTGCCACCTCGAGCGACCGAAGGCTCGATGAAGGTTGGCGCGATGAGTGGAGCACACGAGGAACGCGGATCGGCGGCGGCGGGATCGGGCGAGCCGGCGGCGGGAGGGCACGTTCGCGCGCTCGACGGGGTCCGGGCCGTCGCCGTCCTGCTGGTCCTGCTGTTCCACCTACGGTTCCCGGGCTTCTCCTCCGGGTTCCTCGGCGTGGACATCTTCTTCGTGCTCTCCGGGTTCCTGATCACGACGCTGCTGCTCACCGAGCACGATCGGACCGGACGTATCTCCCTGTCCGAATTCTGGGCGAGGCGGGCGAGGCGGCTGTTGCCCGCCCTCGTGATCCTCCTGCTCGTGGTGGCCGCCGTCACCTGGGCGCAGGGAACGTTCACCGAGCGGGCGTCCGTCCGCGGGGATCTCCTCGCGACGACGGGCTACGTTGCCAACTGGCATCTCATCAACACGTCGAGCTACTTCGCCGACATCGGCATCGATTCCCCGCTCGAGCACACGTGGTCGCTCGCCATCGAGGAGCAGTTCTACGTGCTGTGGCCGCTCGTCGTGGTCGGCATCGCCGCTCTTCTGAAGCGGCGACCACAGGTCGGCGTGGCAGGGGTCGCCGTGGCGGGATCCGTGCTTTCGGCGATGCTCCTGTGGCTGCTGTGGTCGGATGGGAACGTCGATCGCGCGTACATGGGGACGGATGCGCGGATCTTCGAGCCGCTGGTGGGGGCCGTCGGAGCAGCCTGCGTCGCCGTGCCGAGGGGTCGCCGTTGGATCGACCGCCGAGGAGGCCTCCTGTTCGCTCTCGGCGCGGTGGGGCTGGTGTCGGGCGTCGTCCTCGTCGCCCTCAGTCCCTCGAGCTACCCCGTCGGCGGGGCGATGCTCGTCACGCTGGCCACGTTGCTGGTCGTGATGTCGCTGTGGCTCGGCCACGGTGGCATCGTGATGCGGTCGCTCGGATGGGCGCCGATCGCATGGATCGGCGTCGTCTCCTACGGCGCCTATCTGTGGCATTGGCCGCTCGTCGTGTGGCTCGGGGCGAACGAGGGGACGGATGCAACGATCACCAGACGGCTGGGAGTCATCGTCGCGACCTTCGCGATCGCGGCGATCTCCTACCGGTTGATCGAGTCCCCCATCCGCCGGGGACGGGTACGCGCCGCAACGACCGAAGGCCCTCGCTCCCGCTCGGCGCGCCGGCTCCGCCGCACGCTCGTGGCGATCCCGGTCGCGCTGCTCGCGGTCGCCTCCATCTCGGTGGCGGCGACCCAGGTCCCGGTCGAGACGGGCTCGACACCGTCGCTGATGCTGGCCGGCGATTCCGTCCCACGCCATCTCACCGTCGCCCTGGATCGAGCGATGACCGATCGAGGATGGCGCCTGTTCTCGGCCACGTTCGGGTCCTGCCCCGTGACGGGCGAAGAACCGGCGCGGGCCGATGGCACCCCGGTACGGTCGAGCACCCACTGCTCGACCCACGTGGTCCAGGAGCAGGACCGGATCGTGCAGACATCGGACCCCGAGATCGTGATCTGGTGGGACCGATGGTCGCTCTCCGACTTCTTGACGCCCGCGGGAGAGGTCGTTCGATCGGGAACATCGCGCTACTGGGAGCTCCGGCGGGAGGGTGTGCGTCACGCCGTGGAACGGCTCAGCTCGGGCGGGGCGACGGTGGTCTTCGTCGCGACGGAGCCTCCCGGCGCCACGATCGGAGTGGAGCGATGTACCGAAGCCGACTGCCATCGGTTCGTTCGTCTCCAGATCGACCGCTATCACGACCTGACCGCGCGCTGGAACGCGATGCTGCAGCGGTTCGCCGAGCGACATCCCGACCGCGCGTATTTCCTGAGCGTCACCGACGCGATCTGCCACACGGACGCGGCGCCGTGTGACGATCGCATCGACGGGGTCCCTGCTCGCCCCGACGGCACCCACTACGAAGGGGTCGGCGAGTCCCTCGTGATCGCGACCCTCCTCCGCTTGATGGCTCCGGTCATGGATCCCCCGGCCGCACCCGCGTCGTAGCCGACCCCAGGCCGACCCTGGTGCGGTCGGCGAGCCGGTTGCCGGGAGCGACCGGGTGCGGGAGCCTGTGTCCGTGATCGACGTCGAGGCCGTCCGCGCCCGCTTCCCGGCCCTCGCCCGCGTCGGTGACGACGGCCGGCCGCGGGTCCTCGTGGATGCCCCCGGTGGCTCCCAGGTGCCGCAGGACGTGATCGAGGCGGTGTCTCGCCACTACCGCCGTGGGATGAGCAACACGCACGGCGCGTTCGCGACGAGCGAGGAAACGGACGCCGTGATCGGAGAGGCTCGCCGAGCCGCCGCGGACTTCACGGGAGCCGATCCCGACGAGATCGTCTTCGGTCCGAACGCGACGAGCCTGCTGCTCCATGTGTCCCGATCGTTCGCGAAGACGCTGGAACCGGGCGACGAGGTGGTCGTCACCCGGTTGGACCACGATGCGAACGTCCGACCGTGGGTGCTCGCGGCTGCGGACGCCGGCGCCACCGTGCGATGGGTGGACGTCCACGCGGACGACGTCACGATCGACGTCGCGTCCTTCGACGCGGCCCTGTCGCCGCGGACGAAGTTCGTCGCGTTCACGCTCGCGTCCAACGCCGTCGGCACGATCCCTGCCGCCCACGATCTGGTCGCCCGGGCGAAAGCGGTGGGCGCCGTCGTCGCGCTCGATGGGGTCCATCTGGCGCAGCACCGTCTCCCGGACCTCCACGGGCTCGGCGCCGACCTGCTCGTGTGCTCTCCGTACAAGTTCTTCGGGCCGCACCTCGGTGTCCTCGCGGCGGAGCGGAGCATCCTCGCGTCCTGGTCGCCGTACAAGCTGATCCCGTCGTCGGACGACGTCCCCGAGCGATGGGAGACCGGGACCCAGAACCACGAGGGCCTCGCCGGCCTCACGGCGGCCGTGGAGTATCTCGCGGGGCTCGCCACCGTCTCCGACACCGGTCGGCGGGACCGACTCGCTGCCGCCTACGAGGCGATCACCACACACGAGCGGATGCTGGCGGATCGGTTCCTCGCCGGTCTCGCGAGCCTCCCCTCCGTTCGCCTCTGGGGCATCGCCGACCGCGATCGCAGCGGTGAGCGGACCCCGACGTTCGCGATCCGCGTGGGCGACGACCATCCGGCCGAGACGGCGAAGGCGCTCGCGGCGCGCGGCATCTTCGTCTGGGACGGCGACTACTACGCCCGCGAGATCATGGTCCGCCTCGGACTGTTCGACACGGGCGGTGCCGTCCGCATCGGCTTCTGTCACTACCACTCGCCTGACGAGGTGGATCGGGTGCTGGACGCGCTCCGCGAGCTCGGCTAGCGACGTCGGCGTGCGATCGCCGGAGGCCGATGCGCCGCGGGATCGGAGACCGGTCGTCGCGCTGCTGCTCGCCGCGCTCGCGATCGCGTTCGTGGCCGTCGTGCTCCTGCTTCCCTACGCGGGAAAGGAGGAGCCCGGACGGTCCTACGACACGCCGTACTACGTCTGGCGGACGAGGGCGGTCGCCTCGGACGGGCTGGGCGTCCTCACGACGATCCCCACGGGGGCCGTCCCGGAGCGGCCGGGCGTGCCGGTGCTCGGAGCGACGCTCGGCGACGTGATCGGCTCGGACGCCCTCACCTACACCGTGATCCTGCGCGCGATCGCGGCGGTCGCGATCGGCCTCGCCGCAGGTGCGATGGCCCTCGAAGCTCTCCGGGAGGCTCGATGGGCATTCGCGGCGTTCGTGGTCGGCCTCGGGGCGTCCGCCGCGGTCGTGGGGACGGCGGTCGGAAGCCTCGACCAGCTGCTCGTGGAGGTCCTCCTCGTCGCCGCCGCAGCGGTCGTACCGCTCGTGGCCGCGGGGCGGCGTGGCGTGGTCGTCGTGGGCGTCGTCTTCGCTGCCGCGGCAGCGACCCACTGGGTGTTCGCGGCCCTCTTCCTCCTCCTGCTGGCGGCGGTCGCACTCGCACTCGTGCCCGGATCCGTGGCCGCCCGCCGGTCGGGTGCCGCATGGGCCACGACGTCGTCCATCCGACTCTTCCGGGCCGTGCTCGTGGCCTCGGCCGCCGCCGTCGCCACCCTCGCCCTCCTTCCGACGCTCCCCGACCACCTGCCGCCGGCGATCGGCGACCGTGGGAACCAGCTCCGCCTGGCGGCGTACGAGCTCCCCCTGGTCCTCCCGCTCGCCGCGCTCGGCTTCGTCCTGACGTTCCGGCGATCCGATGGTTCGCGGAGGACGACACTCGTCCTCCTCGGCCTGTGGGCGGCGACCGTGCCGATCGCGATGGCCGTCTCGGCGCTCCTCCCGACGCCGATCAAGCTCTTCCGGGTGGCCCCGTTCGCGCTCGGCGTGCCGGCGCTGCTCACCGTCGGCCTGGTGACGGTGGCGGACCGCGCCGGCTCTCGCCTCGGTCGCAGAGGAACGATCGTGGGCGCTCTGGTACTCGCCGGCGGACTCGCCTGGACGAGCGGATCACCGGTGTCCTCGTTCGGGGGATCGGCGGCGGCATCGATCGCGGAGCGGATGGCGCAAGCGCGGACCGCGGGCCGGTACCTCGACGGGATCCCTCGGTCGGGCAGACCCGTGATCTTCCTGACGCAGGGCAACCCACGGCTCCTCGATCGTGCCGTGCGATCGGCCGTTCCACCCGACATGATCCCGGATACGTGGGTCTTCGTCGGGCGAGCCGACGACCTCGCCGCGCGGGGACCCGTGGACGATCCGGAGCGCGCACGGCTCTCCGCTCTGGCGCAGAAGTGGTGGACCGCCGCGTGGCCGAACGCCTCGCTGGTGTTCGCTCGCGACCCGATCGTGATCCGGATCGGCCCGGCGGGGCCGACCCCGCCGGGAGGAGCGGATGGGGTCGAGCTCGCGCCGGGGGTGGAGGTGCTCGTCGGTCCTCCTCCCCCTCCATCGTTCGAGCCGCCCGCGCCGTTCCGCGTCGGATGGATGGAGCTGCTGCTCGCGAGCGGGCTCGCGCTCGTCGTGCTGACGGCGGTGGGAGGAGGATGGGTCCGCTCCGTCCTCGACGTGTCCGGGTTGGCAGCGTTCGGTCTCGCGCCCGCCTTCGGTGTCGCGGCGATCGTGCTCGTGGGCACCGCCGCGAGCCGTCTCGGGCTCTCCCTCGGCAGCGGCGGCGGATGGCTGATCGTGCTGGCGACCGCGGCGAGCGGGTGGATCGTCCTCGCGCTCGGTGGCACCGTCTCTCGACGTCGGAGCGCGACGAGAGCACAGGGGCCGCCTGTAGGATGAACCGACCCCACTCCTCCGAAAGGATCTTCCCGGCATGCGGATCTTGATCTTGGGCGGCGACGGGTACCTCGGGTGGCCGACCGCGATGCGATTCTCCGCCGGCGGGCACGAGGTGCACGTCGTCGACAACTACCTCCGCCGCCGCGCGCACGAGGAGGTCGGCACCGACACCCTCGTCCCGATCCTCGGCTCGCTCCCCGAACGAGCTGCCGCCTGGAAGGAGGTCTCCGGGGAAGGGATCGGAGTCACCGAGGGCGACCTCGTCGACTGGGACCTGACCGCCGACCTCTTCCGCTCCTTCCGTCCCGAAGCGGTCGTCCACTACGGCGAGCAGCCGTCCGCCCCCTACTCGATGCGCGATCGCGACCACGCCGTCTTCACCCAGCAGAACAACGTGGTGAACACCCTCAACGTCCTGTGGGCGATGCGCGAGTTCGCTCCCGATTCCCATCTCGTGAAGCTGGGCACGATGGGCGAGTACGGCACGCCGAACATCGACATCGAGGAGGGCTATCTCGACATCGAGCACAACGGGCGGAAGGAGACGATCCTCTACCCGAAGCTGCCGGGCAGCCTGTACCACCTCTCGAAGGTGCACGACTCGAACAACATCCACTTCGCGTGCAGGATGTGGGGGATCCGCGCGACGGACCTCAACCAGGGGGTCGTGTACGGGATCGAGACGGAGCAGACGAAGCTCGACGATCGTCTCGCCACGCGCTTCGACTACGACGATGTGTTCGGCACGGCGCTGAACCGCTTCTGCGTTCAGGCGATGATCGGTCACCCGCTCACCGTCTACGGCAAGGGAGGACAGACGCGCGGGTACCTCAACATCCTGGACACCTTGCAGTGCGTCGAGCTGGCGGTGCTGCACCCCGCCGAACGCGGCGAGTTCCGCGTGTTCAACCAGTTCACCGAGCAGTTCTCGGTGATGGAGCTGGCCGAGATCGTCCAGCGCGCCGGCAAGGAGCACGGCCTCGACGTTCGGATCGAGCCGATCGACAACCCGCGCATCGAGCTCGAGGAGCACTACTACAACGCGAAGCACACCAAGCTGCTCGATCTCGGCCTGCAGCCGCACTTCCTGTCGGAGACCCTCGTGGAGTCGATGTTCGGGGTCATCGAGCGGCACAAGGATCGCGTGATCACGGGCGCGATCCTCCCCCGGGACCGGTGGGGTGCGGGCGCCGGGGCGCCCTCGAGCTGACCGATGTCCGCGATCCGGATCCTGGCCGGGATGGGGGCCGCCGCGTTGGTCGTCCTCGCGGTGCGCGGCTACGACCGCAGGAACATCAGCCGGCTGAACCTGATCATCCTGTTCGGTCTGTGTGCGGCGGTCGCGGCGCTGGCGATCTATCCGCCGCTGTTCGATCCGATCCTCCGCACGTTCGACTTCGAACGCGGTACCGACGGCGTGATCTTCGCCCTGCTCGTCGCCGTCTTCGTGCTGTTCTTCCTGTACCTCCGCGCCCAGACCACGGCCGATACGAACGAGCGGAGCATCCGTCTGCTCGTCGAGGCGCTCGGTGAGGAACGGTTCGACTGGGATCGAGCGGAGGGCCTGCCGGACGGCCAGCGGCTCGTCACGATCTGCCCGGCGTTCAACGAGGCCGAGAACGTGGCGGCCGTGATCAAGCAGATCCCGGCGATGATCGAGGGCCATCACGTGGTCCCCGTCGTGGTGAGCGACGGCTCGACCGACGGGACGGCCGCCGTGGCGCGCGAGGCGGGCGCGTACGTCGCCGAGCTCCCGATCCGGCGGGGAGGCGGGCTGGCGCTCCGCGTGGGCTACGAGATCGCCTTGCAGCTCGGCGCCCAGATCGTGGTCACGCTGGATTCCGACGGACAGCATCTGCCCGAGGAGATCCCGATCGTGATCGCGCCGATCCTCGCAGGGGAGGCCGACTACGTGAACGGCTCACGGCTGCTCGGGTCGTTCGAGCGAGAGAGCGTCGTCCGGCACCTCGGCGTGCACGTGTTCTCCCGCATCATCACGCTCCTCACCGGCCGCCGGATCACCGACCCCTCCTCCGGGTACCGGGCGGCGCGCGCCGACCTGCTCGAGCGCGTCGTGCTGAAGCAGGATCAGTTCTGGTCGACGGAGATCCTGATCGAGGCGCTGCGACATCGCGCTCGGGTCGTCGAGGTGCCGGTCACGTTCCTCGCCCGCGCCGGCGGAGAATCGAAGAAGCCGAAGTCCTTCCGCTACGGCTGGAACTTCCTGAAGGTCATCATCCAGACCTGGCTCCGGTAGCGAACGCGACGGCCACGTCCCCGGCGAGCCCCGCGTTCGCCTCGAGCAACGCGAGGTTGGCCTCGAGGGAACGACCGCCCGTCTCCTCCCCGAGACACGTGAGCAGGAACGGCGTCAGGTCGCGACCGCGGATGCCCTCGCGTTCGGCCCGATCCTCGGACCGCCGTGCCGCGGCCTCGACCTCGACGGGGTCCATCGCGAGGGCGACGTCGATCGGGTTGCAGAGCAGGAGGGTCGATCGGGTGTCCAGTGCGATCGCGGCCTCGAGCGCCGCGGCAGCGTCCGCCGGCGTGTCCACGCGATGTTCCAGCAGGACGGTCGACTCGCGCGCCAGGAAGAAGGGAAGGCGGTCGACGCCGTAGCCGAGAAGGCTCACGCCGAGCTCCTCGAGGCGTTCCGCGGTCAACAGCGGATCGACGATCGACTTCGGTCCGCTGCACACCAGGAGTCCTGGCGTCCGCGACAGCTCCACGAGATCGGCGCTGACGTCCGGATGCGACCCGCGGTGCACGCCGCCGATGCCTCCCGTCGCGCTCACGGCGATCCCGGCGCGCGCGGCGGCCCAGATCGTCGCCGAGACGGTGGTCGCGCCGAGGCCGCCGCGGACGCACGCCGCGGGGAGGTCGCGCCGCGCGACCTTGTCGGCCCGCCCGGGCTCCGTGAAGGGATCGAGCTCGGCCTCGCTGAGCCCGACCACCACCTCGCCGCCGACCACCGCGACCCAGGCGGGCAGGGCTCCCGCCCCGCGGATCGCGCCGGCCATCCGCTCGATGCACTCCACGTTGTCGGGATGCGGCAGTCCCTGGCCGATCACGCTGGTCTCGAGGCACACGACCGGCCTCGCGGTGACCACCGCGCGATCGACCTCCTCACCGAGCCGGATCCGCACGCTCACGACGCCGACGGCCACACGGACGCACTCGCGGCGACCTCCGCTCCGGCCCGACAGGCGCGGTGGAGTGATGCCTCAGGGTCGATCCCCCGCGCGAGCGAGGCGAGGAGGACCCCGTCGAACGCATCCCCCGCCCCCGTGGGGTCTCGTTCGTCGATCGCGTCCGCCTGCGCCTCGAAGACCGACCCATCGACGACGAGCACGGCGCCGGAAGCTCCGCGCTTGACGGCGACCACACGATAGCGCTCACCGAGCTCGCGCGCCGCGTCGATCGGGCCCAGCGACGTCAGCGCCTCAGCCTCTCGCTCGTTCGCCAGGACGACGGATGCTCCGGACGCGAGCTCGTGGAACCTGTCGGGACCGATCGCCTCGACGAGGGGCCAGGTGGCGGCCTCCACCGCGATCCATCCGGCCCGTGACCGGCGGATCGCCTCGACCCCGGCTCGCTGCGCACCGTCCTGGAGGAGGAGGTAGCCGGACACCAGCACGGCCCCGGCGACGAGCTCCGGTGGGAGGTCATCGGGCCGGAGCCTGGCGTTCGCCCCGCGGTCCGCCACCATCGATCGCTCCCCCGCCTCGAACACGACCAGCATCGTGCCCGAGGGAGCATCCGGATCGTCCACGAGCGCCGCCTCGACGCCGCGGACCTCGAGCTCGGTGCGGAGCAGCCGTCCCACGAGGTCGCCCCCCACCCGGCCGTGGACGCGCGCCGTCGCGCCCGTCGCCGCGGCCCACACCGCGGCGTTGCCCGAGGTCCCCCCGGGCTGGAGGGCGACGCGCCCGTGAACGTCCCCGCCCCGGGCGAGCTCTCCTGCGTCGACGCGCACATCCAGCATCACGTCGCCGACGCAGATCAGGTCCATCGCGCCGAGGGTACCGGGAGAGACAGCGACCCGCGTCAGGACCGGCGCCGTCAGGCGTCGGCGCCGGCGGCATCGGCCGCCCACGCGCCGAACGCTCCCCAGAAGGGATCGAGGCCGGGGTGGACGAGGGGCTCTTCGCGACCGTCCACGACGAGCCGATGCCCTTCCGCGCGTGGGATCAGTTCGCCCGCGATGGCGGCGTCGATCCCGGCGCCCGCGAGCAGCTCCACGAAGGCGTCGGCGCGCGCGGGCACGACGGTCGCGATCAACGAGCCCTCGCTGATCGCGGTGTACGGGTCGATGCCGAGGTGCTCGCACACGGCGCGCACCTCCGGCCGGACCGGGATGCGGTCCCGATCCACACGGATCCCGTTGCCGGACGCGATCGCCACTTCGAGCAGCCCACCGAGCACCCCGCCCTCGGTCGCGTCGTGCATCGACGTCACGCCGTCCTCGCGCAGGCCGAACCCACGGGCGAGCACGGCCTCGGGAACCACCGTCATCGACTCGAAGAGGGAGTCGGCGGCGCGCAGCGTGTCCTTCCCGACGGCGGACCCCAGCCGATCGGGGAACGTGGCGGCGAACAGAGCGGTCGTCTCGATCGCCGCTCCCTTCGTCACCACGACGGCATCGCCCGCGCGCGCCATCGTCGGGGTGACGAACGCGTCGGCCGGCCCGAGCGCCAGGCAGGTCGCTCCCCCCACCATCGGCCACTCACACCCGTCGTAGCGACCCGTGTGGCCCGTCACCACCGCGATCCCGAGGTCCTCGCACGCGCCGTGGAACGCGTCCCATAGGAGGGTGAGCTCCTCGTCGGAGATCGAGGGCGGCAGGTTCAGGTCGACGGACATCCAGCGAAGCGGCAGGCCGCTCGTGGACGCGTCGGACGCGAGGATGTGGACGGCGAACCATGCGGCCCGCTCCCACCCGTACGCCGGCACCACGAAGACGGGATCGGCAGTGAGCGCCATGGCGACGCCGTCGGCCACGCGGACCACGCCCACGTCGACGCCGTGCTGGGGACCGACGAGCACGTCCTCGTCACGGGCACCGAGTCGTCGCAGGATGACCTGCTCGAACAGCTCGGGCGTGGCCTTCCCGGTCCGCTGCTCGCGCGGTGGTGCGCTCATGCCCGACGGTCCTCGTAGCTGTCATCCACCACGGCCCGCAGCTCCCGGACGGCCACGGTCGGATCATCGGCGGTCGCGACGGCGCCGATCACCGCGATCCCCGCCGCCCCTGCCACGAGGACGTCCCGAGCGTTACGCGCGTCGATCCCGCCGATGCCGACGACCGGCAGCGCGGTCACTCCGACCACCGTCCGGACGCCTTCGAGTCCCATCGCGATCGCCTCGGGCTTCGTGGAGGTCTCCCACACGGTCACGCCGAGGTAGTCGGCGCCGGCGGCCTCCGCGGCCCGGGCCTCCTCGACGCTCCCGACGCTCACGCCGAGGATCCGTTCCGGGCCGAGCCGTCCCCGTACCGCGTGCACGTCCTCGTCCTGTCCGATGTGCGCCCCGGCGGCGTCGCAGCGGATCGCCACCTCCACCCGGTCGTTCACGAGGAACAGGACGCCCGCCTCTCCGCAGCTCCTCGCGAGGACCGCCGCGAGCGGCAGCAGGCGGTCGTCGGAGAGCTCCGGAGCACGAAGCTGGACCGCGGTGGCGCCGCCTTCCACCGCCGCCGTCGCGATCTCGCCGTGCGCGCGACCGGAGACGAGGGTCCCGGTCGTCACGACGTACAGGTCGAGCGCTCTGGGCTCGAGTCTCGCCATCGCTCCCTCCGCCGGCATTGCCCGGTTCAGGTCCTGCGGGTCGCGGGGCGGTCCCCGCCTCTCAGCCCGGCCGTGTCCGAGCTCCCCGAGTGGTCGGTCGCAGGATACCCGTGTCAGACGGCGACGCGCCGCCGCGCCCGGCCGATCTCCAGCTCGCGTCGCACCTTCTTCCAATCGCTGGCCTTCGTGCTGAAGAGCACGTCGGTGACGATCTGGAACAGACCCAACGCGAGCAGGACGACCACCGTCCACCCGGGCGCGCCGGTCGCGGGCGCGAGCGCGAGCGCGAGGAAGGGCGCCAGCTTCGTCGCGACCGCCCCCGACGCGTGCATCCACGCACGACCGGTCGGCGTGGCGCGCAGGTAGGTCGCGTAGTCGGTCTTCAGCCCGGGCAACGGCGGCGGCGGGATCACGAAGAAGTAGCGCCGGAACCGGATCCCCACGAGTCGTCCCACGACGTAGTGCGCGGACGAGTGGAGCCCGACCATCCACGCCAGCGCCGCCACGAGCAAGGCGACGCCGACCGCGGTCCGTGACTCGGAGGAGGTATCGATCGCGAAGAGGACCGCGGCCCAGGCCGCCAGCACGCCCACCGCGATCGTGGCGGCCAAGAGTGCGTTCCCGAGCCAGAGCGGCACCCGATGAGGGAACCGGGCATCGAACGCCCTCGCGTCGATCCGGCCCACCTGGTCGGCGTACCGATGGATCAGCTCGTCGTCGCGCTTGATCAGACCGACCATCCGCCAGAAGCCGAGCCGGCGAAGATCGATGTCCCCCGCATCGACCGCCGCCTCGATCCGGTCGAGCTCTGCTCCGAGTCCCCCCGAGGGACTTCCCCCAGCTTCCACGGTTGCCTCCAGGTCCGGCGGTACGATGCGCCGGACGCGCTCCGACCCTGCCCTCGAGCGCTTCCCTAGGGAGGAGAGCACCATCGCAAGGAGTATCACGCAGCCGGCGCCCCCGCACGGCGGAGGGCATGCATTCGTCACGCTCGACGGCCGCGCGAGGTCGCGATCAAGGTCCTTCACCGTTCCCTCGCAGGTGATCCTGCCTTCGTCGATCGGTTCCGCCGCGAGGCCCGCGCCGCGGCCAGCCTCTCTCACCCGAACATCGTCGCCGTCTACGACTGGGGCGCCGTCGACGGCGTCTACTACATGGTCATGGAGTACGTGCGAGGCCCGAGCGTCCGGCACCTGCTGAACGAGCAAGGACGGATGGAGCCGGCCCAGGCCGCGGAGATCCTCCGCCAATCGCTCCTCGCGCTCGGGCACGCTCACCGCGAGGGCTTCGTCCATCGAGACATGAAGCCCGAGAACCTCCTCGTGACGCAGGAAGGCGTGGTCAAGGTCGCCGACTTCGGGCTCGCTCGAGCGTACGCCGACGGCCGCGTGACGCAGGCCGGGGCGGTCACCGGCACGGTGCAGTATCTGGCGCCAGAGCAGATCCGCGGCGAGCCGGCCGATCCGCGAAGCGACCTCTACTCCCTCGGCATCGTGGCCTACGAGCTCCTGACCGGGAAGCTCCCGTTCACCGGCGAGACCGCGATGGCCGTGGCCTACAAGCACCTCTCGGACCGCGTCCCCGCTCCCTCGTCCGTCCTGCCGGACCTGCCGGCCGAGCTGGACGGCTTCGTGGCTGCCGCGACCGATCGCGACCGAGAGCTCCGGCCCGAGTCCGCCGACGTGATGCGGATGGACCTCGATGTGCTCTCGCACCAGCTCCCCCCGGCCCGGAAGCTCTCCACGATCGTTCGGGAGATCCCGTCCGTGACGGTGGAGGGAGGAGAGACGACCGAGGTGGGGGTGAGGCTCGAGACCTCGGTCCCCCGCATGGAGCGCCATCGGAAGCGCCGGAGGTTCGTCAAGAGGGTCCTCGGCGCGGTCGCGCTGGTGGCGCTGTTGACGGCGGCCGCGTGGGGCACGTGGACGTACGCGATCCCGCACACGGCCGTGATCCCCGCGCTCGTCGGTGAGACCGTCGAGAACGCGACGGATCGGCTCACGAGCCTCGGGTTCGACGTCACGCGGGCTCCCGGTGAGTACTCGATGCAGGTTCCCGACGGCCACGTGAAGCAGATCCAGCCGGCCGCCGGCGCGGAGCGCGATGTCGGCACCACCATCACGATCGTCCCGTCGCTCGGACCGCCGCCGGTGGACGTTCCCAGGGTGCGAGGAGAGCTCCTCCCGGACGCGCGCGAGGCGATCGCGGGGGCGGGCTTGCACGTGGCGGCCGTCAGACATCGGTTCGATCGGGAGGTGCCCGAGGGTCACGTGATCGGCGTGCAGCCCGACGCCCCGAGGCTCCCCCGGGGGACGTCGGTCACGGTGATCGTCAGCGACGGCCCGAAGCCGGTGGCGATCCCCGACGTCGGCGGCATGACGGAAGACAGGGCGGTCGATGCGCTCACCGCGAAGGACTTCGAGGTCGTGATCGAGGAGGACTTCTCGAACAAGGTCGCGCGCGGACGAGCCCTGGGAACCGATCCGGCGAGCGGGACCGAGCTCCAGCCCGGTGAGACGATCGTGTTGCGGGTCTCGCTCGGGCCCGAGTTCTTCGCCAGTCCCGACTTCGGCGGCATGACGGTCGACGACGCGCGCGGGCTCGCGGATAGCGTCGGGCTGGAACTCACCGCGCTCCCGGTCCCCGGCAGCAGTGGCGGCTCCATCGTGAGCCAGCTCCCGCCCGCCGGCACGCGGGTTCGCCACGGCTCCACGATCACCGTCTACTACGCGTGATCCTGGGCGCCCACGTCCGGCGCAGGCACACCGGCATCGAGGGAGCGATCGAGGAAGCCGAGCTCCGGGGCGCCGACTGCCTCCAGATCTTCGTCTCCAACCCGCGGGCGTGGGCCGCTCCCCGGTACGACGGACCGCAGGTCGGGCGGTTCCTCGATGCCCTCACGGCGAGCGGCCTGCGGCCGTGTGTGGCGCATCTGTCCTATGTAGGCAACGTCGCGTCCTGGGATCCCACGACGCTCCAGCGCACCCGGGAGCTCCTCCTCGGAACCGTGCACGCGTGCGACGCGCTGGGGGTGGATCTCTTGGTCGTCCATGCCGGAGCCGGCGGGCCGCAGGATCGTGATACGGCGTTGGGAGCAGCAGTGGAGAGCTTCCGGCTGGCGGTGAGCGAAGCCGACCGCACGCGGGTGGTGGTCGAGCTGATGGCCGGCACCAGCGGTGCCGTCGCCTCCGTGCCGAGCGAAGCCGAGGAGCTGTGCACGGCGGTGGACGATGAGCGACTCGGCATCTGCCTCGACACCGCGCACCTGTTCGCGGCCGGCGTTCCCCTCGACGTCGCCGACGGCGTGGAGGGGCTCGCCCAGGAGCTTCGCGCTCGCGCGCTCGACCACCGTCTGGCCCTGGTCCACGCGAACGACTCGGTCTTCGAGCGTGGCGCCCGCCGCGATCGTCATGCCGACATCGGCGACGGGCAGATCGGTGAGGAGGGCTGGCGGGCGCTGGCGAACGATCCCGTGCTCGGCTCGGTTCCCTGGATGCTCGAGACGCCCGGAGATGCCGATCGCCAACGGAGGGACATCGCCCACCTGCGGCGCCTCGCGGCTCCGGATTAGACTCCGCGCCGGGAGGAGGAGTGCTTGTGGACGACGCTTCCGATCGGCTCCTGCGGGTCATCGAGGAGTACGAACGAGTGGCCGAGTCGGTCACCCCCGACGACGCGATCCGCACCTTCGACGAGACGACCCTGCAGCTCTTCTGGCAACGCTGGCCGCACGTGAGCTCGTGGGGTGGCGCGCTCTGGCGTCAGCTGAACGACGACCTGGCCGATCCCGCCACCCCGGCCGGGGATCTCGAGACCCATGAGGTCGGCGGCGAGGGCGGCGGTTGAGATGGAGCCTGAGGAGCGGACATGGCCACGCTGAGGGAGATCATGACGCCGGAGGTGTTCTCGACCACGCCGAGCACACCCGTCGCGGACGTCGCGGCCAGCATGCTGAAGGGGCGCTTCGGATCGGCGCTGGTGATGGAGGGATCCACGTTGATGGGGATCTTCACGGAACGCGACGTGCTCCGCGCCGCCGCCGCGCGCGCCGACCTGACCTCGACGCGCGTCGTCGACTGGATGACCGGGGATCCGGTCACCGCGAGACCCGACATGGAGACCGGTGAAGCCACCGAGATCATGATGAGTCAAGGCTTCCGCCATCTGCCGGTGGTGGACGGGACGACCATCGCGGGCATCGTGAGCTTCCGGGACATCCTGAGGACCCGCATCCGGCGCGTCACACCGTGACGGGGTCCGAGGGTGGAACGGCGACCTTCGACGTCAGGTCCGCGCGTTCGCCGACCACGTGATCGAAGGGATCGAGCGAGCGCGCTGGGGGAGCCAGCGCACGAGGAAGCTCTGGTTCGAGATCCTGGTCGCGGTGGTCCTCCCCGCGGGGATCATCGCGGCGATCTACCTGGTCCCGTTCGTCGCCGACCCCTCGACGATGCCGTTCGGCGTCGACACGTCCACCTACATCTGGCGGACCAACGTGGTCCACGATCTCGGGATCGCGTCCCTCAACCCGGACGAGACGAACGCCCCCAAGCCGCTGGGCGATCGCCCCGGATACCCTCTCGTGCTGAGCCTCCTTCGATCGACGACGGGCCTCTCGTCCTTGTCGCTGATGTGGCTGGCGCCGGCTCTGTTCTCGGCCGCGCTGGGTCTGGCGACCGGCTCACTCGCCTCTGATGGGGCGCTGGAGCGACGTGCTCGCTCCGGTGCCATCGCCGTCGCGGTCGGTGGCTCGGCGTTCGTCGCATGGACCGCCGTCGGCTACGCCGCGAATCTCGCTCTCGATGTGGTCGCGATGGCGGCCGCGGTCATGACGCTCGAGGTCGCCCGTGGTCGCCGCGGTGTCTGGGCCGGAGCCGTCCTCGTCGTCGGAGCGGTCCTCCTGCATTGGATGTTCGCGCTCCTGTTCGTCGCGATCCTCGCGGTGACGGCGGTCATCCGCTCCGTCCGCCTCGGTGATGAAGAGGATCGATCGCCACGCGTGGCCCTCGGCAGGCTCGCCAGGATGCTCGCGATCGGCACGGTGGTCGGCGTGATCGGTCTCCTGCTCCTGGCGCCGCAGCGCCCCTCACGTCTGCCCGAGGTCGATCCCGCCCGCCCGGGTCCGGCGGGGAGGGTCGAGTTGCGCCTCCCCGCCCTCGCCCTTCCGGTCACGATCCCGCTCGCCGCCCTCGGATCGGCACTCCTCGTCTCCGATCGGAGGCGCCGGAGTGCCGGGGTTCTCCTGGGCATCTGGGCGTCCCTCGGGGTCATCAGCATCGTGGCCTGGTTCCTCCTCGAGCTGCCACTCCCTCCCTACCGTTGGGCCGGATTCGCACTCGGGATCCCGATCGCGCTCGTGCTCGGAGCGTTCGCTGCCGGCGACCTCCTCGAACGACGCGGTCGGCGCCTCCTCGCCTCCCTCGCCATCGCGGGAGCCCTGGCGGCGACGATCGGCCTCGTGGGAGCGGGCGCATCCGTGTGGTGGAGCCGAGAGCCGACCCTGGAAGCGGATGAGTTCGGGCAGCTCCGCACGCTCTCGTCCTACGTCGGATCGCTGCCGCCGCAGACGAGGATCGTGATCCTCATCGAGGCGTACCGGGAACGGGCTCCCTTCAACCGTGCGTGGACGGTGTTGCCGGCAGATCGACTGCGCTTCATCACGATGATCCCTGCGAGGATCGACGAGCACGCCCCCGATCTCGGACTCCCACCCGCCGCCCGCGAGCGGGCGGGGACCGTCGTGGTGTCTCTGGATGCCTACCGGGAACCGCCGGGCGTCGGACGCTCCCTCGGCCCGGGCGTCCACCTCATCTTCGGTCCCGATCCCGAGGGGATCCAGGTCGGACAGCCGCCACGGGCACCACCTCCGATCCATCTGGCCGCGTCGGTGGTGGTCCTCCTCGCACTCTTGGCCTTCAGCGGCGGGGGGTGGGCGTCCCTCACCGATCTGCCCGGTATCGGCGTCATGTCCGTGGCCCCGGCGTTCGGCGTGGGGATCCTGACATCGGTCGGGCTCCTGGCTAGCCGCGCCGGCGTCCCGCTCCACCCACCGTGGGGGACGGTCCTCGTCGCGGCCGTGGGGATCGCCGGGTGGGTGATGGCCTTCGTGCAACGAGGCCGCCCGCGTGTGGGCGAGGACCGGTCGGGCTAGGGCTCCAACTCCGCCCGTGCACCCTCTTGGTAGGAGTACCGCTCCTCGCCGAACGGCTCGGCGTGGATGTGATACCCGCGGACCTCCCAGAAGCCCCGCTTGTTCTCGTCGACGAACTCGAGCCCCGTGAGCCATTTCGCGCTCTTCCAGGCGTACCGCTTCGGCACGACGAGCCGGAGCGGCCACCCGTGCTCCGGCTCGAGATCCTGTCCCCCGTTCGCCCACGCGACCAGGACGTCCTCGTCGCTCATCGCCTCGAGGGAGAGGTTCGACGTGTAGCCGTACTCGCAGTGGGCGATCACCCACTTCGCCTCCGGCGTGGGCTTCACCAGCTCGAGCAGCGTCCGGAACGAGACCCCGTGCCAGGAGTTGTCCAGCGTCGTCCATCCGGTCACGCAGTGCATGTCGGCCGGCACGTCGGCGTTCGGCAGGGCGCGGAGCTCCTGGTAGGAGAGCGTCACGGGGTTCTCCACCAGTCCGGCGAGCTCCAGGTCCCAGTTCGTCCCGTCGAAGGTCGGGATCGGCCCGTAGTGCAGCACCGGCCAGGTCTTCACCAACCGCTGCCCCGGCGGGATGCGCGCGGCGATCTCCGGCGGATAGTTCTTCGAGAACAGGGCCATCAGCGTCCTCTCTCCGACGCGAGCGCACGCCACGCATCCAGCGCGACCGCGACGCCGGTGTCGTCGATATCGAGGTGTGTGACCATCCGGATCTGCCCACCCGAATGCGTCACGCCCACCCCGAGGGCGGCCAGCCGCTCGATGGTCTCGAGCATCGGCATCCCCACGGCTTCGGTGTCGACGAAGACCATGTTCGTTTCAACCTGTTCGAGGTCGACGGAGCCGGGCAGCGTCTCGGCCACGCCCTCGGCGAGATGGCGGGCGCGTTCGTGGTCCTCGTGGAGGCGCTTCGGGCCCTCCTCGAGGGCGATCAGGCCGGCCGCGGCGACGATCCCGGCCTGACGCCAGGCGCCGCCGTACAGGATCTTCAGGCGCCGGGCCTCCCGCGCCATGTCCGCCGGCCCGCACAGGACGGAGCCGATCGGAGCGCCGAGGCCCTTCGAGAGACAGAACATCACGGTGTCGACCTCGGCGGCGATCTCCGCCGCGTCGTTCTGGCCGGTCGCGGCCGCGTTGAAGATCCGAGCCCCGTCGAGGTGGATCGGCACCCCCGCGTCGTTCGCCACCTTCCGAACCGCACGGAGCTCGTCGATCGGCATCACGCGTCCGCCGGCCCCCCCGACCGTGTTCTCCACGGACAGGAGGTCGATCACCTCGACGTCGTAGAACTCGTCGGGTTCGAGGAGCTGTGCAGCCTGCTCGGCATCGATCCAGCCACGTGGGCCGGGATCGATGGTGCGGTAGGCGATGCCTGCCAACGCCGCTGCCGTCATCACCTCGACGCTGGTGACGTGCAGGCCGGCCGCCGCCGCGACGAGGTGTCCGGGTCCTTCGAAGTGCAGTCGCAGCCCGATCTGGTTCGCCATCGTCCCGGTGGGCACGAACGCGCTGGCTTCCTTGCCGACGGCTTCCGCGCAGCGCTCCTGGAGCAGGTTCACGGTCGGGTCGTCGTCGTACCAGTCGTCGCCGACCTCGGCCTCGGCCATCGCGCGACGCATCGCCTCGGACGGCTTCGTGACCGTGTCCGAACGGAGGTCGACCCGGAAGGAGCTCATGGCCGCCGAGTGTATCGGCGGTGCTCAGGCGCCGTCGGCGCGGCCGACCTCAGTAGAGGAACATCGGCTTGCCGTCGACGTGGCGGATCTTCGGGCGATACTCGTCGGCGTCGTAGAGCGCGTCCACGTCGGCTCTCTTGACGCCCTGGCGGACGACCTCGAGCGGCACGTTCACGTAGCTGCCGTTCCGGAGCGCCACGAGTCGTCCGTGCGTTCCCTCGAGCAACAGATCCGCCGCCATCACCGCGTAGTTGATCGCCACCATCAGGTCGAGCGAGTCCGGCTGGCCCGAGCGCATCAGATAGCCGATCTGCTGGTAGATGATCCCCTCGCCGGTGATCTCCTTCAGGGCCTCGCCGGTCTGCGCGCCGATCCCGCCGAGCTTGCGATGGCCGTACGCGTCCGCGGTGCCGCCCATCACCATCTCGCCGCCGACGAAATGCGCGCCCTCCGAGATCGTGGTCATCGCGTACCGCGACGGGTTCTTCCTCTTGTCGTCCATCAGGAACGTGGCGAGCTTCTCGACGTCGAACGGGACCTCGCTGATGATGGCGCGGTCCATCCCCGAGAGGTAGGCGGATACCAGCGAGGTCTCACCGCTGTACCGGCCGAACACCTCGACGACCGCCAGCCGCTCGTGCGACCCGGCGCTCGTGCGGAGCTGGTGGATGAAGATCACCGTGCGGGTGACCGCCGTGGAGAAGCCGATGCAGTAGTCGGTGCCGTGGACGTCGTTGTCCATCGTCTTCGGGACGGCCACCACGGGCACGCCCTCGTCGTGGAGCCGGAGCGCGAACGAGAGCGTGTCGTCGCCGCCGATCGGGATCATCGCGTCGATCCCGAGGTGGTCGAGCACCTTCATCACGTGGGACGTGTGGTCCCTGGCCTCGTCGTTGACTCGACCGGCCTTCAGGAAGTCGGGCTCGTCCGCGGCGCGGACCTTCGCCGGGTTCGTCCGCGACGTGTGCAGGATCGTGCCCCCGGTCCGGTCGATCGTTCGGACCACGTCGGGATCGAGCCGGACCGTGTGGGTGGCCGTGGAGGCCGGGTCGTCGGGGTCGAGTTCCAGCATGCCCCCCCAGCCGCGACGGATGCCGACGACATCGTGGCCCTCCTGGACGGCCCGGGTCGTCGCGGCCTTGATGCACGCGTTCAGGCCGGGGACGTCGCCGCCTCCCGTGAGGATGCCGATGCGCATGCGTCGACCCTACAACCGGCCCGCGTCGACCTACCCGAAGAAGACCTCGGCCTCCCGATACAGCTCCACCGGGACCAGGTTGCGCTCCGACACCGCCTCGGTGATCGGCACGTCGCGGATGTCCTGGGCCTTCCGCGCGACCATCCGGCCCCAGCCGCCCGCGGCCGCCAGGTCGGCGGCGGCGACACCGAACCGGGTGGCGAGGACCCGGTCGAACGAGACCGGCGTGCCTCCCCGCTGGACGTGGCCGAGGATCGTGACGCGCGTCTGGAACCCGGTCCGTTTCTCGATCTCGGGTGCCAGATGATTCGCGAGGCCGCCGAGCCTCGGGAAGCCGTTCTCGTCGAATGGGGCCTCCGGGAGCTCCAGCGTTCCGTCTGCAGGCACCGCACCCTCGGCGACCACCACGATCGAGAACGAGCTGCGGCTGGCGTGACGGTGGCGCAGGTGGTCGCAGATCCCGTCGATGTCGAAGGGCTGCTCGGGGATCAGGATCGTGTCGGCTCCCCCGGCCATCCCCGCGTAGACGGCGATCCAGCCGGCGTACCGGCCCATGACCTCGACCAGCATCACCCGGTCGTGGCTCTCCGCGGTGGTGTGGAGCCGATCGATCGCGTCCGTGGCGACCTGGACCGCCGTGTGGAACCCGACCGTGACGTCGGTCCCCGCGAGGTCGTTGTCGATCGTCTTCGGGATCCCCACGATGCGCACGCCCTCGTCCGCGAGCCGGACCGCGGCGCCGAGCGTCCCCTCGCCGCCGATCACGATCAACCCGTCCAGCTCGTGCTCGGCGATGGTCGCGACGACGGTGGCGGGACCATCCTCGTGGCGGTAGGGGTTCGCGCCAGAGGAGCCGAGGATCGTCCCCCCGCGCGGCAAGATGCCGGTCGTGTCGGCGATCCCGAGCGGCTGGGTCGCGCCGTCGAGGACGCCACGCCACCCGTCCTGGAACCCAACGAACGCCATGCCGTGGAACCGGATGCCGCGGCGGACCACCGCCCGGATCACGGCGTTCAGTCCCGGGCAATCGCCTCCGCCGGTGAGGATCCCGAGGCGCATCGCGCCACCCTACCGAAGCGTTCCCCCGAACCCCCGCCGGTAGGATGCACACGTGCTCGCGATCAACGGGTTCCTCGAGTGGTTCTTCCTCGGGCTGCTGTCCCTCCTGGTGGTGGCGGTCACCCTCTTCGGGTTGTACATGGCGCTCCAGCTCTTCAGGAACCCCGGGCGCTCGCCCCGTCCTCCCGGCTCGCTGTGAGCCCGAGGTCCGCCACGACCATCAGATGGTCGGAGGCGGTGCCCCCCGCGGTCCACGCGCGGAGCGGCCGGAACGCTCGCCCCGCGAACAGGTAGTCGATCCGCGCCGTGGGCGCGTGGGAGGGATACGTCGCGCCGGAGCCCTCGCCCGCGGCCTCCCAACAGTCCGGGGCGAGGCCGGCGAGCGACGACGGACCAGGCTGGCCCGGGAGGGCGTTCAGGTCTCCCCCCACGACGAAGGTGGCGGCCGATCCCTCGAGCATCGCCAACAGCTGTTCGACGTGCTGCGCGCGTTCGCTCCTGTCCAAGCCGAGATGCACCGACAGCACGGAGAGGCGGGGGTCGGCGTCGGCGAGCATCGCACCTCGCGGATACAGGAGGGAGCCCCCCGAGAACCGACGGAGACGGTGGGAGACCGTGGCGGCCAGCCCTCGCCGGATGAGGACCGCGTTCTGGATCCTTCGGCGTGGGAACGCCCATGGGTCGGCACACACCAGCATGCCGAGGCGCTCGCCGACGGTCCGGAGGCGCCGGCGAGGACCGGACTCCTGCAGCAGCACGATGTCGGTCTGCTCGGCCCGGATCACGTGAGCGATCTCGTCCACGCCGGCGCGCATCCCGTGGACGTTCCAGGTGCCGACGCGGAGCGTGTCGCCGTTCACGACGGGACGATCTCGGTGCCCGCCTCGCCGCGGAGCACCGCCGGCGCCTCGTCGAGGTCACCGATCATCACGCGGGTCCCGCCGGCCTCGAGGAAGTCGATCGCGGCCTGGACCTTCGGTCCCATCGAGCCGGCGCCGAACTCCCCACGTTTCAGCAGGTCCGCGGCCTCGTCGGCGGTCATGCGATCGATCGCGTCCGGATAGAGCGTGCCGAACCCTCGCTGGACCTTCTGCACGTCGGTGAGGATCAGCAGCGTGCTCGCCTCCACCTCGGCGGCGAGGATCGCGGCCGCCAGGTCCTTGTCGACCACGCCTTCCTTGCCGATCAGACGTGGCCCCTTCTCGATCACGGGTACCCCTCCCCCACCGCCGGCGATCACGATCACCCCGTCGGCGACCAATCGCTTCACGATCGGCGTCTCGACGATCGAGTAGGGACGCGGGGACGGCACGACCCGACGCCACCCACCGTGCGGGTCCTCCTTCATCACCCAGTGGCGTTGCTCCTCGAGCCTGTGTGCCTGGGCCGCGGTGTAGAAGGGACCGATGAACTTCGATGGCTTCCGGAAGGCCGGGTCCTGCGGTCGGACCCGCGTCAGCGTGAGCACCGTGGCGACCGGGCGCTCCATCCCTCGCTCGAAGAAGACGTCGCCGATCGTCACCTGGAGCAGGTAGCCGATCAGCCCCTGACTCTCGGCGCCACAGACGTCCAGTGGCATCGGGGACACCGTCTTGGCCGCGGCCTCCTGCTGGATCAGGATGCGTCCCACCTGCGGGCCGTTGCCGTGCGTGACGACGACCTCCCACCCCTCGGCAGCGATCTCGGCGATCCGCTCCGCGGCGGTGCGGGCCGCCCGATACAGCTCCTCGAACGTGTCGTCGGCACCGCGTCGGAGCAGCGCGTTGCCGCCGAGCGCGACGACGACGCGTTCCATGTTCGGCGGCTCCCTTCACCTGCTTCGCTCGGGGCGGAGTCTGTTACACGACCGGCCGCAGCACGTCGAGCAGCTGCGGCGATTCCGGAAGCACGTCGAGGTCGTACCGCACCCGAACGGCGGGCTTGCGGATGTCGATCACATGACGGAGGTCGATCGGCGTCCCGATCACCACCAGGTCGGCGTTCGCTGCGTCGATGATCTTCGCCATCTCGTCGAGCTGACCCTGGCTGTAGCCCATCGCGGGCAGGACCGCTCCCACGTCGTATCTCTCGAACGTCTCGGCGATCGTCCCCACCGCCCACGGCCGCGGATCCACGATCTCGGCGGCGCCGGAGCGCTGCGCCGCCACCACACCGGCGCCGATCTTCATCTCCCCGTGCGTGAGCGTCGGACCGTCCTCGACCACGAGCACCCGTTTCCCGGCGATCGCAGCGGGATCGTCCACCGTCACCCTCGAGTTGGCCTTCACCACGGTGGCCATCGGATTCGTCTGCGCGATCGTCTCCTCGAGCCGCGCGACCTGTTCCGGCGTCGATGAATCCATCTTGTTGATCAGGATCACGTCGGCCCGGCGGAGGTTGGCCTCGCCGGGGTGATACCTCGTCTCGTGGCCCACCCGGAGAGGATCGACGAGCGCGATGTGAACGTCCGGCAGGTAGAAGGGAAGATCGTTGTTCCCTCCGTCCCACAGGAGCACGTCGCCCTCGGACTGTGCCTGCTCGAGGATCGCGGCGTAGTCGACGCCCGCGTAGATCACGGTTCCCGTGGTGATGTGTGGCTCGTACTCCTCACGCTCCTCGATCGTGCAGTGGTGGCGATCGAGATCCTCGAGCTCCGCGAACCGTTGGACGCGCTGCGCCGTGAGGTCGCCGTACGGCATCGGATGGCGCACCGCGACCACCTTCTTGCCGGCCTCCTTCAGGGTCGCTGCGACCGCGCGGGTCGTCTGCGACTTCCCGACGCCGGTGCGGACGGCCGTCACGGCCACGGTGGGGATGGCAGGCTTCAGCATCGTGGCGTCCGGCCCCAGCAGCAGGAAGTTCGCTCCGGCCGCGAGCGCCTCGCTCGCCTTGTGCATGACGTGCTCGTGCGAGACGTCGGAGTAGGCGAACACCACGTCGTCCACCTTGAGCTGGCGGATCAGCCGTGAGAGCTCGTCCTCCTCGTGGATCCGGATCCCGTCCGGGTAGCGCTCCCCGGCGAGCTTCGCGGGATAGGTCCGGTCGTCGATGTACGGGATCTGCGTCGCGGTGAACGCGACGACCTCGGTGGAGGGGTCGTCGCGGAAGACGACGTTGAAATTGTGGAAGTCGCGGCCGGCGGCTCCCATGATCAGGACACGACGCGACATGCCGAGGTCCTTTCAGGAGAGGGTGGTGTGATGCGCGGGCAGATGCGCGAGGCGCCCGCTCTTCGGGAACGACTGTAGTCCAACGCGGGCCCGGACGACCTGGCCTAGACTCCTGCCCTCGTGGAGGAGGAACGGCCGGAGACAGGATCACCGGTGGGCGCGTTCTCGCCGACGCGCGGACGTCGTTCGCAGCGCTCGGCCGGTCGTTCCGGTCCCCCGATATCGCGAAGGCGCTGGCGGCCTACCTCGCGTTCACGATCACCGAATGGGCGGCGTTCATCGCGCTGATCGTCTACGCGTACGAGGACGGCGGCAGCGTCATGGTCGGTCTGGCGAGCCCCTTGCAACTGATCCCCGCCGCGCTCATCGCACCGGTGGGGTCGGTCCTCGGAGATCGGCACCGCCGCGAGCGGGTGTTGCTGTACGCCTATGCCTCGCTCAGCGCGACGACGACGCTGGCCGCCGTCGCATTGCTCACCACCGCTCCGGCCCCGCTCGTCTACGCGTCGGCCACGACCGCGGGGTGGATGATCACGCTCGTCCGTCCCACGCATGCCTCCCTCCTCCCGCGGGTGGCTCGCACGCCGGAGGAGCTCTCGAGCGCCTTCGCTGCGAGCAGCCTCCTCGAGAGCTTCAGCATCCTCCTCGGCCCACTCCTCGCCGGTGGACTGATGGCGCTGGCGCCGGGTTCTCTTTCGCGATCCCGCGTGGTGGATGCCGCCCTCGCCGCGATGCTCTTCCTGGGCACCGTGAGCGTGGCTTCGATCCGGGTACGCACGGAGCCCGCGAAGGAGGGAGGGACGTCCGGCGTCCGGGTCGTCGCATCCGATGCCGTCGAGGGCGTCCGGGCGGTGGCCCAGGATCGCCGTTCGCTGCTCCTGATGGCGACGGTGGGGCTCTCGATGGTCCAGCTCGGGTTCGTCGACGTGTTGATCGTGGTCCTCGCCGTCGACTCGTCGGCACGGGCGACGCCGGCGTCGGCTTCCTTACCGCCTCGATCGGCGTCGGCGCCGTCGTGGGAGCGACGCTCGCGGTCGGCCTCGCGGCGCGGTGGCGGGCATCCCGATCGTTCCGGTGGGGGGTCTCGTGGAGCGGACTCTCGATCGCCGGGATCGCCGCGCATCCGGCTCTGGCGGGCTTCTTCCTGGCGATGAGCGGGGTGGGAGGCGCGCTCGCCGATGTCAACGGGCGGGTGATGCTTCAGCGATTGATCCTGGACAAGCAGCTGTCACGCGCGTTCGGGGTTCTGGAGTCGGTCTACATGGCCGGCGAGGGTCTCGGCTCCTTCCTCGCGTCGCTCATCATCGTCGCGATCGGGCCTCGATGGACCTTGTTGATCGCCGGCGTCCTCCTGCCGGCCGTCGCCCTGCTGGGTCGCCGAGCCCTCATCGCGCTCGACGTCGGGATCCGGATCCCCTCGGAAGAGATGGCGCTCCTGCGATCGACGCGGTTCTTCACCCCGCTCCCCACGCCGATGCTCGAACGACTGGCGAGGAACCTCGTCCCGATCCACGTGCCGGATGGATCCGTCGTGATCACGCAGGGCGACGCGGGCGATCGCCTACGCGATCGTCGAAGGCGCGGTGGAGGTTCTCGAGGGTGGTCGGCGGATCGGGACGCTGGGGCCGGGCGGATCGTTCGGAGAGATCGCCCTGATCCGCGATGTCCCCCGGACCGCGACCGTGATCGCCACGACCGAGAGCAAACTCCTGGCGCTCGATCGGGACGAGTTCCTCCGGGCCATCACCGGTCAGAGGCGGCATCGGAGGAGGCCGACGGACTGGTGACGGAGCGGCTCGACGAACTGGAGGCGACCCGCGAACCGTAACCGAGGGAGATCAGATCGGGGACCAGCCGGCCGCCGCCACGTGCCCGAAGGGACGGCCGAAGTGCCCGACGCAGACCGTCCATCCTTCCCTGTCCGCGGCGTCGATCCAGAGCGCGCGATGCTCTGCCGCGAGCTCGGGATCCTCGTCGTGGTTCGACCGCCACGTGGGATGGACCACCTGAGGCGTCGTGTGGAGGAGGTCGCCGACGAGCAGCAAGGTGGCGTCCGCTTGCTCCAGCTGGACCACCCGGTGCCCCGGCGTGTGCCCGGGTGCGTGCCGCAGGGAGAGCCCCGGCATGACCTCGTGATCCGTCGGGTCGAGGTCGAGCATGCCGAGCCCCTCGAGGCCGGCCATCGCGAAACGGCCCGTGAAGTCCTTCGGCGTCCGGTGGGTAGCGAAGAACGTCCAGTCCTCCGGATGCACGTGGTACCGAGCGTTCGGGAACAGCGGACTGCCGTCGCCCGCGCACGCGCCGCCCGCATGGTCGCCGTGCAGGTGCGTGAGGATCACGTGCTGCACGCTGTCCGGAGAGACCTCGATCGCGGCGAGCTCATCCTCGAGCCGCCCCGCGACGTCGAAGGGTGGTCGGCCGAGGCCGCCGATCCCCGTATCGACGAGCACCGGGCCATCCGGGTGGCGGATCAGGAAGGCGTGGACGTGCCACGCCCAGCTCTTCGCGTCGTCGGGAGGGAACGCCCACGGGAACCGGGAGCGGTGTTCTCCCCAGTCGACGTCGTGGCCGGGCGCCTCGTCGTCGAGCGGCAGAGGCGCCCATCCATCGCAGAGGGGCACGACCTCGAACGATCCGAGCGTGAACGGCTCGTGCGGCACCCCACGAGCCTAGCGGCGAGGCGCGCGCTCGACGTCGGCCGGCTCGTCGATATCCACCAGGGTCCGACGCCCCGGATCGAGGGCGGCCCAGGAAGGCTCGTCCACCACCACGGTCCGGACGGCCGAGAGGAGATCCCGGAGCCTTCGCCGTCCACTCCCGAGGAGGACCGCGACGGCATCCGCGGCCGGCTCGGTCCGCACGACGCAGGGAAGCGGCCTGGCGTCCCCGCCATCGGAGAGGATGACCGCCACGGCGCCGGTCTCCCGGCCTGCCCGGAGCATCTCCCGGAGCACGGGCGGTTGGAGGTCCGGCATGTCGCCGCCCGCCACGATCGCCCACGTCGCATCGGCGATCTCGAGCCCCGCAGCCAACCCGCGGAGCGGGCCCTCGTCGGCGGTCGAGTCACGAGCGAAGGTGACGGAGGCACCGGCGGGCATGGACGGTTCCTCGATCTGGGGGCCGATCACCACGACGACGCGATCGCAGATGTCGAGGAGTCGGAGGACCGGATGGTGGAGCAACGGCCGACCGTCGATCTCCTCGGCGAGCTTGTCGCGGCCGAACCGTCGGGAGCGGCCTCCCGCGAGCACGATCCCGGCGACGCTATCTCGGTCGTCGGTCGTCGCGACCCCTCCGACTCTGCACGTAGGAGAACCCGAACCGCCCCTTGATGCAGAGGTGGCCGCTCGTCACCGAGTGGTCCTCCGGCGACGATACCTTGACGATCTCGTTGTCTTGGACGTGCACTTCCAGCTCGCACCCCACGCCGCAGTACGGGCAGATCGTGTTCGTAACGGTCTGCGCGTCCTCGTCCCACGTCTCCTCCGCTCGCATGTCGTGCTCGGACTTGAACATCAGGGCACCGGTGGGACAGACACCGATGCAGTTCCCGCAGTACACGCATGCGGACTCGTCCAGCGGCACGGCGAACTCCGTGGAGATCCTCGCGTCGAAGCCGCGACCTGCCACCGCGATCGCGAACGTGTTCTGCGCATCGACCCCGCACGCTTCGACGCACTTGTAGCAGAGGACGCACCGCTCATAGTCGCGGACGTACAGCTCGTTGTCCACCTTCACGGGCTGGGCGACGGTCTCCGCGATCGTCGGGTCGGGGTCATGATGGTGACCGGCCCACCGCTCGTCGCGCTCGCCGGTCTCCATCGGTTCCATCGCGGCCCCGTAGCGCGACGGATCCGCTCCGTACTCCCCCATCCATCGGAGCCAGTCGGTGGAGGCGAGGCTCGTGTCCACGCTCGAGGCGAGGAACTCCATCACGAGCTTCCGCGAATGGCGCACGCGCTCGGTATCGGTCTGCACCTTCATCCCGTCCTCGACGGGCCGGGAGCACGCCGGGACCAACACGCGCGAGCCCTCTACCTCGACCATGCAGACCCGGCAGGCGTTGACCGGCGTGAGGTTGCCCGCGTAGCACATCGTCGGTGTATCCACGCCCTCCGCCCGGCAGGCGTCCAGGATCGTCGCACCTTCGGGGGCCCGCGTCGTTCGACCGTCGATCTCCAGGTCGAGGAGCCGCCGGGGCCGGTCGAGCGGCACGGCCTGGCTCACGCGGCACCCCCGTCGAAGACGCCCAGCTTGGAGATCGCGGACTGGACGGCGTTGGCCGCCGTCTGTCCGAGGCCGCAGATCGACGCGTCGCGCATCACCCGGGCCACCTCGTCGATCAGGGCGAGCTCGTCCTGGGCGGAGCCGATCGGGGTCCCCGCCACGAGCCGATGGAGCGCTTCCTCCTGCCGCACGGTTCCCACGCGGCACGGCACGCACTGCCCACAGCTCTCGTCGCGGAAGAACCGTGCGATCCGCAAGCACAGATCGACCAGGTCCGCGCGCTCGTCGAAGACCATGATCACGCCGGATCCGAGCGTGTAGCCGCCCTGTCGCGCGTCCTCGAACGTCAGCCTCGCATCGAGCATGTCCGGGCCCACGAACCCCCCGGCCGCTCCACCCAGCAGGACCGCCTTCAGCGTGCTCCCCCGAGGGACACCGCCGGCGAGTGCGATCAGGTCGCGGACGGTCGCCCCGTGCTCGACCTCGTAGACACCGGGTCGCTCAACGGCACCGGAGAGACAGAACAGCCTGGGTCCGGTGGACCCCTCGGTGCCGATCGCAGCGTAGGCGTCGGCTCCGATCCGGAGGACCTCCAGGACGTTGATCAGGGTCTCCACGTTGTTGATCGCCGTCGGTCTGCCGAACACACCGAACGTGACCGGGAACGGCGGCTTGTTCCTCGGCTCTCCGCGCTTCCCCTCGAGCGAGTTGAACAGGGCCGTCTCCTCCCCACAGATGTAGGCTCCGGCGCCGCGGCGGAGCTCGATGTCGAAGGTCCTGCCGCTGCCCATCACGTCGTCACCGAGGGATCCGTGCCGTCGCGCCTCTCCGATCGCGTGCTCCATCCGCTCGGTCGCGAGCGGATATTCACCCCGGATGTACACGAAGCCTCGGTCGGCACCACACGCGAACCCCGCGACCGTCAACGACTCCACCACAGCGAACGGGTCTTGCTCCATCACCACGCGGTCCTTGAACGTGCCCGGCTCGGACTCGTCGGCGTTGCAGACCACGTAGCGAGGCCCCGCGGGCTGGGTGGACACGGCCTGCCACTTGACGCCGGTCGGGAACGCGGCCCCGCCGCGACCCAGGAGCTTCGCTTCGGTGATGGCCTCGATCACGCGGCCTGGACCCATCTCGTACGCCGCGCGCAGCGCCTCGTACCCTCCGTGCGCGCGATAGTCGTCGATCGACGTGGGGTCGACGACGCCGGCGCGACGGAGCAAGCGCAGGCTGTCTCGGGATCCCGCATCCGCCGTCTGCGGAGCTCCCACGCCGCCGGCGCAGATGACGGCGGAGTCCGGCGCGACGACCTCGGCCACGGTCTCGCGCGTCGCGCCGCCGAGGGCGACCTCCGGTCGTCCCGCCCGCTGCGCGAAGACGGCCGGCGCCTGCTCGCACATGCCGAGGCACGGCGAACGGACCCACGTCCAGCCGCCGGCGTCTGCCCCTTCCGGCCCCGCGTCGCGCTCGAGCTCCCCGCAGAGGGCGAGGCCGCCGGCTCCCCTGCACGCGAGGTCGTCGCACACGTGGACCACGTTGGCGGGTCGCTCCTCGACGCTGAACATCGCGTAGAACGTCGCCACGCCGTACGCCTCGGCCGGCGGAACGGAGAGCCGCTGGCACACGTAGTTCAGCCCTCCGCGGCTGATCCAGCCGACCCCCGCCTGGAGCGCGTGCAGGGCCGGCAGCAGCAGGTGCCGCTGCTCGCGCGCCTCGCGACCGGCGCGGACGACGCGGAGATCGTCCGCGCTCCGCTCGGTGGCGCCCACCCAGCCGGTCTCCGGCGGCCCGAGGAGCCCGTCGACCGCGGCACGTTCTTCCGCGGTCGGCGCGGCCTCCATCAGATGCAGGTCCACGGCAACCTTCGCTTCCAGGGGGCTGCGCTCGCGCCTTCGACGCTCGCTCCTCGGGTCCCCGGCCCCGTCACTCGCCGCCCCCGCCGCCGCTCGCGACGGCCGGTTCCTCGAGCTTCTCCACGCGGACCGCGGTCGCCTTGAACTCCGCCGTCCCCGACTTCGGATCCCAAGCGTCGATCGTGAGGTTGTTCACGTCCACCTGGTCGGGGAAGTGCAGCGTCATGAACAGGAGACCGGGTCGCAGGCCCAGGGCGAGCCGGACCGGCGCCACGACCTCGCCTCGTCGGGAGAGAACCCGGACCCGCTCCCCCTCGCGGAGCCTGAGGCGCTCCGCGTCCTCCGGGGACATGTCCAGTGTCTCCTCGCGTCGGAGCGGCGAGGTGTACTCGCCGGTCTGCACGCCGGTGTTGTAGGAGTCCAACCGACGACCGGTGGTGAGCCGGAACGGGTAGTCCTCGTCGAGCTCGTCTACGGGGGGCTCGTAGAGCACGACGGAGAACGGCGCCTTCCTCCCCTGCTCTGCCGGATCCTCGGACCACAGCCGCCCATGGAGGAACGTCGTTCCGGGATGCTCGTCGTCCGGGCACGGCCATTGGATCCCACCGAGCTCCTCGAGCCGCTCCCACGCCATCCCGGCGTGCATCGGCGACAGGCGCCGGACCTCCTCCCACACGTCGTGAGCGGAAGGGTCGCCCCAGTCGTGCCCCAGTCGAGCGGCGAGCTGCGCGATGATCCAGATGTCGTCCCGGGCATTCCCCGGTGGTTGCAGCGCGGGCCGCACGCGTTGCACGCGCCGCTCGCTGTTCGTCACGGTCCCCTCCGATTCGAACGCCGAGTTCGCCGCCGGCAGCACGACGTCGGCCATCTCCGCGGTGTGCGTCAGGAAGATGTCCTGGACGATCAGGATGTCGAGGTTGGCCAGGAGCTTGTGCGTGCGCTGGTTGTCGGCCTCGGAGGCCGCCGGGTTCTCTCCGATCACGTAGAGCGCTGTGAGCTCGCCTTCCTCCATCGCCTCGAACATCTGGGAGAGATGCCACCCCTTCTTGGGGTTGATCTTCGATCCCCACTCCTGCTCGAAGCGAGCCCGCACGACATCGTTCTCGACCTCCTGGAAGCCGGTCAGGTGGTGAGGGATCGCGCCCATGTCGCCACCGCCCTGGACGTTGTTCTGGCCCCGCAGCGGGTTCAGCCCCGATCCGTACGTCCCCACGTGCCCGGTCAGAAGGCCGAGGTTGATCAGGGCCAGCACGTTGTCGGCGGCGTTGTGATGCTCCGTGATCCCGAGGGTCCAACAGATCATGGCGCGGTCCGCCTTGGCGTAGGCGTGCGCCACCTCGCGGATCACGTCCGCCGGGATCCCGGTGACCTCCGCGCCCCGCTCGAGCGTCCAGTCCATCACCGAGGCCACGTAGTCATCGAAGTCCGTCGTCGCGAGCTCGATGAACGCGCGGTGATGCAGATCGTTCACGATGATCTCCCGAGCCATCGTGTTCGAGAGCGCGATGTCGGTCCCGACATCCAGGCCGAGCCAGAGGTCGCCCCACTCGGCGGACTCGGTGCGGCGGGGGTCGACGACGATCAGTCGCATGCCCTTGTGGATCCCCTTCAGGACATGGTGGAAATAGATCGGGTGCGCCGCCCGGGCGTTCGAGCCCCAGAGCATCATGAGGTCGACGTGCTCGACCTCCTCGTATGAGCTGGTACCGCCTCCGGCACCGAAGACCGTGGCCAGACCGACCACGCTCGGCGCGTGTCAGGTGCGGTTGCAGCTGTCGATGTTGTTGCTGCCGAGGGCCTGACGGAAGAACTTCTGGGCTGCGAAGTTCATCTCGTTCGTGGCCTTCGAGCAGCTGAACAGGCCGACCCCCGTGCCGCCGTGACGCTCCGTGGCGGCCCGCAACCCGTCGGCGGCCCGGTCGAGGGCCTCCTCCCAGGTCGCGACGCGCAGCTCGCCGTCCTCGCGCACCATCGGCTCGGTGAGTCGGGTGAGCCCGTTCGGCATCCCGCTCCCTTCTGGTCGTGCTGGCCGTCGATCAGCAGCCGGACGTCCCGGCCGCACGGCGATTCTAGGCCCCTGCGGTGCCCCCGGGATGGGAGTTGGAACGCCGCGCCGTCTACCGTGTGCGGGATGACCGAGCGTGGCTCCACGCGGGAACGTGCCCGCGAGCGGGGAGGCCTCCTGGATCGCCTGCGAGGCCGGAGGTCGCGGATCTCGCCCCACCCCGGCCCGGTGGACGCGGAGCAGGACGCGTCCACCAGCAAGTCGGGGGCGCTCCGCGCCGCGATCTTCGGGATGAACGACGGGCTCGTGTCGAATCTCTCCCTCATCTTCGGCGTGGCCGGATCGGTCGTGGAGCGTGACGTGGTGGTCATCGCCGGGATCGCCGGTCTTCTCGCGGGAGCGTTCTCGATGGCGGCAGGCGAATACGTCTCGATGAAGGTGCAGCGGGAGGTCTTCGAGCAACTGATCCACAGGGAGGCCCATGAGATCGCCACGCAGCCCGAGGAAGAGCTGCAGGAGCTCGCGGCGATCTACGAATCCAAGGGCATCGGGGCGGAGACCGCGGCGACGATCGCCGCCGAGCTGATGAAGGATCCGCAGATCGCGCTGGCGACGCACGCACGCGAGGAGCTCGGGATCGACATGGAGGAGGGCCTCGGCTCCCCGTGGGCGGCCGCCGGATCCTCGTTCGGGACGTTCGCGATCGGTGCCGCGGTCCCGCTCCTGCCCTTCCTGTTCACGTCGGGCGGCTCGGCGGTCGCCGTCTCCGCCGGCCTCTCGGGGGTGACCCTGTTCGCCGTGGGCAGCGCGATGACCGTGCTCACCGGTCGGAGCGCGTTGTTCTCGGGCGCGCGGATGCTCGCGATCGGCGCGGTCGCCGCGACGATCACGTACGGGGTCGGCGCCCTACTGAACGTGGCCGTCTCTTAGTTCGCGTCTCCGACACGTTCGGGATGCGTGTACACGTTCAGCCGCTCATCGCGGACGAAGCCGACCAGCGTCATGCCGAACCGCTCGCCCGCCTCCACCGCGAGGGATGAGGGCGCGCTCACCGCGCTCACGATCGGGATGCCGGCGACCGCCGCCTTCTGCACGATCTCGAAGGAGAGCCGGCCACTCACCTGGAGGACGTGGTCCGCGAGCGGGACTCGACCGGCCAGCACCTGCTCCCCCACGACCTTGTCCACGGCGTTGTGACGGCCCACGTCCTCTCGGACGGAGACGACGCGACCGTCCGGGGAGAAGAGACCGGCTGCGTGGAGGCCCCCCGTCCGTTCGAAGACCTTCTGGGCCTTCCGGAGTGCATCGGGAAGGCCGAGCAGAGTGGCGGCATCGACGGTCGTTCCGGTGGCGACTGGGGCGCACCGGACCTCGATGTCGTCGAGGGCCGCCTTGCCACACACCCCGCAGGACGAAGTGGCGTAGAAGTTCCGCTTGAGACGGTCGAAGTCGAACGGCCGCACGAGCGTGACCGAGACGATGTTGTACTGCTGATCCTCGCCGGGGAGCGTGTCGCAGTAGGCGACCCGGCTCACGTCCCCGGGCACGATCAGGCCCTCGGTGAACAGGAAGCCCACGGCGAGCTCGAAGTCGCCACCAGGGGTCCGCATGGTGACGGCCACGGAGCGCTGTTCCTGACCAGGGCCTTGCACACGGATCTCGAGCGGCTCCTCGGCGGCCAGGGTGTCGGTCCGCTCCGAGCGGACCCCGTCGTTCATCGCGACGACGTGCACGTTCGCGATGTTCCGGCGGAGAGGCTGCGCTGCGGTCGCCATGGGAACGATTATCGTCCTTCCGAGGTGCGCGGAACGGGCGATGACCGCACGGCTCCTCACCACCCGGCTCGGACCCGAGCACGAGCGCCTAGGAACGGACTGGCCCCCTCCTCGCGCTACGCTCGCGACGTGACGCGCCGCACCTGGATGTTCGTTCTCGTCGTGGCGATCCTCGGGGCCGCCGTGGGGCTCGTGTACGTGATCGTGTACGACCCGCTGTGCATGTATCCCGCCGGGATCCTGGATCCTGCCCCCGGCGGATGCGCGCATGATGAGATCTTCGGGTGGCAGCCGGGGTCGCTCGCGGTCCCCATATGGACGCTGATCGGGCTGGTGGGTGGTGGACTCGTCGGCTGGGTCGCAGCGGGGCCGATGACACCCATCCGCTGGCTGCTGATCGGGTTCGTCGTCGTCGTTGGTGTGATCGCCTACTTCGCCTGGGTGTACACGGGGTGACAACATGAGGAGGCCTTCCCATCGTCCCCAAGCACGTCGGCGGCGAACGCAGGGTGTCCGGGATCGAACCGCGCTAGTGGGAGACGGCGGCGGCGGCGATCTCGGAGACGAGCTCTCGCTTCCAGAACCGCTCCAGCGCGAACGGCGCGATCAGATCGGGGACCTGGTTGTCGGCGATGAGGTCGGCCATCGTGACGCCGACGATCGGTGTGGCTTTGAAGCCGTAGGTTCCCCAGCCGCCGTCGATCAGGAAGCCCTCCACGTCCGTGAGGCCCATGATCGGCGAGTAGTCGGGCGTCACGTCGCAGAGCCCTCCCCAGGCTCGCATGAGTTTCACCTTGCCGAGCATCGGGAGGAGCTCGAGGGAATGGGCCGCCGTGACCTCGAGGAAGTCGAGCGTCGACTCCTGCGAGTACGACGTGTAGGGCTCGATCTCCGAGCCGATCAACACCTCGCCCCGGTCGGTCTGCGAGATGTACACGTGCAGCGTGGCCGAGACCAGGATCACATCGAGGAAGGGCTTCAGCGGCTCCGTCACGAACGCCTGCAGCGGGTGCGTGACGATCGGCGTCTCCACCCCCGCCATGCGGCAGACCTCGCTCGTCCATCCCGCCACCGCCGAGATGACGATGCCCGCGGCGATGTCGCCCCGGTTCGTCCGGACGCCGGTGACGCGACCGTCGCGGACGTCGATGTCGGTCACGTCGGTGCCCTGATGGATGTGCACACCCATCCGGTCGGCCATCCGCGCGTACGCCCAGACGACGGCGTCGTGGCGGATCACGCCCCCCGGCGGGTGGTAGAGCGCGGCCATGATCGGGAAGTCGGGGTGGGTGGAGAGATCGAGCTCCGGGCAGAGCTTCGCGATCTCGTCCGGGTAGATCACCCGCGAGTCCACGCCGAGGAGCCGGTTCACCTCTGCGCGCTCGTGCGCGACGATCACGGCGCGCTCGGCATGGGCGAGGGTCAGGTGGCCCTCCTGGGAGAGCAGGAGGTTGTAATCCAGCTCCTGCGCGAGCTGCTCGTAGAGCCGGAGGGACTCCTTGTAGAAGGCCACGCCCTCCGGCGTTCGGTAGTTCGCCCGGACGATCGTCGTGTTGCGGCCGGACCCGCCGGCGCCGATGTAGCTCTTGTCGAGGACCGCGACGTCGCGGATGCCGCGCTTCGCCAGCTCGTAGGCGATCGCGAGCCCGTGGGCGCCGCCGCCGACGATCACGACGTCGTAGGCATCCTTCATCTCGTGACGGCGCCACATCCGCCACGGCCTGAAGTACCGGATCGGGTGCATCAGCGCCAGCCTTCCGCTCGGAGGGCCTGCCACCCGGCCGGCGCGCCGCCGAGGCTCGTCACGATGCCCGAGAGCGTCTCCCACACGTACCGGCCGAACTCTGTGGCCACGAACACCTCGAGGAGGGGGAACGGGAGTTCGCGGCGGACCAGCAGCGCCCGGACCTCGGCGATCGGTGCGCCGGCCGCCGCGCCCGGCGGAAGGGTCGAGGGATCCCACGAAGTGGCACGCTGGACCACCTCCGGCAACGCCGGCCCGGCCAGCGCCACGCCGGCGAACAGGTGGGTCACGTCGGTCACCATCGCCCCGGCCCCGGCGACGGGTTCGATCGCCCGGATCAGCCTCCCTTCCGCGTCTGGCGCTCCGAGCAGCACCGCCCACTCCGCCGAGATCCGCGCGAGGACGGTGTCGGCCGGCGAGGGCAGCGCCTCCGGGATGCGGCCCCGGATGTCCACCTTGGCGCGTGCCGTGATGTCCGCGATCGCCACGCGATCGCGGATCGCCGCGCGCTCCTCCGCGTGGTTCCCGTACGAGGCGGGGATCTCCCATCCCGCCTCCTCCACGAACACCGCCCCGCGGCGCGACGACAGCCGCGCCGCGGGTGAGCGCCGGATGGCCGTGCTCACGACCGGAGCCTCTCGCCGCGCGGGTCGTAGAACGGATCGATCCGGACCGTTCCGATCGTGTGGCTCCCGCCGAACTGGATCTCGAACGTGCTGCCGTCCGCGGCCCACTCCGCGGGCACCCACGCCAGCCCGACCACGCCACCGACGGCCTCGCTCCGCCTCGCCGAGGTGACCCGGCCGACCCACGCTCCCTCGCGCACCACGGACGCGCCTTCGGGCGGCAGCCAGCGCTCCGGCGCCGTGAACCCGACGAGCCGCTCGAGCGGGCCCCGCTCCTTCAAGTCGCGGAGCGACCGCAGACCGAGGAAGTCCTCCTTGTCGTCCTTCACCATCCAGCCGAGCCCCGCCTCGTAGGGATCGGATTCGGCGTCCGTGTCCTGTCCCACGAGGATGTGCTGCTTCTCCAGGCGGAGGATCCGCTGGGCCTCCAGACCGAAGGCGACGATCCCGTGGGAGCGACCGGCCCCCATCACGGCGTCCCACAGGTGCTCGCCGTAGGCGGACGGGAAGTGGATCTCGTAGCCCGTCTCCCCCACGAAGCCGATCCGCAGCACCAGCGAAGGCACGTCCGCCACCGCCATCCTGGTCGCGGTCATGTACGGCATCGCCGACCCGGAGACGTCCGCGTCCGTGAGCGAGGTCATCACGTCGCGGGCTCGGGGCCCGGCCAGGTTGACGGCCCCGTAGGCCCCCGTCACGTTCAGGATGAGCGCGTCGAGGCCCCAGTCCGCGTTCCACCAGGTGATCCATCGTTCCAGCGCGGCCGTGTTCCCCGTCGTCACCGTGACGAAGAACTCATCGTCGGCCAGGCGAACGACGGCTCCGTCGTCGAGGATGACTCCCTCGTCGTTGAGCATCACGCCGTACCGGACCCGTCCCACGGCGAGGTCCGAGAACCGGTTCGGGTAGAGCCGTTCGAGGAGCTCGACCGACTCGGGGCCTTTGATCCGGAACGTGCCGAGGGTGCTCACGTCGATCAGGCCGACTCGGTTTCGGACGGCGGCGACCTCCGCTTCGGGGGTCGTGTAGTGGTGAGGACGTCGCCAGTCCCCGGCCCACATGAACTCCGCGCCCGCGGCGACGTGCCGGTCGTGCATCGTCGTCTCCTTGCGCGGGGTGAGCCGGGCGCCGGCCAGCGTGCCCATCTCCACCGGTACCCACGGCGGCCGCGACGTGGTGGGCGACGTCTCGGCGAAGGACCGGCCCGTGATTGCGCCGCAGAGTCGTTGCGACGAGGCCATGCACGCCTTCCCCTGACAGGGGCCCATCGTGATCGTCGTGTAGCGCTTGAGGAGCTCCATCGAGTCGAACCCCTCGGCCGCGGCCGTCGTGAGCTCCTTCGCGGTCACGTCCATGCAGACGCAGGCGAACTGTTTCCCGGACGCCGCCGATGCCTCCGGCGGTAGGACGATCGGGTCTCCGGATCGAGCGGCCTCGCTCCGGAGTGCCGCGATCGACGCCGCGTCCACCGGGTGTCCCGATCCCGCCGCTGCCTCGAGACCCGCGAGCCTTCCTTGCGCCACGGAGGCCTCCGGAGAGCGGGCCCCCGCCACCGCCCCCACGGCCCACATGCGATCGGGCATCTCGTCCGGGAGGAAGGCCTGCAACGTCTCATCGAAGACCAAGCGCGCTCCGGCCTGCGCGAGGAGGTTCGTGGACGGCGTCTGCACGCAGGCGTTCACGACGAGATCGCAGGAGACCTTCTGCCCCGACGTCGCGCCGACGGTGCCGACGGACACGGCGCTCACCCGCCGCCGCCCGTGCGCGGACAGGATCGTGGCTCCGGCGAACACCGGGAACCCCTCCGGCCAGCCACCGTCGGAGCGGAGATCGACGACCGTCACCTCCGCTCCGGCGTCCTTCAGGGCCCAGGCGGTCGAGTAGCCGACGTTGTCGCCGGTGAGGACCACCGCCCGCCGGCCGGGGAGCACGCCGTAGCGGTGGAGCAGCAGATGCACGGCGGACGAGAGCATCACGCCGGGAAGGTCGTTGCCGGGGAACACCGCGGATCCCTCGACCGCCCCCGTGGCGAAGATCACGTGTTGGGCGCGGATCCGATACAGGGCGTCCGGCCCCGACGCCCCGATCAGCCCGCCACCGAAGACCCCGAACGCCGCCGTCTCCGCCAGGAACCGTGCTCTTGACCCGAGGGCTTCCCGCGCGAGCGCCGATCGGAGGGTGCTGCTCGCTTCCCCCAGGAGGTGGCCGCCGGCCTCGCGGCCCTGGTCGAGCAGGACGACCGATGCCCCCGCCTTCGCGGCCTCGGCCGTGGCCGCGAGGCCGGCCGCCCCGGCACCGATCACGAGGACGTCGGGGTGCAGGTTGATCCGCCGGCGCCGCCGGTGATCGGGCTCCTGGGGCACCCTGCCCAGCCCGGCCTTCGAACGGATGTAGGGCTCCACGAGGGGCCATGCCCAGTGAGGGTGCTGGAAGATCTTGTAGTAGAAGCCCGGCGGCATCATGAACGAGAACGTGTTCAGCCATCCGTGGATGTCCCGGTCGGCGGAGGGCCATGCGTTCTGGCGTTCGACCCGCATGCCTTCCCGCGCGGGCTCGGTACAGGCGCGCACGTTGGGGATCCCGTCGATCTGCATCAGGCAGTTCGGGCACGAACCCGTCATGCACGACAGCCCGCGGGGCCGGTGGTACTTGAACGACCGACCCGTGATCGTGACGCCCGCCGCCGCCAGCGCCGATCCCACGGTGTCCCCTTCGAACGCGGCGATCGTCCTGCGCTCGAGCCGGAACCTGATCCGCCGGTCGCGCCGGATCGCTTCGCCCTGACGCGCCGGGAGACGTTCGCTCACGCGGGCGCGGCCTCCTGCTCCTCGTCCCGCGGGCGGTCCTGCGGCCGGTACGTCCGCCGGATCTCGTTCGTCGTCGTGTGCCGCTCCGCCAGGAACCACGCCCGACAGCCACTCTGGTGCACCCACCACTCGGTCTGCCAACCGTTCACGTTCCGGCGGAAGTACAGGGCGGCGGCCAGTTCCCGGTCGGTCGCCGACGGGCTCGCGCGGCGGGTGGTCTCGCCGCCGAAGGAGAACTCGAGGGCCTCGCGCGGCCCGCAGTTCGGACACGTGATCAGGAAGGTCACCCCGCTCCTCCGATCCCGGCCTCGTCCGAGCGCCGAGGACGCGCGTGAGACTATCGCGTCGCCACCTGGGCATGTACAACAGCCACCAGCCTGCCATCGCGATCAGCGCCAGCGGGAACAGAGGCCGGTCGGTGAGCGTCGCAAGCAGCACGACACCGAGCCCGATCGCGCTCCCCAGCACCATCGCCTGGATCCGGAATCCGCGCATGTCGCGCATCACGCCTTCATATTCCTCGGCGGGGATCTGACTCGTGTCCCATCGACGTCCACACGAAGGGCACGTCCAGGTTTCGCCGTACGGGATCCGCTCTACGGCCGTGCAGTCGCACGTCACGGTGATCGGTGGACCCTTCACGTCGCGGATGGTACACGCCCCTTCTCACATGCCGTTCGGCGCAACCCGCTCAGATTGAACGCCTCGGTCACGTCGTGCTATACCGCCGCCAGCGGTTCCGGCGGCGCTCGGGGCCGGGAGGCCGAGCTTCCGGAAAGGGAGGGGGTCAAGTGGCTGAGGTCACGGCGCAGGCGACGATCGAGGAACGCCAGCTCCTGAAGTCGCTCAACTGGTGGGACGGGTTCGTGATCGCCCTGTGCAATCCGGGGTTCCTGATCGCCTCCCTGGGCTTCACGCTGGCCACCGTGGGGGCGTTGGGCTCCGTGGTGCTGTGGGGTATCTCCGCGGTGGTGGGACTGCTGCAGAACTGGATCTACTCCGAGACCGCCGCGATGTTCCCCGACAAACCGGGCGGGATCGCGCTGTACGCACACGAGGGCTGGCGGAGGTACTTCAATCTCATCGGTCCGATCTCGGCATTCGGGTACTGGATCGGCTGGTCCGTCGTGCTGTCCATCTTCGGCAACCTGATCGGATCGCTCGTGGTGGCCGAGTGGCTCCCGAACTCGGTCGACACCGTGTTCTTCACCTCACCCTTCGACGTCGCGATCGGTCCCGCGAACCTGATCGGGATCGGGATCGTCGTCGCCGTCTGGCTCTTCAACATCTTCGGGGTCAAGCCCTCCCTCGCCGTCGGCTACGTGACCGGCGTGCTCCTGATGATCCCGCTCGCGATCTTCATCGTGGTCCCCTACTTCACCGGGGACTGGCTGAGCTCGAACGTCACGTTCGAGGATGTCGCGTCGAACGGCGAGTTCAGCCTGTTCGGGATCTCGATGATGTGGTTGTTCATCATGTGCTGGTCCGCGTACGGGATCGAGGTGTCGGCGAGCTTCGCCCCGGAGTTCCACGACACGAAGCGTGACACGGCCCTGGCGCTCAGGTCGGCCGCCGCGTTCTCGCTGGCCGTGTACATCCTGCTCCCGTTGGGCCTCGGCGGCGTGGTAGGCACGGCGGGTGACTCGGGCGCGTACTACGTCGAGGCGTTCAAGTCGATCGTGGGGAACACGCTGGGCGGCCTCGCGATCGTGTCGCTGCTCGCGAGCCTGATCCTCTCGATGAACTCCGCGACGGCCGACGGCGGACGTGCCCTCTACGGGATCGCTCGCGACGACATGACGATCAAGTGGCTGTACCACCTGAACAAGTACCACGTGCCCGCTCGCGGGATGACCGTGGATATGGTGGTGAACGTCGGGTTGATCCTGCTCCTGGGGGCGAGCAACCTCGCCATCCTGTACATGTCGAACATCGGCTACGTGCTGGCGCACGTGTTCGCGCTCTCCGGGTTCCTGCTGCTACGGCGAGACCGCCCCGACTGGCCGAGGCCGATCAAGGTGAACCCGGTCTGGGTCGGGCTGGCGTGGCTCCTCGCCGCGTTCAATCTCATCCTGGTGCTCTTCGGCGTGACGCAGAGCGACCTGGCTGCGTTCGTCGGGTTCTACGAGTTCGCGGGCGCGCCCTTGTACATCGGATTGGGCGTCCTGATCCTGTCGGTCCTGCTGTTCTTCTACCGGCGGGTGGTCGAGGATCGGAAGCCCATCACGTTCCGGGATCTGGACGTTCCCACCATGCCCAACGAGGACCAGATGCGGATGCTCCGTGAGGAGGTTATGCCCGATCGACCCTCGTAACGATCCGTGATCCACCGGAGGAGGGGGCGCTCAGCCGCCCCCTTCTTCGTCCCCGGAGCCCGGCGTTGCCCGCTCCGCGAGCCGCGCTAGCATGAGGCGGTTCCCGTCAGGAGGTCGAGATGACAGACAAGATGTGGGGTGGCGAGCCGTTCTGGGGCCTCGGATACGACTGGGATCCCGATTGGGTCTACACGGACAAGCAGAAGGAGCTGCGCGCCACCCTGATCGAGCTCTGCGAGAAGGAGCTCCGCGCCAACGCCAAGCGCTTCGACGACGAGCTGATGTTCCCCCGTCGCAACCTGGAGCTTCTCGGCGAGCACGGCTTCCTCGCGCTGACGGTGCCGGAGGGATACGGAGGCCTGGGCGAGAACCACGTCGCCTACTCGATGGTCTGCGAGACGATCGCGCGGTACGGCTGCGCGTCGACCGCGATGTGCTACGTGATGCACATGGGCGCGGTGAACGCGATCATGCTGCGCGCCACCCCCGAGCTGATCGACAAGTACATCCGACCACTCAACTCCGGCAAGATCGGCACGCTCTCCTACTCCGACCCCGAGACGGGCTCGCACTTCTGGTACCCGATCTCCTCCGGCGCCGAGCGCTCGAACGGCGGCTTCAAGGTTCGGAAGAAGGCATCGTGGACCACGTCGGGGGGCTTCGCCGACTTCTACGTCGTGCAGACCACCAGCCCGGATTTCTCCGGCTACGACGACCTGTCGGTCTTCGTCGTCGACGGCGAGCACATCCAGGCGCAGCCGTCGCTGTGGGATGCGCTCGGGCTCCGGGGCAACCAGTCGGGGCCGATCGAGATCGACAACATCGAGATCCCGGCGGAGCAGCTCGTCGGCCCGACCGGCGACGGCGCGAACTCGAACGACGAGTCCGTGGACCCCTGGTTCCTGGTGGGCTCCGCGTCGGTGTGGAACGGCCTGGCCCTCGGAGCGATCGACATCGCGAAACGCCACACCACGCGCAAGAAGCACGTCGATGTCGGACTGCGGGTGGCGGACTACCCGACCATCCAGGACTACGTCGGCGAGGCGGTGATGGACACGAACGCCTCGCGGCTGTTCACGCTGTCCGTCGCCCAAGCGATGGACGGCGCCACGGAGAACAACACGGTGAACCCCGGCCCGGGTGAGCTGGCCCGTGGGAACTTCCTCCACTGGGCGTGGCAGATCAAGTTCGAGGCGGCGAAGAACACCGCGCACGTCGTCGACAAGATGCTCCACGCCTGCGGGGGCTCCGGCTACAAGCGCGACATGGAGCTCGAGCGCTACCTCCGGGACGCGAAGGCCGGCTGGGTGATGGGCCCGACGAACGAGGTGCTCCGCCAGTTCGTCGGCAAGGCCGTGCTGCTGGGTTTCGACTCCCTCGACTACTGGAACCAGTCCTACAATCGACGGGCCGTGGAGAACGAGGTCAAGAAACTCGACGCCGCCGGCAAGCGGGAGCTCGCCGAGCAGCTGTTCAAGGAGGCCGACGAGCAGGCGTCGAAGGAACCGGCGGCCAAGGGCTGAGGCCGATGGCGATCTCGTCCGGCCGCCGCAGCCTGACCGTCCCCGGCCTGCTGCCCGAGGACCCGTACCTGGAGCGGTACTGGGTGCGGCCGGGAGGTGCCACGGTGCTCGCTCTCGAGGGCGACGACCGGCTGACGATCCGAGATCCCGACGGCGGCCAGGCCGCCGAGGTCACGGCGCTCGCGCCGGACGGATCGGAGGACGCCGCCGCTCTCGGCGCGCGAGCCGACGCCCCCGCGACGGTGCTCCGCTCGCTGATCGGGTCCGGGGCCGACGGCGCGCGAGACGTGATCGACGCCCTGGCCGGCCACGGACTGGATCCCACGCATGCGACCGCCGTCCGGCTGTTCGGGCAGTGGTCGCCGGCCGGCTCGGTCCACTCGTTCACGGCCGAGCGGCCCGTAGTCGTGGTGATCGCGGCGCCCGAGGGCGCGTCCGTGCTCGAGGGGGGGGTACCGGCATCGGATCTCGATGTGGAGGTGCGCCGGACGCGCCCTCGGACCCACGACCAGCTCGAGCTTCCTCCCCCGCTCGCGGAACCCCGCCTGGACTTCCGGGTCGACCGGGCCACGGCGCTGTCCTACGAGGTGAAGGCCGGGGAGTACATCCAGATCATCGACCTCCAGGGGAAGCAGTGCTCGGACTTCCTCGCGTTCCATCGACGGAAGCTCGAGGACGGGATCGAGCGTGGGTTCGACCCGACGATCACCCGCACGCTGATGGGCAACGCGTTCCCCCAGCCGGGGCTGTACTCGAAGTTCTACGACCTCGACATGGACGTTCTGGTCGAGGTGATCCGGGACACGGTGGGACGGCACGACTCGTTCCTGCTGGCCTGCACGTCCCGGTACTACGAGAGCCTCGGGTACTTCGGCCACACGAACTGCACCGACAACTTCAACGGACAGCTCGAGACGTACGCGATCGCGCCGCGGAAGGGTTGGCAGGCGCTCAACTTCTTCTACAACACGATGTTCGCGACCGATCACCTCCTCGTCTTCGACGAGCCGTGGTCCCGGCCGGGCGACTACGTCTTGCTGCGTGCCGCCACGGACCTGGTCTGCGCCTCGAGCGCATGCCCCGACGACGTGGACCCGGCGAACGGATGGGACCCGACCGAGGTGCACGTGCGTGTCTACTCCCCGGAGCACACGTTCTCAGCCGCGATCGCGCACCGGGTGACGCCCGACGCCGAACCGACCCTCACGACCGAGACCGGCTTCCACCCTCGGATCTCGGCACTCACGAGCCGGACCACGGAGTACAACGGCTACTGGCTGCCGACGAGCTTCGACAACCACGGGGCGACGGACGAGTACTGGGCATGCCGGGAGCGTGCCGCGATCATGGACCTCTCGCCGCTCCGGAAGTTCGAGGTGCTGGGACCGGACGCCGAGGCGTTGCTGCAGGCCACCGTGACGCGCGACGTCCGACGGCTCTCGGACGGCCACGTCGTCTACACGGCGATGTGCAACGAGGACGGCGGGATGATCGACGACGCGACGATCTTCCGGATCGCAGACACGAACTTCCGGTTCGTCGGCGGGGGCGAGTACGACGGCGTGTGGCTCAGGGAACAGGCGTCGCGGCTCGGCCTCAACGCCTTCGTGAAAGAATCCACCGACCACCTCCACAACGTGGCGGTCCAAGGTCCGGCGAGCCGGGCGCTCCTCGAGGAGATCGTCTGGACGCCCCCCGCGCAGACGCCGTTCGGCGCGCTCGAGTGGTTCCGGTTCTCCGTGGGCCGGGTCGGCGGTCCGACCGGCGTCCCCGCCGTGATCTCGCGGACCGGGTACACGGGTGAGCTCGGCTACGAGATCTTCTGCCACCCGAAGGACGCGCCGACGGTGTGGGACTCGATCTGGGCCGCCGGAGAGCCGCACGGCCTCCTGCCGCTGGGCCTGGACGCGCTCGACATCCTCCGGATCGAGGCCGGGCTGATCTTCGCCGGATACGAGTTCGACGATCAGGTCGATCCGTTCGAGGCGGGCATCGGTTTCACGGTCACGAAGGCCAAGGACGAGGACTACGTCGGGCGCGAGGCGCTCCGCGAGCGTCGCGACCATCCGCAGCGGACCCTGGTCGGCCTCGACCTTGCGGGGAACGAGCCGGCCGGGCACGGCGACGGCGTGTACGTCGATCGTCAGCAGGTGGGAGTGGTCACCAGCGGAACCCGCTCGCCGATCCTGAAGAAGAACATCGCGCTCGCCCGTGTCGCGGTGCAGCACCGTGACCCTGGCGCCGCCCTCGAGGTGGGCAAGCTCGACGGGCACCAGAAGCGGATCCCGGCGACGGTCGTACCGTTCCCCTTCTACGACCCCGAGAAGACGCGGCCTCGTTCCTGACGATGGGCGGCCTGATCGAGTCCTTCACGCAGGAGCAGGTCGAGGCGTTCCACCAGGACGGCTTCCTGATCGTCGAGGAAGGGCTGGTCTCCGAGAAGGCTCTCGAACTCCTCGAGGAACGCTACCTCCGCCTCTTCGACGGCGAGTACGAGACCGGGATCAAGCCGGACGAGGTCAATTGGGTCAAGGGCAGGGATCCCGAGGATCGCACCCGGCAGCTCTGCAACGCCTGGCGCGCCGACACCGTGATCGCGGCCCAGGTCCTGTCGGCGAGGATCGGCCGCCTCGCGGCCCAGCTGATGGGCTATCCGGGCGTGCGGATCCTCCAGGACAACGTGCTCTGGAAGCCGCCCGGCACCAAGGCGATCGGCTTCCACCAGGACGGATCCTACGCCGACTACCTGGTACCCCCGGAGATGGTGACGTGCTGGATGTCGCTGCACGAGACCCAGGCGGACGCCGGGCCGATCGCCTACGTGCGTGGGTCGAACCACTGGCCGTGGACACCGCCGGAGCGGTCGCAGTTCCATGCGCCCGATGACTGGCTCGCCGGCGTCCGGGACGCGAAGCCCGCGGACGCGGAGATGGACATCATGCCGGTCGTCGTGAAACCGGGCGGCGGCGCGTTCCACCACAACCTCACGTGGCACGGCTCCGAGCCGAACACGAGCGGCACCGTTGCGCGGATGGCCTTGGTCTCCCACATGCTCCCTACCACCGCGCGGTTCCACCACCGCAACGTCGACCTGATCTACTCGCGCTATCGGCGCCGGGGCGACACCGCGATGGACGAGTCGTTCTTCCCCGTGCTCTGGGACGAGACGGGCCATCGGACGACATGGCTCGAGGAGCTCCCCGAGATCGAGGAAGCGATCGAGTAGCGAGGAGGGACGAGTCAGTCGTCCCGGAGCCGTCCGGCGAGCACCTCCAGCATCGCCCACGCCGCTCGAGGCTCGCGCTCGACCGTGCTCCGCACGAGGTCGCGCGAGATCGCGAGGGCCCGCAACGGCGACACCGCCACGACGTCGGCACTCCGCGGTCGCCCGTCGATCACCGCGATCTCCCCGAAGAACTCGCCCTCCCCGAAGGTCGACAGCGCGTTCCCCTCCCGTTCCACGCGAGCTTCGCCTTCGATGATCACGAAGAGCTCATCTCCCGGTTCGCCCTCCCGCACGACGAACTCCCCCGGCTCGAACGTTCGCTCGACCCCCTCCGCCGTGATCACGGCCAGGATCTCCGGGGGGAGCGACGAGAACACGGGGGCGCGCTCGAGGAGGTGCCGGTACCGCCCGCCCTGGAACAGCAGAGGCCGTCCTTCCCCGTACCTCGCGTACTCGACCTGTCCCACGAACAAGGAGTGATCGCCACCCCAGTTAGACCGCACCACCTTGGCCACCAGATGGGCGAGCGCCCCGCGCACGAGGGGCGTGTCATGGACCAGGTCGAATCCGACCTCTTCCGTCCCCTCGGTCGCGCGGCCCGCGAAGCGATCGGAGAGGGACCGCTGCTCATCCGCGAGCACGCTGATCCCGTACCGGCGACCCTCGTGGAGGAGAGCGTGCATCTTCGCCCGGCGGTCCACCGAGATCACCACGAGCGGCGGCCGGAGCGACACCGACATGAAGGCGTTCGCCGTCATGCCGTGCACCTGCTCACCGTCTTGCGTGGTGATCACGGTCACTCCGGTCGCGAACATCCCCAGCGTGCGGCGGAAGGCGGCCGCCGGGTCCTGTCCCGGCTCGCCCGCGATCTCGAGCTCGTCGGCGTCCGGGGTGTCATCCGGGAACGTCTCCCCGATCCCCACCGGGGCGAACCCACCGTGGACCGGCAGGTCGAACTCGACCGGACGCGCCGAGGAGGCGGGGCGCTCGGCCACGCCTAGCTCCAGGGGTACGGAGAGTGACTGACGGGGTGCAGCTTCCCTTCGGCGAAGCGGGAGAAACGGAACGGCTCGAGGAGACCCTGCGGCTCGCCGAGGAGCTCCTTCGCGACGAGCTGCCCGATCCCGATCATCTTGTAGCCGTGGTTCGAATCGGCGACCACGTAGGCGTTGTCCACGAAGCGGTCGAAGACGGGGAAGCTGTCGGGCGTGAACGCGCCGATCCCCCCGGTGGGCGCCTTCCGGTACAGCCCGCGCTTCCCCTCGAACCGCTTGTGACAGTGCGCGAGCGCCGCCGTCCACATACGTTCGAACTCCGGCGTCACGACGAACTCCGTGCTCAGGTGGCCGTAGGGATCGACGGCCACGTCGTCGGCGGGCTGGTCCACGACCCACGGCATCGCGCCGCCCTGGACGCCACCGAAGTTGACGTCGGGCTTGTAGTAGATGCCCCAGAGCTCCTCGGTCACGATGGAGCCGTCCATGTCGTCGATCAGCGGCGCGTCCGTGTCCACGTGCACGACCGGCGGCATGTTGCCCTCGTTGTCCAGCAGGTAGCTCGGGTCGACGCCGAGCGTGCCCTCCTGGAGGCACCAGTACGTCCACATCGGCCGCTCGTAGACGTTCCCGTCGCGCCCCTTCACGTCCACCACGCCGGGCAGGTCGAGCATGCGCCAGAAGTCGCGGACCCAGGGGCCGGCCGCGACCACGACCTGCTCGCAGGCGATCGCGCCTCGGTCCGTCTCGACCGCGGCGACCGCTCCCCCGCCGACCCGGAACCCGGTCACCGACACCGGTGCGTGGAGGATGACACCGAGCCCCTCGCTCTTGGCGCGCAGGCCCCGCATCGAGGGCATGTTCTCCGCGTAGCCACCCTTCTTCTCGTGCAGGACCGCCGTGATCTTCTTCGCCTGCCAGTCCGAGAAGATCGACTCCATGTACGAGCGGCAATCGTCCTCGCCCTCGATCAGCTCCGACGTGTAGCCGATGGCCTGCTGCTGCTCGTAGATCGTCCGGACGTCGGACCGCATCACCTCTGGCGCGATCTGGAGGTAGCCGATCGGGTGGTAGTGGAAGGCTTCCGGGTCCGATTCCCAGACCTGCACCGAGTGGGCCATCAGCTCCCGCATCGCCGGCTGGAAGTAGTTGTTACGGATCACACCGCACGCGATCCCGGACGGTCCCGCCCCGATCCCGGTCTTGTCGAGGATCACGATGTCGCCCCCGTCACCCTCGCCGCGGCGTTCGAGCTCCTTCGCGAGATGCCAGGCCGTGGAGAGGCCGTGGATGCCGGCACCGATCACGACGAACCGCGCGCTCCCGGGGAGCTCCACCGTGCGGACCACCTTTCGTGTCGGATCGGGCCGATTCTAGGGTCTCGCGGTACACACGCAGAACAACGTTCCCTGCGGGTCGGACATCGTCGTCCAGCGGCTGCCGCCGTCCGCCGTCTCGTCGATCGTCCACTCCACCGTCGCGCCGAGTCCTCGAAGCCGAGTCACCTCCGCGTCGACGTCGTCGACCCGGAGATCGAGGTGGACGGGGTTCTTCCCGGGCCCGATCGCGTCCACCTGCTGGATCACCACGGCGGGTCGCGCGTCCCCCGCCGGAGGGACGAGCACGACGAAGGGGCCGCGCGCCGAGCGTCGCTCGTAGCCCAGCGCCGCCTGCCAGAACGCCACCGCGCCGGCGGAGTCCGTCGCGTCGATCGTGACCTCGATCGACGCCGTCAGGGGACCCCGACCTCCTCCCTCCCAGATCCCCAGCGTCCGGTCGTCGTCCTGCCACTCCTCATGGAGCTCCCACTGGACACCGAGGACGAACGAGGAGGATCCGGGCATCTCCACGGCTTCGATCGTTCCATGAGGCGCCCAGGCAACGGCCTCCAAGCCCGTCCCCAGATCCTTGACCGCCTGATGGTGGTAGCTGTCGACCTCCGCATGCTCGCCCAGGTGCGACGCGAGCAGGGAGCCGGGCTTCACATCGACCGGATGCGTGGGATGTGGCGGCCGGGGCGCTCCTTCGAGCGTCGCCGTCACCAGCGCTCGCCATTCGCCCCACTTCGCCCCCGGATGGTCCGCCCCGCCCCGTGGGAACTCCTCCAGGTCCCCGTAGAGCGTTCCGCCCAGGGCGACGTTCAGGACCTGGCATCCGCGGCACACGCCGAGGACGGGCACCTCTTCCTCTACCGCGAGCAGCGCGTACGACAGGTCGATCTCGTCGAGGAACGGCTGCCCGGGGAGGTGCTTCGGATGTGGCTCTTCTCGGCCGTACCGCCACGCCTCGATGTCGCGCCCGCCGGCCAGGACCAACCCGTCGATCCGCTCGATCAGCTCGACCCGATCCTCCTCGCGTTCGTAGAACGGCAGGAGGACGGGGAGGGCGCCCGCTGCGAGGAGCGGGCGCCCGTACCCGTAGCCGTAGTAGTCGCCGTAGTCGGCGAAGCCTTCCGAGATCGCGACCAGCGGGCGCCGATCCGTCATGGATCCGACCTCGGCACCCTCGTCAGTGGCCGGCGGGACGTTCCCAGCCTTCCAGCACCGGCGGCGTCCAGTCCGTTCCCACCGTCTCGGATCCCTCGACCCACGGTCCGAGCTCGGGTTGCGGGAACTTCGCGTGCTTCGCCTTCAGCTGGATCCCGTAGGAGTTGCCCTCGATCAGGTGCTTCATCAGGACCTTGCGGGCGATCTCGTCCTCGCGCCCGCCGGGGATGTCGAAGTAGATCTTCAGGAACGAGTTCGAGTAGCGATCGAACACCGCGGCCACGCCGTCCTCCTGCAGCAGCGTGACGTCTTCGAGCCAGTTCAGGTCCTGGCCCGGTGTGAGCGTGTCCAGATCCACGTCCTCCACGAGGGAGATGTCCTCCTGGTACGGGAACCGTCGGCCGGCGAGCTCCTCGGCGTCGATCCCGATCTTCGTCGAGAGGTGCGGCTCGTTCATGACGTCCCTTCTGACCCTGATCGGTGGTTTCAGCCGGGGAACTGCCCGGTATCGGCGAGGTACTTCTGCATCATCGTCTTGATGTCCTCGAGCGTCTCCTTGTCCGTGACGCCGGGGATGTAGTCGGTACCGGCGAGCGGCACCTTCGCCATCGCGGCCGCCTCCACGGTGAGCGCGCAGAGGTCTTCCGGCTCCAGCGAGTGGACGTCGGTCTTGCCGCAGGCGCGGGCGAGCATCTGGAGCTCCATCGTCATCGCCGTCAGGAAGTTGTAGACGCGTTCGGCTGCCGAGTCGACCTCGAGCCGCTTGCGCAGCTCCGGATCCTGCGTCGTGATCCCGACCGGGCACCGGCCGGTGTGGCAGTGGTAGCACTGACCGGCCGGCACGCCGACGGTGCCCTCGTAATCGGTGACCCCGGGGATCTCCTTGTTGCAGTTCAGGGCCATCAGCGCCGAGTGTCCGATCGCGACCGCCGTCGCGCCGAGGGCCAGGCACTTCGCGACGTCCGCGCCGTTGCGGATCCCGCCGGCCACGACCAGGTCCACCTCGTCCACCAGGCCGACATCCTCGAGGGCGCGACGAGCCTCGGGGATCGCGGCCATCAGCGGGATGCCGGTCTCCTCGGCGGCGATGTGGGGGCCGGCCCCCGTCGAGCCCTCGGCCCCGTCGAGGTAGATGATGTCCGGGCCGCACTTCGCGGCCATCCGCACGTCGTCGTAGACGCGGGCCGCGCCCAGCTTCAGCTGGATCGGGATCCGGTAGTCGGTCGCCTCGCGAACCTCCTGGACCTTCAGCGAGAGGTCGTCGGGCCCGAGCCAGTCCGGATGCCGGGCGGGCGAGCGCTGATCGATCCCGGCGGGGAGCGATCGCATCTCGGCCACCTGCTCGGTGACCTTCTGGCCCATCAGGTGGCCGCCGAGCCCGACCTTGCACCCCTGACCGATGAAGAACTCGCACGCGTCGGCCAGCATCAAGTGGTGCGGGTTGAACCCGTACCGCGACTGGATGTTCTGGTAGTACCACTTCGTCGAGAGGTCCCGCTCGGGCGGGATCATCCCGCCTTCCCCCGAGCAGGTGGCCGTGCCGGCCATCGAGGCGCCCTTCGCGAGCGCCATCTTGGCCTCGAGCGACAGCGCGCCGAACGACATCCCCGTGATGTAGATCGGGATGTCGAGCTCGATCGGGTGCGTCGCGAAGCGGGCGCCGAGGACCGTCCTCGTGTCGCACTTCTCGCGGTAGCCCTCGATCACGAAGCGGGTCAGGGTGCCGGGCAGGAACATCAGCTGGTCCCAGCCGGGCATCGGCTTGAACATCGAGAACCCGCGCATCCGGTAGCGACCGAGCTCCGACTTCACGTGGATGTCGTTGATGACCTCCTCCGTGAAGATGGGGCTCCGCCCCAGGACCTCCTTGCGGGAGGACACCTCCGCCATATCGTCTCCTTCGGTCTCCGCCGGCGGCTCAGATGACGAGCTTCTTCTCGCTCGGCTCGAGGTTGTCGTAGTTGTAGAGCATCTTGCCGCACACGAACTTCTGGAACGCGGGTGGGGTCCCGAGGCCGTAGATCCGGAACTTGCGCTCGATCAGCTCGGTGTCGGCGTCGGTCCACTCCCCCTCGACGCAGTCGATGCCGAGGGATTTCACCGATCCGGCGACGTAGATCTGGCCGTCGTACATCGAGTCGCCGAGGCCGGGGCCGACGTCGCCGAGGATGATCTGGCGGCCGCGCTGCATCATGAACGCGGTCATCGTGCCGGCGTCGCCGCCGACGATGATCGTGCCGCCCTTCTGGTCGATCCCGGTTCGGGCCCCGACGCTCCCGTGCACGACGAGGTCACCGCCGCGCATCGCCGCGCCCGTGAGGGACCCGGCGTTCTTCTCGATCACCACGACGCCGGACATCATGTTCTCGCACACCGACCAGCCGACCCGTCCGGTGACGGTGATCTCCGGGCCGTCGATCAGCCCGAGCCCGAAGTAGCCCAGGGAGCCTTCGTACCGGATCCGGCAACGCTGCAGGATCCCGACGCCGATCGAGTGCTTCGCGCCCGGGTTCCGCACGGTGACGTCGAGGATCCTCAGCTCGTAGAGCAGCCACCGGAGCTCCAGGTTGATCTGGCGGGTCGTCAGCTCCGTCGCGTCGAAGCTCGCCGCGGCCCCGTCGATGTCGGAGACCTTGGGGACCTCCGCGTGCGGCTCGGCGAGGCCGCGCGCGTCGTACGTGGTGCGCCGGGCCCCGCTCATCGTGTCCACACGAGCACCTGCCCTTCGTAGGGATCCGTCGTCTCGATCTCGCGGTTCAAGACCGCGCGGATCGCGATCTCCTCCGACGCCATCGCCACGATGCCGTCGGACTCGTACAGGACGAGGGGTTTGGCGGCCATCTCGTCCTTCGCCACACCGAGCGCGTCCTGCGTGACCGCCATGTAGGTGAACACGCCGTCGAGCTCATCGAGACTCCTGTGCATCGCATCCTCGAGGGAGTCGCCGTCGGCCATCTTCTCGGCGAGGTAGACGGCGATGATCTCGGAGTCGCACTCCGACTGGAACCGGTGACCGCTGGACTCCAGACGGCGCTTCCACTGGAAGTAGTTCGTCAGCTGCCCGTTGTGGACGACCGCCACGTCGGAGAACGGATACGCCCAGTACGGGTGGGCGCCGGAGATGTCGACGTCGGATTCCGTGGCCATCCGCACATGCCCGATCGCGTGGGTGCCGCTGAACCCGCCGAGCCGGTAGAGATCCGAGACCTCCTGGGCGTCGCCCAGATCCTTCACGATCTCCAGGGAATGCCCGAGCGAGAGCACCTCGCACCCCGGCACGTCCTCGAGGTAGTCGGCCAGCGCCTTCATGTCGCCGTCATAGCGCACCGTCGCCCGGTAGGCGTATTCCGTCTCCCGCTCGACGCGATCCACCGAGGCGCCGATCTTGTGGAGGCGGGATTCCACCTCCTGGCGATGGCGCTCGAGTCGCTCCTTGAAGTCGAAGTCGCGTGGGTCGTTCGCATCGGCGAGCTTGAAGCGGATCACGACGAGCTCGGATGGCTCCCCGAAGAGCGCGTATCCGGACGAGTCGGGGCCGCGGTGCTTCATCGCCTGGAGCATGCGTGTCATCTCGCTCCCGACGTCAGATGAGCCGTCGCGATGGATGATGCCTGCGATGCCGCACATGGAGGGAAGAGCTCCTTTCTCGGTTCTTTGGTCGCCTCGTCTTCGGTCCTCGGGTCCTCTCGCTCCTAGGGAAGCACGTCCAGGTACTCGGCGACGTCCCAATCACTGACCGTCCCGATGAACCGCTTCCACTCATCCGTCTTGTAGTGCATGAACACCCGGTACATGTCTCCTGGGAGCGCCGTCTTCACCACGTCGTCCGCTGGGGGCCCCGGATCCAGGTTGCGGGCCAGTCCGTCCTTCATCGCCATCAGGAGCGCGGCGAACGACAGGTACGGGTTCACTGCCGAGTCCACGGACCGGTACTCGTACCGTCCGGGCGCCGAGATCCGCAGCGCGGTCGTCCGGTTCTGGAACCCCCAGTCGGCGAAGATCGGCGCCCAGAACCCCGCGTCGGCGAATCGCCGGTAGGAATTCACGGTCGGGGAGGTGATGCAGGTGAGCGCCCGGAGGTGCTCCAGCACGCCGCCGATCGCGTGCAGGCCGATCTTGCCCGGCACCCGCGGATCGTCCCCGTCGGGCATGAACATGTTCTCGTCGCCCTGCCACAGCGAGATGTTGTGGTGGCAGCCGTTCGCGGAGACGCCCATGAACGGCTTCGGCATGAAGCACGCGAACGCGTTCATCTCCCTGCCGACCTGCCGGCAGATCTGGCGGTAGGTCGTGAGTCGGTCGGCGGTGGCCTCGGCTTTGTCGAACATGAAGTTCAACTCGAGCTGTCCGGGCGCGTCCTCGTGATCCCCCTGGATCATGTCGAGCCCCATGGCGTCGCCGTACTCCATCACCTTGTGGATGATCGGCTGGAGCTCGGAGAACTGGTCGATGTGGTAGCAGTACGGCTTGGTCTTGCCGTCCACCGACGGCGTGCCGTCGGGGTTCGTCTTCAGCCACATCATCTCCGGCTCGGTGCCGGCCCGGAGGTGCAGGCCCGTCTCCGCGGTGAACTCGTCGTGGAGCCGCTTGAGGTTGCCCCGGCAGTCCGACGTCAGGAACGCGCCGCCGTCGACCTCTTCCTCGCGGCCCCGGAAGAGCGTGCAGAAGACCCTCGCGGTCTTCCGGTCCCACGGCAGAACGCAGAACGTCTCGACGTCGGGGATGCCGACGAGCTCCCGGGCCTCCGGACCGTAGCCGATGTAGTTGCCGAGCCGGTCGACGAACAGGTTGGCGGTCGACCCGTACACGAGCTGGAAGCCCTTGTGCGCGATCGTCTCCCAGTGTTTGGCCGGGATACCCTTGCCCATGATTCGCCCGGTGACGGAGACGAACTGGTAGTACATGTACGTCACGCCTTCGGCCTCGATCTGCCGGCGAACCTCCTTGATCGCATCGTCGCGCCCGGACCGCTCCACGAACTGCTCGATGTCGGTGGCCAACTGACGCCTCCCTTCGGCGACCCTCCCGCGGGCCGGCTGGGCGCATCCTACGTCGAGTGCCCTGACCCGCGCCACGCGCCGGACCTCGGTCCGCGGTCCGTAGGTGAGGGGTATCCTCACGCAGCCCCGGAACAGCCGGCGGGACCGAGGGGAGGCGAGGCCGTGAAGAGCGGGCTGGAGATCGCGCAGGAGGCCGTCCTTCGGCCCATCACCGACGTCGCGGCGGACGCCGGGATCCTCGGGGACGAACTCGAGCAGTACGGCCGATCGAAGGCGAAGGTCTCGCTCTCGATCCTCGATCGCCTGGCCGACCGGCCCGACGGCAAGCTCGTCATCACCACCGCCATCACCCCCACGAAAGCGGGCGAGGGCAAGACGACGACGTCGATCTCGCTCGCCCAGGGCATGGGGAAGATCGGCAAGGACGTGATGCTGTGCCTCCGCGAACCGTCGATGGGACCCGTCTTCGGGATCAAAGGGGGCGGTAATGGAGGCGGCTACGCCCAGGTCGTCCCGATGGAGGAGATCAACCTGCACTTCAACGGCGACTTCCACGCCGTCCAGGCGGCGCACAACCTCCTCGCGGCGGCTCTGGATGCATCGATCTACCACGGGAACGCGCTCGGGATCGACCCGGTCTCGGTGACCTGGCCCCGGACCCTCGACGTCAACGATCGCGAGCTCCGGTACTCGGTGGTGGGGCTCGGGGGCAAGCTGCACGGCGTCCCGCGGGAGAACCAGTTCGTGATCGTGGCCGCCTCCGAGATCATGGCGGTGCTCGCGCTCTCGAACGACCTTCCCGATCTCCGGGCGCGGCTCGGCCGGATCGTGGTGGCCTCCACGTACGACGGGACACCGGTCACGGCCGAAGCGCTGCGGGTCGCCGGCGCGATGGCGGTGATCATGAAGGAGGCCATCAAGCCGAACCTCGTCCAGACGCTCGAGGGGCAGCCCACGCTGATCCACGCGGGGCCGTTCGGGAACATCGCGCACGCGAACAACTCGATCATCGAGGATCGGATCGCGCTGAAGCTCGCCGACTACGTCGTCACCGAAGCCGGGTTCGCCTCCGATCTGGGGTTCCAGAAGTTCTGCGACATCGTGTGCCGCATGGGCGGCTTCACTCCCTCCGCCGGCGTGCTCGTCACGACCGTACGCGCCACGAAGTCCCACGGCGGCATGCCGTTCGACCAGCTCGCGACCGAGGACGTCGAGGCCTTACGGCTCGGGATCGATAACCTCGCGGCGCACATCGGCATCGTGCGCGAGTACGGCCTCCCGTGCGTGGTCTCGATCAACGCCTTCCCGACCGACACCGGAAAGGAGATCGAGACGATCAGGGAGCTCGCGGGCGGCGCCGGTGCCGAGACCGTGGTGGTGAACCGGGCGTTCGCGGAGGGCGGCGCCGGCGCCACCGAGCTCGCCGAGGCCGTCGTCGCCGCGTGCGAGCAGCCGAGCTCGTTCCACCAGCTCACGCCCGACGGCGCGCCGCTCAAGGAGCAGATCGAGGCGATCGCCACGCGGATCTACGGAGCGGACGGCGTCGACTACCAGGCTCAGGCCGAGAAGGACCTCGCCCGCATGGAGCAGCTCGGGTTCGGTGCGATGCCCGTGTGTATGGCCAAGACCCACCTCTCGCTGAGCCACGACCCGCTCCTGCTGAACAGGCCGACCGGCTACCGGCTCCCCGTCCGGGGTGTCGTGCCCAGCGCCGGCGCCGGGTTCGTGGTCGTGCTGTGCGGCGACATGCAACGGATGCCCGGCCTCGGCAAGACACCCGCGTTCATGCACGTCGACATGGACGCCGAGGGCCGCACCGTCGGCCTCTTCTAGCCCTCGCAGCCGACCGGGCGTCGGAGGCACCGGCCGCGGCGAGGTGCCTGCGCCCACTCCGGACCGGGTGTTCCCCACCTGGCTCCGCTCCGAGCGGTATGGAACGATCGGATCGTGAGCGCCACCGCGACCGTCGCCGCCCTGCCTCGAACCCTCGGTGACGCGATGGCTCCGCGCGTGCGGGCGGCGGCCATCGTGGCGATCGGAGCCGGCGCCTTCGTCGTGGCGAGGCCGTGGCTCCCCCCGCCGGACCGTCCCGCGCGGGTTGGTCTTCGGCGGGTTCCTGCTGGCGACGATGGGCGCCTCGGTGATCGATGCGGGCAACGCCGACTTCGTGATCCTGGGGATCGCCTCCTGAATAGCGATGTTCCCCGCGCTGTTCCTCGCGTTCGGAGTGGTTGCCTCGGCGGCGTACGCGGCTCTGGAGGCGCGGGTGCCGGCGGCCACCGCGCTCTCGCCTCGGATGTGGGCGGTCTCGGCGATCTGCGCCCTGCCGCTGATCCCGGGCGTGATCGGCCTGGCATTCGGGTTCGAGACGAAACTCGGCATCCCGCTCGTCGCCGCGTGGGTGGCGATGCTCGCCGTTCCCGCCGTCGAGCGACGCGGACGTCACGGCACGGCGCAGATGCTCCGCGTCGGCGCGACGGCGGGGATGCTGGTCGTCGTCGGGCTCTCGGGTGCCGAGTACGTCGATAACGCGATCACGATCCTCTAGCGGTGCCGCCTCAGCGGTCCCCGTCGACCTCGTCCTCATCCTCGTCGGACGCGGTCACCACGCAGAATTCGTTGCCCTCGGGATCGAGCATGACGCACCACGTGCTGCCGTCCTCCTCGGCCCAGTTCCGGACGTGGGCCCCGAGCTCCTCCAAGCGCTGCACCTCGTCCTCGAGGGGCCCGTCCGCGCCCAGGTCCAGGTGGACGCGATTCTTCGCGGCCTTCTCCTCCGGCACCTCGGTGAAGAACAGGACGGGCAGTTCGGCGCCGACGGGTGGTTGGACCATCACCGATGGATCGTCCTCCGGGTCGTAGATCCCCTTCGACGCGAGGCGTTCGAGCTCCTCCTCGTCGTACGGGGCGACGGACCACCCCAGCGCATCCGCCCAGAAGCGGGCGAGCGGCGCGGCATCGTGGCAATCGAAGACGACCGATTCGATCCTCACCGTCCTCGAAGCCTAGGCCAAGCAGCAGGTGGGCGCTCGGGTCGGAACCTTCAGGAGGAAAGACGCAGGAGGAAGGCTTCCTCCAGCTGCTGGAGGAGGGCGTCTGCCCGCGCTCGCAACGCGTCACACTCGTCGACGAGCCCTTGACCCGTCGCTTCGTCCTTGAAACCGGCGGCGTTGATCCGAACGTTCGCCATGGCGGCGAGGGCGGCCGCGAACAGGAGCTGTCCCGCCGAGTAGCCGTCGGAGGCCGCGTGGGGGTTCCCCAGCGCGGTCGCATCCTCCGCCAGTTCCATCAACCCGACTGCTCGCGTCGCGAGCTGGAGCGGGACGGCCGCGGCGCCCGCGTACGCCTCCTGGATCCGCATCGTCCGCGAGGACTTCTCCTCGTCCGTCCCCTTGGGGAGCCGGAACGCGTCCATCACCGACTGGAACGCGGCGGCGTCCTCGTCGGCGAGGGCCAGGAAGGTCTCGCGCTCCCCCTCCGCCGAGTCCACCAAGGAGCGCATGCGGGCGTCCAGATCCTCGAAGCCTTCCTTCCCGACGGTGAGGTGGCCCACCATCGCGATCAGGGCCGCCCCCATCGCCGCGGCGACCCCGGCGGCAGCACCACCCCCCGGGGTCGGCGATGCCGAGCCGAGCTCGTCCAGCCACGAACCGATCGCGTCGTCGCGCGTGCCCATCGAGGTCTCCTCTCTCTCCCTTTCCACGAGATCGGGCTCAGCCGGTCTCGACCAGCCGTTCCAGGATCTGCGTCTCCGGCGAGAAGCCGGCGAGTCGCACGTGCTCCGCCGTTCCGCCCGGAAGGGCCGCCTCCGGCGCGAGGCCGACGATCTCGGAGTCGATCACCTCGAGCCCGCGTGCGGCCGCCGCGCGCACGACGGCATCGAAGGCGGCTCCGACGCCCGTCACCTCGAAGTCCACGAGGTTCATCGACACCGTGATGCACCCTCGTTCCGGCACCGCGAAGCCGATCGCGCGAAGGGCGGGAAGGCCTCCACCGGACTCGCGGATCTCGTGCGCGATCTCCTTGGCCGCCGCCTCACCGGTCCCGCGCAGGTACGTGTTGAAGGCGACCAGCGGCTTCCGAGCCCCTACGGCGGTCGCACCCGCGCGCCCGATCTCGTGGGGTCCGAAGTCGGGCAGCCGATCCCCCGCCGCGACCGCCGCGCGGAGCCCCTCGAACTCACCCTTCCGCACATCGGCGAGCGAGCGGCGCTCGGGCACGAGCGCGGCCTCGCCGTACAGGTAGACGGGGAGGGTGAAAGCCTCGGCCATCTCCCGTCCCACCGACCGGGCGAGCTCCACGCACGCATGCATCTCCGTGCCTCGGACCGGCATGAAGGGCACGACGTCGACCGCACCCATCCGAGGATGGCCACCACGGTGTTCGAACATGTCGATCCGGTCGATCGCGACGGCGGCTCCCGCGATCGAGGCCCGTCGAACCGCGTCGCCCGACCCCAGGACGGTCGTGTCGAGGCGATGGTGATCCGGATCGGCTTCGGCGAACACGACCCGTGCGCCGTCCACCTCGAGCGCGTCGACGATCGCATCGATCACCTCGCGTCGCCGTCCCTCGCTGAAGTTCGGCACCACGCCGACGACGGCATCCATGCCGGCGAGCCTACGGGAGCGGCCGAGGATCAGCCCTTGGGCCGACGCTTCTCGGGATCGACGACGGCGAGCACGTCGACCGTCGCGCCGATCGTGCCGTCACCGAGGGCGACGTCGACCCTCGTCCCATCGGCGGCGACGTCGGACCGGAGGATCGCGAGGCCGATCGGACCGAATGTCGGACTGTTGGCCGGCGAGGTCAGCACGCCGACCGCCGCACCGTCCTTCGTGACGGTCGCGCCGTACTCGGGGAGCTCCTGTCCCTCGAGCCGGAGGGTCTTGAACCGGTTCGGTGGCGCCCCAGCGACTTCCCGCAACGCCTCCTTCCCCATGAAGGAACCCTCGCCGTCCAGTGCGACGAGCCGGTCCAACCCGAGGTCGTACGGCGTGCGCTGATGGGCCTCGTAGTCGTAGTCCGTCACGATCATCCCGGCCTCGATCCGTATCGGTTCGACGACGTCCACCCCGTAGGGAACGGCGCCGATGCCCTCGATGGCCTTCCACAGGTCCTCGGCGTGCTCGGGCTTCGTGAACAGCTCGTAGCCGAGCTCACCCGAGAAGCCGGTGCGCGAGAGCCAGACCGGGACGCCGCCGACCGACACGGGCTGCGGCAGGAACCGGAAGTACCCGATGCTCCCCAGGTCCGCGTCCGTGATCGGTTGCAGGGCGTCCCGCGAGCGGGGACCCTGGACCTGGAGGTGTGGCAGGTCGGGCGCGATGTAGTCGACGGTGACGTCGAGCCCCTTCGTGGCATCGGCGAAGTATGCCTCGTGGTCCAACCCGTTCGTGCAGACCCAGAGGTGGTCGTCCGCGTGCTTGAACACCGTGCCGTCGTCGACGAGAAGGCCGTCCTCGTCGAGGAACGCCCCGTAGCGCACCTGTCCGGTCTGCATCCCCACGATGTCGTTCGAGTGGACCCGCTGCGCAGCCTCGACGGCGTCGGGGCCGCGGAAGTCCCACTTGTTCAGCGGGGAGACGTCCCAAACGCCCACCCCGTTCCGAACGGCTTCGTACTCGGCCTCCGGATCGCCGAAGCCCGTCACCCAGAACCAACCGGCCTCTTCCATGAACCCGGCCGCCGTCTTCGCCATGATCTCGTGGAACGCCGTCTTCCTGCTCGTCTCATCCATGC
>JAJNBA010000125.1 GCA_021155985.1 Actinomycetes bacterium
CCACTCTGGACGTGACCTTCTGGTTTCTGAGCGCGTCGAAGCGGGAAGAGGGGACGGCTGCGTCGAGGGTCACCACGGTCACTTCCGAGCCGGAACGGACGTAGTTGTCGAGCTCGGCGACTATTGTGGGTGCGCGGTCGTTCCAGCCGAGAATCAGGGTACGCTCGGGCTTCGGCTCACGGGGTGGAGGTTTTCGTATGGCCCAGATTTCGATCTCGGTGGCCTGGTGTTCGGAGAGATGTATCGCGCTGTCGTCTTCCGCGATGAGTACGATTTCGTCGTCCGCGGAGATCCCGGTGTCTGGCTTTGGGTTCAACCTGATCCGGCCATCCCCTTGGCGGAGTCCGATCACCGAGCAACGCTCGTAGGCCGTGAGGGCTTCACTGAAGGACATGCCTGCGAGACGGGGCTCGCGGATAAAGTAGACCTCATCCCTCCCGAAGTCCAGGAGGTCCGTGTAGACGAGGGAGAGGCCTGACTGGCGGCAGGTCTGGGCCGTAATGCGTGCGATGAGATCATCCACAGCGACCAGCCTCAACTCGGCGCGTCCGACCATTTGCGCCACCCCGAGGTTCTCCGGATCACTGATCCTCGATACGATGTGGTACGACTCCTCGCGCCGGTTCGGGTTGTTGGTGAGGGCGAGGATGGTTTTGATCACCTTCGAGTCGGCTTCAGGCTCCTCGGGAGGAAGCACGATGATCGAGCGCGCCTCGTTGGGGTTGACGATCGCGACGTCGTCTATGTTGATGGGATCTCCTGTCCTGCAAACCACGCGTGTTCGCCCGGTCTTGCCCACCCTGGCACGGATCTCATCTTCCATCTCGACCTTATCGGTCTCGGCGAGGATGGCGATGCACGTGCTCCCGCGGCTTTCGTTGGCCTTGACTAGTTCGGCCACGATGGGGAAAACCTCGGGCGACCAGCCGTAGATAACAGTGTGGCCCCGCTCCACGACGAATGAGCGGCCTTTGCGCAGATCCGCAAGTTTCTCGTCTATGCCGGCGAATATGACGCCGATAAGGGTGCTGAAGACCAGGATGCCGCCGGCCGTGACGACAAGCATCGAGATCAGGTAAGGCCAGCTTCCCCGGTCTCCGCCCACGTTGCCTGGGTCTATGGTCCGCATAAGGTCGAGCCAGAGCGTCTCCAAGAAGCCTGGCCTTTGGCCCGCGCTAGCCGGCGCCAGACCAGTCAGGTAGAGGAACAGGGTACTCGTAAGGACCAGCGCCGCGAGCACCAGGAAGAGCCAGCCGATCATTGCGATGGTGCCCTTGGAGATCGTGTTGTCGAACCGGTACCGCAACCGGTCGGCGAGTGTGATCTTTCGCATACCCCTCCGCACAAACCCCCGAGCGGCCGACAGATGGATGGTGGATTATATCGTTATCGTAAGGTCTGGGAAGCGAATACGTGGCGTGAGTGCGGCAGGAAGTCTCCGGCTCCGCAAGCAACGTTGTCTGGAAGGATCCTGGCTTGAGCACCATAAGGTACGCATGTATCCTCAGTGGTACCGGGCCAATGGGGAGGGCGGATTGAACCTGACCATGCGTCTTGCGGAGGATATCGCCGAGAGACTCGGAGAGGTGCCTGGGGTGGCCGCCGTGGTGCTTGGTGGCTCGCGGGCCCGCGGCGAGGCCCGTCCGAACTCCGACGTGGACCTCGGCCTCTACTACCTTCCGGACATTCCACCGGTCGTCGAAGACCTGCGCCGGCTCGCGCGAGACCTCGACGACCGTCGTCTGCCCGACCTCGCCACTGACATAGGTGCTTGGGGGCCTTGGATCAACGGCGGCGGCTGGTTGCGGGTGTCCGGCAGACCGGTGGACTGGCTCTACCGCGATGTTGGCAAGGTCCGGGCTACCATTGAAAGGTGCGCCAGCGGAGAGACCGCCTGCCACTACCAGCCTGGCCATCCTCACGGCTTCCACGAGCACATCTACCCTGGGGAGGTCCACCACTGCCGTATCCTCTGCGACCCCGAGGGCCTCTTGCGGGAGATGAAGGCGGCCGTCGCGACCTATCCGCCGAAGCTGAAGCACGAGATCGTCCGGCGGTACCTGTGGGAGGCGGGCTTCTCGTTGGAGACGGCCCGCAAGCCGGCGGCCAGGGGCGAAGCCTCCTACGTCTCCGGATGCCTGTTCCGGGGCGTGGCGTGCATGGTGCAAGTTCTCTACGCCGTCAACGGGCGCTGGTTCCTCAACGAGAAGGGCTCAGTAGCCGCTGTGGAGTCTTTCCCAGCGAGACCAGAAGGGTTTTCCGAGGAGGCTTCGCGGCTGCTCGGGTGTCCCGGCCACGATGCCCGTACCCTCGCCGAGAGCATCTCCCGCTACGAGGCGCTCCTCGACGAAGTCCGCCGGTCCTGCAACGCAGAGAGCCTTTAGTCAAAAGGGGTCCGGGTAGGGAAAGGGCGCCTCTCGAGAACGACAAAGCATCTCCCCAAGAGCCGTGATCGGCTGAGGATCGCCGAACATCCAGGTTCGTGAATCGTGTCATGGGGCGTGCTTGTGATCGGCGAGGACTTCGTCGATTACGCGTCGGGGTTCTCCTGCTTCTGGGGGGCTGGTCTCGACGTGTTCGGCAAGTGTGATCAGGGCCTTCCACAGCGTCCAACCACGACCTCTGGCCCAGGTTGCGTCATCTAGTCGAAGAGCCTCGCGGAACGCGTCCCTGCTCTCCCCTCCAAAGAGGGTCCACGCGATCGCCAGATCGCATGAGGGATCTCCTACGCCCGAAGTCCCGAAGTCGATGACGGCGCTCAACCGGCCCTCTTCGACCAGGAGGTTCCCCCAAGCGATGTCTCCGTGGAACCAGACTGGTGAGCCTTGCCATATCGCCGCGAGGGCTGCCTCCCATACCGCACCCGCGGCGTCGGTATCGATCTCGCCTTCGAGGGCGGCGAGTGCTTGCCGGGTTTCGCCATCATAGACCGTCAGCGGTCCGCCGCGGAAGAAGTTGTGTCGCCCTGGGGGCGGGCCGTCCGCGGAATCTATCCGATACAGGGCGGTCAGGAATCCGGCGAGCGTTGTCGCGAACTCGACCAGATCGTCGATGCGCTCGACGATTGCGGTCTCGCCTTCGATCCAGCGGTAGACGGACCAGGGGAAGGGGTAGCCCTCGGCGGGCGTCCCCTTGCCGAGCGGGACCGGGATCGGAAGCGGGAGGAGCGGCGCGAGCCTGGGCAGCCACCTTTGTTCTTTCTCCACCTGCAGCGCGTACTGCTCAGCACTAGGCAGCCGCACGCTCATATCTTCACCGAGCCGGAATGTAGTGTTGTCCCATCCATCCAATTCGACCGGCTTGACGGGAAGGTTCGCCCACTGTGGGAACTGCGTAGCGACCAGCCGTCGCACGAGTGCTACGTCGATATTGATCATGCGCCGCGTTCGTGATTGGCGAGGACTTCGCGGATCACGTGTCGCGCGTTGTCCGCGAACGCGGGGTTCGTGTGCTGGTAGTGGGTTCGTGTGCTGGTAGTTAGGGAGCGCCATGAGTGCCTTCGTCACGGCCCTGCCACGGCCCCAAGCCCAGGTCGCGTCGTCGACCCGTACGATCGCTTGGAAGGCGTCCCTGACGCTGGCCGGCAGCAGGTTCCACGCCACGATAAGGTCGCAGGCGGGGTCACTCTCGCCTACGACGGAGAAGTCGGTAACGGCGCAGCGCTGCAAGCAACCGGCGCACGACAGATACGTCCGTGTACACTTCATCGTCGTGCATCTTGTTGGCGGACATGAGGGTCTCCTTATGG
>JAJNBA010000126.1 GCA_021155985.1 Actinomycetes bacterium
GGGATGGTTCCGGCTCTACGCGATCGCGACCGACGTGGTGCTGGTCGCCTTCGCCACGGCGTCCGGAATCGCTATTCAGGGCCTCGAGAAGAACGACACACCGTGGGCTGGAGCGTTCGAGCGAATCAACGCTTATACCCTCATGCTGTGGTTCGTCCTGATGGCCGTGACGGTGATGCGCCGATCGCTCGATGGTGTCCCGCAGGAGCAGGGCCTCGCCGAAGAGCACCGTACGAGAGAGCGAGCTCTGACCGGGGCGCGCTGACTGGCAGGCCAGGCAAGTCGCACGCGGGGGCCGAGTTCGATCCGAGCGACCTTGGTCCCTCCGTCCTGCCCGACGGTGCGCCGCGCTCCGCGTTCCTGGGGTCGAGCCCCGTCGACACCCTCGGCGCATCGCGGTGACGTGTTGACCAGTGGTTTACCACGCCTTTGGGGAGCTCTCTGACCAAGCAGGAACCTGGAGCATCTTCCCGGGCCAGGAAGCGCTCATGGGAGCGCCAGGAGGATGCGGCGTCAACCAAGAGGCTGGTCGGGACCAGGTTGCACCGTCGGGGGGCCCATATCCGCCCGCGGGACATCCCCGTGAGAATGGGCCCGTCGGTCACGGGTCCCCCGGCCCATGGAATCGTTTCCGCGGGGCGATTCACTGGCATCGTGGGACGGTGAGGTGGCGGACGGACCGCCCATCCGCCGAAACCCGAGGAGGTGACGTCCGATGCAGACGAAGACCCAGCCAGAGCCCATCGTCCGGTGCTTCGAGCCGACGGCGCGTTTCCGAACGATGACGACGATCGCCAATGTCTTCATGCGACCCCTCCTGCGGTCCTCCGCTGGCAAGGGGATCCACGAGCTGGCCATCCTCTCCTTCGAGGGGCGGCGCAGCGGCAAGCGCTAGGTACCGGTCGAGTACCACGAGCTGGACGGCGACCCGCTGATACTCACGGCGAGCGGATGGAAGCGGAACCTGCGGGGCGGAGCGGATGTAGAACTCGTCCACGAGGCGCGACGCATCCCGATGCGCGCGGAGCTGATCGAGGATCCCGACGAGGTCGCGCGGATCTACGAGGCGCTGATCGAGCAGATCGGTGTCGCCAATGCGAAGGCTACGAAGATCGGCCTCAAGGTGATCGGCGACCGGATGCCGACCCACCAGCAGATCCGTGGCGCCATCGCAGGTAGACGCACGGTGGTACGGCTCAGGCCTCGGTAGGCGCTCTGTTTCGAGGTCTCCTAAGCCCGGCCGCCGACGCCGCCGGGCTCGGCTTCGGATGCACGCGGCCGAAGAACGGACGGGAAGGCCTGACCTCGCTTATTCCCAAGGTGGGAAGCGCTCAGTGACCGCGACCGCGTGATGACGCTCCTGGGCGGCATCGTTGCGTGGAACCAAGCTGGCTACCCGATGGACTGGTGGGACGAGTAGGCGAGCCAGCCCATGGGCGTGAATCGAGGATGCCCAGTTCCGGGCAATGCAGCGACAGTAGGTCGGCCCACCAAAAGCTCACGACACGAGGACCGGGACAGGTGCACTCGCGAGCTGCGCTGCCGTGCTCCCAAGGATCGCCTTGCTCGCTCCGCGACCGCGACGGCCCACCACGACGAGTTGATAGCCGTCTCGCAGCGCATACTCCGGAAGCGCTTCCGCTGGTTTGCCCGAGAGGATCGTGATCCCGATGTCTGCCACGCTCGCTGAAGCGGCCATCCCTCGCAGGGTCTCGAGGGCGCGCTTCGTGTCGGCCTCCACTTGCGGGTTGCCATAGTCGAACTCGGTAACGCCCGCCAACGTGAGCCGGCCGATCCGCGCCCCGAGGATCTCGACCGCCGTGCGGAGCGCTGTCTCCGATTCTGGAGACCCGTCGATCCCGACGAGCACGTCGACGGGTCCAGTGCCGAGCCCGGGAACAGCATCGACGATCTCACGGTTCGGGGCAGCCGGTTCGGAACTGATCCGGCCCCATGCGAGTGGCAAGGCGATCGGCCCAAGGACCGCCCCGATGAGGAACCACTCGAATGGGCTGTGACCACGCCTGCCCATCAGGACCGCAAGGGTGATGCCGACCGTGAGCCACACGGCCAGCCCGAGAAGAAGGACTTCGGTGGTGGTGAGCACAAGGCCGAGCATCGTTGCGATTCTAGGTTCCCGTGCTCAAGCTCGACGTACCTCCGCACGCTTCACGGCAGCGAGCGATGGGATGGCGAATGACGCGCTCACCGCGCGAGCTCGCTCACCCACTCCCGGAGCCGCGGCAGGTGCTCCGCGTAGTGATCCGGTCCGGCCTTGCGGATCCATCTGTCCGCCTCCGGCGAGTTTTCCGGGAGCGATCGCCAGGCTCGGAAGCATCCTGTTCCGAGCTGCGACCCCTTGTGCCCGCACGACAGCGAACGGGACATCGTGCATCGCGTCATAGAACGCCTGGTTCATCGCGTCGATGTCGATCTCCTCCTGCTGATACGTCCCGAACCGGATCCGCTCGAGGACCATGCCGGCCTCCGCCAGCCAGCTCCCGATGTGCGCGATCAGATCCTTGGCCGACCAGCCCTCCTGGAAGTAGCCAGGCTAGTCGACCTTGTCCAGTGGCAACGAGCCTACGAGGGCGTGGAGCTCCTCCCACATGCGTTCCTCATGTCAAGGAAGGCCCGCGCAACGCTCTGACCAGCACTTTCGCTGGTCACAGCAGTCTTTGAGGTGTCTCAGGAGTTCCGTCTGGTACCGATCGGTTCGGTCGGCTCCTTGACCTGGTGTTGACCAGGTCGCCCGGCAATCCGCCCGCCTCTCTCTCCTGGGAGCACGCGTCTACTGGCGGCATGACAAGGGGTAAAGCTGTCTGATCAGCTCAGCAACCGTAACCGCCTTCCCGTTTGCACCCGGAGTGCCACGGGTAGCTGGCGGCCGTGAACACCTTCGTGAAGCCGGCGGCCCGCGGGGCCGTCTGGGGCCTGATCGCTACCGTCCCGATGTCCGCCGTCATGGTTGTCGGTCAGCGCTTGGGGTGGATGAGGGAGCAACCGCCAGAGACCCTTACCGAGGAGGGCCTGTCGCGCGCAGGCCTCCTCGATGGGAAGTCGACGGAGGACGTCCGCGTCTTCGCGACCGCGAACCACTTCGCATTCGGCGCCGCCGGGGGCGCCTTCTATGCCCTGCTGCGATGGGTTGCGTCGATACCCGCAACCGTCCCCGTAGGTATCGCCTTCGGGCTCGGGATCTGGGCGGCGAGTTACCGAGGGTGGATCCCGGCGATGAACATCCTTCCTGCCGAGCAGCATCCTGGCAGGCGTGGCACTCTCGTGATGATCGCGGCGCACGCCGTGTACGGGGCCACCCTCGGAGCGCTCAGCCGAAGGGCGTAACGAGATGTGTCGGATCCGGACGATCTGGGATCCAGGTACGGCTCGGCTCGCGAGGTCTGACCT
>JAJNBA010000127.1 GCA_021155985.1 Actinomycetes bacterium
TTCTGCACGGCGTCGGCGGAGAGGGCTCCCGCGAGCACACCGAGGAACGACATCGCCGCGAACTGGTCGAGGACCACCGGGACGCGGGCCGTCGTTGGCTTCGCGGCGCCGATCATCCGCGCCCCTCGCTCCACGGCCTCGTCGGCGACAGCCTCCCACTCGAGCTCGTCCAGCCCGCGGGCGATCCGGTAGGAGAAGCCCGTCTGCGTCTCGTCGCCCTCCACCGCGAGGGTCACGGCCAAGCACCAGGCATCGGTCCGGGCGTACTCCGCCTCGACGCCGGTCGTGGAGGCGATCGCGACCCGGGAGACGGCATCACCGACCTGGGCCTCGTCGACCTTCGTCACGCGCGGGTCGCGCGAGATCGCTCGCGCCTCGAGGTCCAACGCGAGGCGGGTCTTCCCCTCCGTGGGGACCGTGACGGACGCCTCCCGGTACAGCTCAGGGATCGGCGTCCACCGACCCGGCTCCGGCAAGACGTTGTGCTCGTCTTCCTCCGAGAGCGCGGCGTTCTCCCGCGCCCTTCGAACGACGTCGCGGACCTCGTCGGCGTCCGGGTCCGCCGCCCACGCGTACCCGAGCCGGGACTCGCGGATGACCCGCACCCCGACGCCGCGGGACTCGGAGAACTGGAGACCCTCGACCTCGCCGCGGAGCGCCTTCGCCTCGGTCCGCCGGGACTCCTCCGCGTAGGCCTCGACCGCCTCACCCGACTCGGCGGCGCCCATGGCCACGCGACAGAGGTCGCTCAGATCAGGCACTGGTGCCTCCGACGGTGATGCGCGAGATGCGCAGGGTCGGTGAACCACTTCCGACCGGCGCCTGCTGTCCGTCCTTGCCGCAGACGCCTTCCCAGGTATCGAAGTCATCGGCGACGGCGTCGACCGCCGACATCACCTGGATCGCGCGCCCGATCAGGTTGGCGCCGCGGACCGGCGTCGTGACCTTCCCGTTCTCGATCAGGAACGCCTCCGAGCATCCGAACACGAAGTCGCCGCTCGCAGGGTTGACCTGCCCGCCGCCGAGGGACGTGACGAAGACGCCGTTGTCCGTTCCCTCGATGATCGCCTCGGCGCGCTCGGGTCCCTCGAGGATGTTCGTGTTCGTCATCCTCGGGATCGGCGGGCTCGCATAGGACTCGCGGCGACCGTTCCCCGTCGACGAGACGCCGTCCTTGTCGGCACGGAGCCGGTCGTAGAGGAACCCCTGCAGCACGCCGTTCTCGAAGAGGACGGTCCGCTGGCTCGTCTCACCTTCGTCGTCGAAGTCGAACGACCCCCACCCGTTCGGGATCGTCGCATCGTCGACCCCGTTGACGACCTCGCTGGCGCACGCCGTCCCGACGAGGCCCCGGTAGACGCTCGCCTCCTTGTCGACGGCGTCGGCCTCGAGCGGATGCCCGACGGCCTCGTGGAACAGCACGCCGCCCATCCCGGGCGCGAGCACCACGGCCATCTCGCCGGCCGGCGCCGGGATCGAATCGAGCATCGTGACGGCCCGCTGGGCCGCCTTCTCGCCGACGGCCGCTGCACCGTAGCGCTCGAAGAGCTCGAGCCCGCCGCAGGACGCGGGACCGAAGAACCCGGTCTGGATCGTGTCGTCCCGGGCGGCGACGACCTGGGTCACCAGCCGGATCCGAGGGCGCCGCTCCTCGACCCAGCGCCCGTCGGAGGTGGCGATCAGCCGCTCCTGCAGCGAATCGCCGTACATCCCGATCACCTGGACGACCTCCGGACTCAGACCGCGGGCCGCGTCGTCAAGCTCCCGCAGCCAGGCCACTTTCTCCCCTGCCGGGAGGCCGCCGGCCGGCCGGTCCGTCCGGTTCACCCCCGGACCCACACGCTCGGTCAGATCGACGTTCGATCCGGGCGCCCCTTCCTGCAGCGCGGCGCTGGCGGCGTCCGCGGCCTGCAGGAGCGAGTCACGGTCCAGTCGATTGGAGAACGCGTAGCCGTACGAGGTGCCGAGCGCCACGCGGACGCCGGCACCGCGATCGAGTCCGCTCGTCAGCTCCTCGACCTTGCCGTCGTCCAATCTGATCGACGTGGACGTCCGCTCCTCGACGAAGAGCTCGGAGAATGAGCCGCCGCGCCGGCGCGCGGCATGCAGCACCTCCTCGACGAGCTCGCGGGGCAGCATGCGCGCGATGCTAACAGCGGCGCTGTGAACGACTTCCCGAACGACTCACACCACGATCACGAGCAGGAGGAACGCGAACGCGGCGATCGCGCCTCCGATCCCTCCGAGGAGCTGATCACGCGACGAGGCGCCGACGCCCGCTCGCGTCCATGCCACGAGAGCGAAGATGCCGGCGAGGAGGAGCAGCAGTCCGATCGAGAAGAGCGACACGACGGCGGCGCCCATGAGACCTCCGCTCGCGATGCCGAGGGGGATCACGCGATCGGGACCGGCGCGCATCGCGCCGGCGAGGGCAGCCACCCCGAGACCGGCGATGAACGCCGTGATCACGATGACGCCACCGACGTCCTCCTCCCCCTGCGACACGATGATCGCGACGTAGAGGACCGCGGTGGCGAACGTGAGGCCGGCCGCGACGGTCGCGGGAACGGCGCCCGGAGGACGTTCGCGCGGTGTCCCGCTCACGGAGCCAGCGTACGTCCTCGTCGGCCGCGGAGCGTGGGGTAGGCTCGCCGGGATGCGGGGAACGTGGCTGCGGACCCGGGTGCTCGGCGCGCTCCTCACCGTCCTCGCGGCCGCGTGCACCACGACCGGGATCGGTCACGGGCCCTCCGACGCCGTTTCGCCGCCCCCGCCGGACGGCGCGTCCCCGACGCCGACGGTCTCGCCGACACCGTCGGGTTCGCCCGGTCCGGAGAGCCCGCTCGTGGTCGGCGCCGCGAGCGTCACCCTGTCCGGTGACGTCACGATGAGCATCGGCCTCCCCTCGATCGAGTCGCCGGCCGTCTGGGCGCCACCGCCCGCACCGATGGACATCACGTGGAGCGGCGGCGCTGTCCAGCTGCTGCACCTCTCCGGGACGTCGTTCGTCAGCCTCGCCCCGACGAGCGCGGACAAAGCGCTCTCGTTCACCGTCCAGGGCCCGGACGGGCCGATCGATTTCTCGTCGACGGCCGGAGAGTGCAGCGTCACCATCACGCCCGCGCTCGCCGACAACATGGGCGGCGTGTTCAGCTGCACGGTCCTCACCGATGTCGAAGGTGCGGTCACGGTGGACGCGCGCGGCACGTTCACCGCCAGCGGATAGCGGCCGGGATGGCGATCGCTCGCCGGGACCTCGCCTGGCTCGGCGGCCTCTGGTGCGTGCTCCTCGTCGTGTTCGTGTGGCCGTATGCGATCGACGGCCATCGCTTCGGCGTGGGCCCGGATGTGCCGGTCTACCTCTGGTGGACGCGGGTGGGGGCGAGCGAGG
>JAJNBA010000067.1 GCA_021155985.1 Actinomycetes bacterium
GAGCTCCGGCCCGAGTACTCGCCGGAGGCGGTCACCTGGGTCGCCGGGCGAGCCGGCCTCGGCCCTGGTTCGACGGTGGTCGACCTCGCAGCGGGCACGGGCCGCCTCTCGGGTCGATTCCTGCAGATCGGCGTCAACGTGATCGCCGTCGAGCCCGCGGGGAACATGAGAGCGGTCCTCAGGGACCGGTTCCCCACGGTCCGGGCGATCGTGGCGACGGCGGAGTCGATGCCGTTGGACGACGGGGCCGTCGATGCCGTCGTCGTCGGCAACGCGTTCCACCACTTCGACCGCGAGGCCGCGATGGCAGAGATCCGCCGAATCCTGCGCCCCGGAGGAGCGCTCTCCCTATTCTGGGCCTGGCCGGCCGACGAAGGGCAGCTACGGATCCCCGGCATGCGAGCGATCTACGAAGCCGTCGACGGGACTCATGCTAAGGCCGCGATCATGGCCGCCCACCGATCGTGGGCCGACCCGCCGTCGACGGTGGATGGGTTCGATCCGTTCGAGCGACGGGAGTTTTCCGCGACCCACGTCTTGCCGGCGGCGCGACTCGCCGATCTCTACGCGACCTTCAGCGACGTCGTCTCACTGCCGAGACCCACCCGAACGTGGTTGCTCGATCGCATCAGGCAGCTGTCGCGCGAACTCCCCGAAACGCTGCACCTCCCGCAGAGGACCGTCGTCGATCTCTGCGTGCGACGCTGAGCGGGTCGCTGCGTCAACGGGCGCCCGGAACCGGATCGGAAGAGCGGGTGAGGGGAATCGAACCCCCGTTTCGAGCTTGGGAAGCTCGCGTTCTGCCATTGAACCACACCCGCAGCGGGCCACCCGAGGCGGCGGAGCCACAGTGTAGACCAGCCCTCAGGGCATCAGCCAAGAGGGTCTCGCGTGCTAGCGTGCGCTCCCTCATGGGCGACGCCGACCCCGATCTCTGGCCCCGCACCCTCCTGCGGCTCGCGTCGCACCAAGCGCTCTCGGCCGACGACGCCGCCGACGTGATGCACGCGATCATGTCGGGCGACGTCACCCCGGCGCAGGTAGGCGGCTTCCTGATGGCGCTCCGGACGAAGGGGGAGACGGCCGACGAACTCGACGGGCTCGCCCGCACCGCGCTCGCCTTCGCGAACCCGGTCTCGCCTCCGGCGCCGGTGCTCGACACCTGCGGCACCGGCGGTGACCGGCGCGGCACGTTCAACATCTCGACCGTGTCCGCGATCGTCGTGGCGGGCGCGGGGGTTCCGGTCGCGAAGCACGGCAACCGCGCCGCCTCCGGTCAGTGTGGGTCGGCGGATCTCCTGGAGGAGCTCGGCGTCGCGATCGACCTCGACGCTCCCGGTGTCGAGCGATGCCTGGTCGAGGCGGGGATCGGGTTCATGTTCGCACCGGTCTTCCACCCCGCATGGGGCCATGCGGCGCCGGTGCGCCGAGAGCTCCGGGTGCCCACGTCCTTCAACTTCCTCGGACCGCTCACGAATCCGGCCCGCCCGGCGGCGCAGGTCGTCGGCGTCTCGGACGAGCGCATGCTCCCGCTGATGGCCGAGGTGCTCGCCCGCCGCGGAACCCGCGCGAAGCTCTTCCGGGGCGAGGACGGCATCGACGAGCTCACGACCACGGGGCCGTCGCTCGTGCTCGACGTGCGGAGTGGGAACGTCACCGAGAGCCGTCTGGAACCCGCCGATCACGACATCGCGCGAGCGTCTCGGGAGGATCTCCGCGGCGGCGACCCCTCCGAGTCGGCGCGCGTCGCACGTGCGGTGCTGGATGGTGCCCACGGAGCCGCCCGCGACATCGTCCTCCTGAACGCGGGCGCCGCCCTCGAGGTCGCCGGCGCCGCCTCCGATCTCGACGAAGGGATCGCCCTCGCCTCCTCGTCGATCGACGAGGGGAAGGCCGGCGCGACACTCGAGCGCTGGATCGCGGTCTCCAACTCCGATCTCGGTGCCTAGTAGCATCCGCGCCGATGATCCTGTCCGACCGCACGATCAAGGAAGAGATCGACGCCGGCCGCATCGTGATCGATCCGTTCGATCCGGTGAGCGTGCAGCCCTCCTCGGTGGACCTCCACGTCGATGCCGAGTTCCGGGTGTTCGCGAACAACCGCTACCCCTACATCGACGTGAAACAGGAGCAGCCCGATCTGACGGAACTGATCGAGACCAAGCCCGACGAGCCGTTCATCCTCCATCCGGGCGAGTTCGTCCTGGGATCGACCCTCGAGCGCGTGGCCCTCCCGAACGACCTCGTGGCACGACTGGAGGGGAAGTCCTCGCTCGGCCGACTGGGCTTGTTGATCCACTCGACGGCCGGGTACGTGGACCCGGGGTGGGACGGTTACTTGACACTCGAGCTCTCGAACGTCGCGAACCTGCCCATCACCCTCTACCCGGGGATGAAGATCGGACAGATCTCGTTCTTCCGATTGACCACGGAAGCCGAGACCCCCTACGGGGGCGCGGGCAGCAAGTACCAGGGCCAGCGAGGGCCCACGGCGAGTCGGTTCTTCGAAGACTTCCGCGCCTGACCGCGGCTCGGGTCGGGTTACTCGTGGACGAGCGCCCCCGGGATCGGGCCGACACCCATCTGGACGGCCATCATCGCGGCCTGTGTCCGGTTGGTGACGCCGAGCTTGCGGAAGATCGCGGCGAGGTGCGCCTTGACGGTCTTCTCCGACAGGTAGAGGCGTCCCGCGATCTCGCGGTTGGCCTGACCTTCGGCGAGGAGCTCGAGGATGTCGTGCTCTCGCTGCGTGAGGTTGAATTCGCCGCGGCGTCCGTTCTGGTCGCGCCCCGCCGACTCGTGCTCCTCGAAGAGATTCTGGATCACCCGCGGTGACAGGACGTTCCCACTGCCCGAGAGCGCGACGTTGATCGCCTGCGAGAGATCTTCCGGCGTGGCGTCCTTCAGGAGGTAGCCGGAGGCTCCGTCGGCGAGGGCGCGCTTCACGTACGGCGCGTTGTCGTAGGTCGAGAGCATGACCACGGGCATGTCGGGACGATCGGTCTTGAGCGCACGGAGAAGCTCGAGTCCGTCCAGGTCCGGCATCCGTACGTCGACCAGTGCAAGATCGATCTCCTTGCCATTGTGGATGTGCTCGAGGGCCGCCGCGGCGCTCTCCGCCTCGGTGACCTCCGCGTCCGGGAATCCCTCCTTCACCACGTAATGCAGGCCACGACGCACCAGCGCGTGGTCGTCCACGATCAGGATCTTCATCATCCTTCATCACCTCGCCGTCCGACGGGGAGCACGGCGACCACGCGGGTGCCGCTTCCGGGCTTCGAATCGATCTCGATGGTGCCGCCGATCCGTTCCGCTCGGCCGCGCAGCAAGCGCAGGCCGAAGTGCATCTCGTCGTCCGTGGGGGGAACGACGCCGCTGCCGCGGTCTTCCACCTCGATCCGGAGCTCCACGAGTCCGGCGATGATGCGGACCGATACCTCCGGGACCCCCGAGTGCTTCGCCGCGTTAGCCAGGGCCTCGGCGACGATCGCGTTCGCGGTCTCCAGGGTCACGTCCGGGATCCGCTCCACCTCTCCCTCGATCGAGACCCGCGCGGACAGGTGCCAGCGGTCCACGAGGTCGCTCACGAACGTCGCGAGCGGGGGCTCGCGGTGGGGTGTCCCGCCGTCGAGCTCGAACAGGATCTGGCGGATCTGCTTCAGGTCGTTCCGGATCGCGTCCTCGATCTCTTTCAGGGTCGCGCAGGCGAGCTCCGGTTCCGTGCGGATCCTGTGCTGCAGGCCCTGGAGTTCCAGGATCGCGCTCGTGACGGACTGGGTGAGGCCGTCATGGATGTGGATCGCCCAATCCGTGCGCTCCTGCAACAGCAGCGTATCGACCGTATGGGCCACGGTCGGATGTACGCCCCGTCGGGTGCGCAACGTCGTGCTCGAAGTAGCCACTCTCATCCTTTCGATGGAGGTGTCGGGCGGTCCGGTCCGTTGGGTCTAGTCCATCCATCGGACGAAAAGGCGTTGGGCTTGAACGCCCGGAAGCAGGTGGCGCGAAGGGACGTCCGCCGAGGTCCGTCGATCGGTCGGACCCTCCACGGGCAGCCTCGCGAGCCTTCTGGATTTGAAGGAAGAAAAGTTGCCAATACCACACTTAGGTTCTATCCTCGAGGCATCTGAACGCAGGAGTCCAGCGGACTCCGGGAGCAACTCACAAGGAGGATCGCCCGATGGCACGAGCGGTGGGAGTCGATCTGGGCACGACCAATTCGGTCGTCGCGGTACTCGAGGGTGGGGAGCCGGTCGTGGTTCCCAATGCGGAGGGGTCACGCACGACCCCGTCGGTGGTCGGGTTCTCCAAGACCGGCGAGATCCTCGTCGGCGAAGTCGCGAAGCGACAGGCCATCACGAACCCGGATCGGACGATCCGCTCGGTCAAGCGGCACATGGGGGCCAAGGACTGGTCCGTCGACGTGGACGGGAAGGGGTGGACACCTCAGGAGATCTCGGCCCAGATCCTCAACAAGCTCAAGCGGGACGCGGAGGCCTACCTGGGCGACACCGTCACGCAGGCCGTGATCACGGTCCCCGCCTACTTCGACGACGCGCAGCGACAGGCGACGAAGGAGGCCGGGCAGATCGCCGGTCTCGAGGTGCTCCGGATCATCAACGAGCCGACGGCCGCGGCCCTCGCCTACGGGCTGGACAAGCAACAGACCGAGCAGACCATCCTCGTGTTCGACCTCGGAGGAGGAACGTTCGACGTCTCCCTCCTCGAGATCGGCGAAGGCGTCGTGGAGGTCAAGGCCACCCACGGCGACACGCAGCTCGGCGGTGACGACTGGGACCAGCGGGTCATCGACTGGCTGGCCGACCGGTTCAAGGGGAACTACTCGATCGATCTGTCCAAGGACCGGATGGCGATGCAGCGCCTCAAGGAGGCGGCCGAGAAAGCGAAGATCGAGCTGTCCCAGGTGAACGAGACCACCATCAACCTGCCCTTCATCAGCGCGGGTCCGGATGGGCCGCTCCATCTCGAAGAGAAGCTGACACGCACGGAGTTCGAGCGGATGACGGCCGACCTCGTCGACCGGTGCAAGGGACCCTTCGAGCAGGCGATCGGGGACTGGGGCAAGGACGCCGGCGCGATCGATCACGTGATCCTCGTCGGTGGATCCACACGGATGCCGATGATCCAGGACCTCGTCAAGGACCTGACCGGTGGCAAGGATCCGCACAAGGGAGTCAATCCCGACGAGGTGGTCGCCGTCGGTGCCGCGATCCAGGCGGGCGTCCTGAAGGGAGACGTGAAGGACATCCTGCTGCTCGACGTCACGCCCCTGACGCTCGGTGTCGAGACCAAGGGAGGCCTGTTCACCAAGCTGATCGAGCGGAACACGACCATCCCCACGCGCAAGTCGGAGATCTTCACCACCGCCGACGACAACCAGACGACGGTGGAGATCCACGTCCTGCAGGGTGAGGCGGAGACCGTGATGTCGCCGGGCGTGAAGTCGCTCGGCCGCTTCCACCTGACCGGGATCCCCCCGGCGCCGCGCGGCGTGCCGCAGATCGAGGTCGCCTTCGACATCGACGCGAACGGCATCGTGAACGTGAGCGCCAAGGATCTCGCGTCCGGCAAGGAGCAGGCGATGACGATCACCGGCGGGACGGCGCTGTCGAAGGAGGAGATCGACCGCATGATGAAGGAGGCCGAGGGGTTCGCGGCCGAGGACCACAAGCGCCGGGAGGCCGCCGAGGCACGGAACCAGGCCGACCAGCTCACCTACCAGGTCGACTCCTTCCTCAAGGATAACGCGGAGAACATCTCCGACGCGGACAAGGCGGAGCTGACGTCGAAGAACGACGAGCTCAAGCAGGCGCTGAAGGACGAGTCCGCGGAGACCGACAGCCTGCGCTCCGCGAGCGACGCGCTGATGCAGGTCTGGCAGAGGGTCGGCCAGTCGATGCACGAGCAGGCCGCGCAAGCGCAAGCCGCCGCAGGAGGCGGCGACGAGACCTCGGCGTCGGCCGGCGAGCAGCCGGACGACGACGAGGACGTGGTGGAAGGCGAGATCGTGGACGAAGGAGGTGCATCGTGATGCTCGCCAAATGGGATCTGTTCAGGGACCTGCGGTCCGCCGAAGACGAGTTCGACAGGATCGCGGGCCGCGCGTTCTCGCGGGACACGTGGGTGCCCGCGCTCGATGTTCGCGAATCCCAGGATCGGTTCGACGTGACCGTCGACCTGCCCGGCCTCGAGCCCGGTGACGTGAACGTCACGTTCGAGGACGGGATGCTCTCGATCAGCGGGAAGCGAGAGTTCTCAGTCGAGGACCGAGGTGAGACGTGGCATCGGATCGAGCGAAGCTTCGGCACGTTCGCGAGGTCGATGCGGCTGCCGCAGACGGCCGACACCGAGAGGATCGAGGCGACGTTCGACAAAGGCGTCCTCACCATCTCGGTGCCGAAGACTGAGCAGGCGAAGCCCAAGACGATCGAGGTCCGGTCCCGGTGACGGAGGATCGCCGCCAGGACCGTCCCGATCAAGGATCGGTCGAGGAAGCGGCCGCCCCGGAGGCGGCCGCTTCCGAGGCGGGACCGGAGGCCGGGACGGACGACGTCCAGATGGCAAGGGCCGAAGCGGACCAGTACCGCGAGCACCTGCAGCGTCTGCAGGCGGAGTTCGACAACTACCGCAAGCGCGTACTCCGGGAACAGACGTCCGCCGTCGAGCTGGCCGCGCAACCGGTGCTCCGTCGGCTGCTGGAGGTCCTCGACGATTTCGACCTCGCCCTGATGCATGCCGAGGATCGGCCCGACTTCGACCGCTTCCTGCACGGGGTAGAGCTGGTCTACGCCAAGCTGATCGACACCCTGCGTTCGGAGGGCCTGGAGCGGATGGAGGTGCAGGGTAAGCCGTTCGATCCGGAGCTCCATGAGGCGCTGATGCAATCGGGCGAGGGCGAGGGTGATCCGGTGGTCGCCGACGTGCTGCGCCCGGGGTACACGCTCAAAGGCCGGGTCCTCCGGCCGGCCGGGGTCCGGGTCGAGAGGAAGTGAGACATGGCAGACGAGGTTCGCAGGGAGTGGTTCGACAAGGACTACTACGCGGTCCTCGGCGTGCCCAAGAACGCCTCCGCCGCGGAGGTGAAGAAGGCCTACCGCACGCTCGCTCAGCAGCATCACCCTGACGCGAAGCAGGGCGACCCCGACGCGGAGAACCGGTTCAAGGAGATCTCCGCCGCCTACGACGTGCTCGGCGACGCGGAGAAGCGCAAGGCCTACGACCAGGTGCGCGACATGAGCGCGTCGGGATTCGGGCCGGGGTTCGGTCGGCCGGGCCCCGCCGGCGCCGGATGGCCGGGTGGGGTGCGGTACGAGCAGGTCAACGTCGACGACCTCGGCGATCTGTTCGGCGGGCTCTTCGGCGGGACGGGGAGGCGGAGCGGCCGCCGTCCCGCCGCGCAGCGTGGCGCGGACCTGGAGACGTCGGTCTCGATCTCGTTCGAGGACGCCGTGGCGGGGACGACCGTGCCGATCAAGATCGACGGCCCGGCCGTGTGCGCACGCTGCCACGGATCGGGAGCCGAGCCCGGAACCGAGCCGATCACCTGCCCTCAGTGCGGAGGCAGCGGCGAGATCGCGGAGAACCAGGGGTTCTTCTCGATGTCGCGGCCCTGCCCGCGCTGCGGAGGCGCCGGGAGGGTCGTCGAGTCCCCGTGCACCAAGTGCGGCGGGTCCGGCGCGGAGCGACGGACCCGCACCCTCCACGTGAAGATCCCGGCCGGCGTGCGCAACGGGGCGCGGATCCGGCTCGCCGGCAAGGGCGAGCCGGGTCCTGCGGGCGGGCGCCCCGGCGACCTCTTCGTGAAGGTCGCCGTCGAGTCGCATCCAGTGTTCGGTCGGAAGGGCGACGACCTGACGCTCGACCTGCCGATCTCCTACACGGAGGCGACCCTCGGGGCGAACGTGGAGGTGCCGACCCTGAACGGACCGGTCACCCTGAAGGTGCCCGCCGGCACGCCGAGCGGGAAAACGTTCCGGGTGAAGGGTCGGGGGGCACCGAAGAAGGGAGGGCGCGGCGACCTCCTGGCGAAGGTGCAGGTCGACGTCCCCGAGAAGGTCTCGCGAGAGGAGAAGGAGCTCCTGCGGCAGCTGCACGAGGCGTCGAAGGAGTCGCCACGGAAGCGGTTGGGCGTGCGATGAGCGTGCGCTGAGGAGGAGTCGGATGAAGGATCACGACGAACGAGTAACGGAACGGAGCGCTGCCGACCGGGCCGTCTACATCATCAGCGTCGCCGCCGAGCTGGCGGGCGTGCATCCCCAGACCCTCCGCATCTACGAGCAGAAGGGACTCGTCCGCCCATACCGAACGAGCGGGAACACCAGGCGGTACTCGGAGGCCGACATCGCTCGGCTCCGGCGCGTCCAGCTGTTGACGCAGGACGGGGTGAACCTCGAAGGGGTCAAGCGCATCATGGCCATGGAGGAGGACCTCCAGCGGATGCGGGCGCGGATCGCGCAGCTCGAGGCTCGCCTGCAGGAGCGTCCGATCCCGATGCCCGGGAGCCGCACCGGCATGGCCATCGTGCCGCTCGCGAGCGTCTTCGCACCACCGTGGCCCGGAGGACGTGCGTGACGAGTCACGTTTCCCTCCGGCCGTTGCAGGCCGGCGACCTCGAGTCCCTCTGGGCGGCCCGGATGCGCTCCGACGAGCCCTGGGCCGACTCCAGCGACGCCGCACGCCGGAAACTCCGCGACCGTGTCGCCAACAGCGGACGGGTCACGCACGGCGAGTTGCTGCTCGGGATCGTGGCGGACGGCCACCTCGCCGGGGAGATCCAGGCTCGGCAGCCCGAGATGGGACTGCCGCCGGGCGTGTTCGAGATCGGGATCGAGATCTTCGATCCGACGGTGCGGGGGACAGGGATCGGACGCCGCGCGCTCGGGCTGTTCCTCGTGCATCTGTTCGTCGAGGAGCACGCGCACCGGGTGCAGCTCACGACGGATGTCGACAACGCCGCGATGCGCCGCGTCGCGGAGCACCTCGGGTTCGCGCTCGAAGGGACCCTCCGCGGCTTCATGCCCACGAAGAACGGCCCTCGTGACTACGTGATGTACGGCATCACTCTCGGCGCCTTCGAGGAAGCGAGGAAGAGATGGAACTCGACAGGCTAACCATCAAGTCGCAGTCCGCACTGCAGGAGGCGCACCGGCAGGCGTCTTCGCGACACCACCAACAGATCGAACCCGATCACGTGCTGTACGCGCTGCTGACCGACCCCGAGGGCGTCATCTTCCCGTTGCTGCATCAGCTCGGGGTGGTGCCGAAGCAGCTCCGGGACGCGGTCGACGAAGCGCTGGAGTCGAAGCCGAAGGTCTACGCCGAAGGCGTGCAGGTGGCCCTGTCTCCGGCCACGGCGCGTCTGCTCGAGGCGGCGGGCCGCGAAGCCGAGCAGCTCACGGACGAGTACATCTCGACGGAGCACATCCTCCTCGCGTTGCTCCAGATGGACGGCCCGGCGGGGAGGCTGCTCGCCGACGCAGATCTGACCCGCGACGGCCTGCTGACGGCGTTGGCCGAGGTCCGCGGGAGTCATCGGGTCACGTCGCAGAACCCGGAGGAGACGTTCCAGGCGCTCGAGCGCTTCGGTCGAGATCTGACCGAGCAGGCCCGGAAGGGGACGCTCGACCCCGTGATCGGCCGCGACGAGGAGATCCGCCGTGTGATCCAGGTGCTCTCACGCCGTACGAAGAACAATCCCGTGCTGATCGGCGAGCCCGGCGTCGGGAAGACCGCGATCGTCGAGGGATTGGCACAGCGGATCGTCGACGGCGACGTCCCGGAGTCGCTCAAGAACAAGCGACTGATCGCGCTCGACATCGGCGGCATGATCGCCGGGGCGAAGTATCGCGGAGAGTTCGAGGAGCGATTCAAGGCCGTCCTGAAGGAGATCGCCGATTCCGACGGCGAGATCGTCACCTTCATCGACGAGATGCACACCATCGTTGGTGCCGGCGCGGCCGAGGGAGCCGTGGATGCCGGGAACATGCTGAAGCCGATGCTCGCTCGCGGGGAGCTCCGGCTCGTCGGCGCGACCACGCTCGACGAGTACCGATCGCACATCGAGAAGGACGCGGCCCTCGAGCGACGGTTCCAGCCGGTGCTGGTCGAACAGCCGACGGTGGACGCATCGATCGCGATCCTCCGCGGTCTCAAGGAGCGCTACGAGGTCCATCACGGGGTGCGGATCCAGGACCCTTCGCTCGTGGCGGCGGCCGTCCTGTCCGACCGCTACGTGACGGGCCGATTCCTCCCCGACAAGGCGATCGATCTGATCGACGAGGCCGCATCACGCCTCCGCATCGAGATCGACTCCGTGCCGGTCGAGGTCGACGAGGTCGACCGGCGGATCCGGCAACTGGAGATCGAGCGCGCGGCGCTCCAGAAGGAGACGGACCCCGCCTCGAAGGAACGCCTGGAGCGCCTCGAGAAGGAACTCGCCGACCTCGAGGAGCGATCCCATGGGATGCGGGCGCACTGGGAGCAGGAGAAGAACCAGATCGACCGGATCCGAGCCCTCAAGTCGGAGCTGGAGGAGACACGCGCGGCGTCGGAGAGAGCGGAGCGCGACGGCGACCTGGAGAAGGCCGCAGAGCTCCGGTTCGGCCGCATCGTGGGGCTGGAGCGCCAGCTGGAGGAGGAGAACGCTCGTCTCCAGGAGATCCAGTCGGAGCAGAAGATGCTGAACGAGGAGGTCACGGAGGAGGACGTCGCCGCCGTCGTCTCGAAGTGGACCGGCATCCCGGTGTCGCGCCTGATGGAAGGCGAGATGCAGAAGCTGATCCACCTCGAAGCGGCGCTCCACGAACGCGTGGTGGGGCAGGACCCCGCCGTCACGGCGGTGGCGAACGCGATCCGCCGCGCCCGGGCCGGCTTGCAGGACCCGAACCGGCCGATCGGCTCGTTCCTGTTCCTCGGTCCCACCGGCGTGGGCAAGACGGAGCTCGCGCGCGCCCTGGCGGACTTCCTCTTCGACGACGAGCGCGCGATGGTGCGGATCGACATGAGCGAGTACCAGGAGCGACACACGGTGTCCCGGCTCGTGGGCGCGCCACCCGGCTACGTCGGCTACGAGGAGGGCGGACAGCTCACGGAGACGATCCGCAGACGGCCCTACTCGGTCGTGCTCCTCGACGAGATCGAGAAGGCGCATTCCGACGTGTTCAACGTGCTGCTGCAGCTCCTCGATGACGGCAGGCTGACGGACGGACAGGGCCGGACCGTCGACTTCCGGAACACGATCGTCATCATGACTTCGAACCTCGGCGCGGCGGTCTTCCAGGATCCGACGGCGTCTCCGGAGGAGCGCGAGGAGAAGGTCTTGTCGGACGTCCGCGCCCATTTCCGCCCGGAGTTCGTGAACCGGATCGACGAGGTGGTCGTCTTCGACGCCCTGACCCGCGACGACATCGTGAAGATCGTGGAGATCCAGCTGCGCGGCCTGCAGCGGCGGCTCGCTGACCGGAAGCTCACGCTCGAGCTGACGGACGAGGCGACGACCTATCTGGCGAACGCCGGCTACGACCCGAACTTCGGCGCGCGCCCGCTCAAGCGGCTGATCCAACGGGAGATCCAGGACCCCTTGGCGCTCTTGCTGCTTTCTGGGGACATCCGCGACGGCGACACCGTGGTGGTCGACGTAGGACCCGACGGACTCACGCACCGCGTAGAGCCGCGCGAGGAACCCGGGGAGACCGCCGCCGGCTAGGCGGCGGAGACCTCGGGCGGGCCGATACTGCGGTCATGGTGGCGCGGGTCGGGGGTGGAGGCAGAAGGTCCGCACCAGCCGGATCCTCCTGCTCTGGCTGGCCGTGGTCTTCCTCGGGGGGATGCTCGTCCTCGCCCTCACCGGTGACGCAGAGGCTAGGCGAGAGCTCCCTGCCCAGCCGCGTGGGGCGCGATCGGGCTCGTCGTCGTCACGGGATGGTGGT
>JAJNBA010000006.1 GCA_021155985.1 Actinomycetes bacterium
TCGCCCACGAGGACGACCCCGAGCGAGCGCTCCTCGCCGGGCTGCGGATCGTCGAGGAGATGGGCGAGTTCGCCGACGAGGTCCGCCGGAGCTGGGGGATCGACGGGTTCGGCGTCCGGGTCGGCGTGGAGTCCGGGCCTGTCGTGGTGGGGGCGGTCGGCGGAGGTTCCCGAGTCGAGTACGGAGCTACGGGCGACGCCGTGAACGTGGCGTCGAGGCTCCAGGCACAGGCCGAGCCGGGCACGATCCTCGTCGGGGAAGGCACCGCCGCTCGCGTGGACCCTCTCTTCGAGTGGGGGCCTCCGAGGCAGCTCGAGTTGAAGGGGAAGTCGGGCACCGGGGCGATCGCGGTCATGACCGGCGAGCCGGGGATCGGCAAGACCAGGCTCCTCTCGGAGTTCCGCTACCTGTTCGTCCAGGGCTCGGCGCCGCAAGGTCGCCCGCTCTGGCTCGAGGGCAAGTGCGTGTCCTACGGCGAGTCGATGACCTACTGGCCGTTCCGGGATCTCGTGCGATCGTGGCTGGGCGTCCTGGCGGACGAGCCCGAGATGCGGGTGCGCGTGGCCCTCCGTCGCAACGTCGAGCGGCTCTTCGGCGATCGCGCCGCCGAGCTCACCCCGTATCTCGCCGCGATGCTCGGGCTGACGCTCGAGCCTGACGACCAGGCGCGCCTCGGTGAGCTCTCGCCGGAGGCCCTGCAGTACCGGACGTTCGAGGTCGTGCGGCACTGGTTGCAGCGCATCGCCGAGGACGGCCCGGTCGCCGTCGCCCTCGAGGATCTGCACTGGGCCGACGTCACCTCGTTGCAGCTCCTCGAACGGCTGCTCCCCGACACGGAAGACGCGGCGCTCCTGCTCGTCCTCACCCTCCGGCAGGACCGCGATCACCCCGCCTGGCGACTCAAGGACGACGCCGCGAGGGAGCTTCCGCATCGCACCACGGAGATGGCGCTGGAGGCTCTCTCGGGCGACGCCGGCCTCGACCTCCTCCGTTCGCTCGTCGGCAGGGACACGTTGCCCGAGGACATGGAAGGGCGGATCCTCGAGCACGCCGACGGCAACCCGTTCTTCCTCGAGGAGCTGGTCCGCTCGCTCGCCGACGCGGGTTCACTGGTCCGAGACGGCGACGGCTGGCGGTTCGACCACGAGGCCGACGTCGAGATCCCGCCGACCGTCGAGAAGGTGATCCTCGCGCGCATCGATCGCTTGGACCCCCAGCCCCACGCCGCGCTGATGGCGGCCTCCGTGCTGGGGCGGGAGTTCGGGCTGCCACTCCTCGAGGCCGTGACCGGCGACGGCGACGTGAAGGAGTCCCTCTCGTCCCTGATGCGCCTCGATCTGCTCCGAGAGGCGCGGCGGTGGCCGGAACCGGAATATCGGTTCAAGCACGCGTTGATCCAGGAGGCCGCGTACCGGACGCTCGTCGTCGACGAGCGGCGCGCGCTCCACGCGAAAGCAGCCATATGGCTCGAGGACCGCTACGCCGGCCGAGAGGAAGAGGTGGCCGGGCTGCTCGCGCATCATTGGCTCGCTGCGGCCGACGGGGACAAGGCGGTCGCGTACCTGACGATGGCCGGCGACCGCGCGCGGCAGGAGTACGCGCTCGACGAGGCGATCGCGAGCTACCGCGAGCTGTTGCCGATCCTGGGAGAACGCGGCGAACAGGACGCCATCGCGCTCGTTCTGTTCAAGCTCGCGTTGGCGTTCCACATGTCGCTCCGCTTCGCGGAGGCGAACGAGATGTACCAACGGGCGTTCGATCTGTGGCGCTGGCCGGATCCGCCGATCGCGCCGCCGTCCGCGACGCTGCGCGTCGGCACCAGCTTCCTGCCGAACGACCCCGACCCACGCTCCGCGATCGCGTGGCCGAACATCCAGCTCTGCATGCAGCTGTTCGACCGGCTCGTGGAGGCGTGGCCCGAGCGGACGATCGTGCCCTCGCTCGCGGAGCGGTGGGAGATCTCCGACGACGGTCTCCGCTACGTCTTCCATCTCCGCGAGGCTCTGACGTGGTCCGACGGCGAGCCCTTGACGGCTCACGACGTGGAATACGGGATCAAACGCGTGCTGAACCCCGACGCCCCGGGGTCGTCGGTCGCGATCTACTTCGTCCTCGAACACGGGCAGGACCACTACCTCCGGACCTCGGAGGACCCGGATCTGATCGGCGTGCGTGCCCTCGACGACCGCACGCTCGAGTTCCGGCTCGCGGCTCCGGCCCCGTACTTCATGAGCGTGATGAACCGCCCCGACGGAGGGCCGCAACCGCGGCACGCTATCGAGCGCGACGGGGATGCGTGGACGGAGACCGGGAAGCAGGTGGTGAGCGGCGCCTTCGAGATCGTGGAACGCGAGACGGACCGCCTCGTCCTGCGGCGTCGTGAGGAGACGGGCTCTCCTCGGCCCGGGAACGTCGAGACGGTCGAGTACCTGCGTCGGGAGATCCCCGAGGCGATCGCCGCGTACGCCCGCGACGAGCTGGACGCGGTCACCGTGCGCTATACCCCGAAGACGGCCGACCTCGTGCCGGGGATCTCGGACGAAGCGCACCTCGGAGCCGCGAGCTGGTCCGGGTTCCTGGCGTTCCGGCACGCCGACCCAGTGGTGGGGAACGTCGAGTTCCGGCGAGCGCTCGCTTCCGCCGTCGACCGCGACTTGCTGGCCGAGCATGTCCCCTCGAACCTCGTCGTCGCGAACGGGGGCATCGTGCCGCCGGCCCTGCAGGGGCACACTCCGGACATCGTTCCCCGGTTCGATCCGGGGGCGGCTCGCGAGCATCTCCGGCGATCGGGACTGTCACGAGACGAGCTCCGGGGCCTCGAGATCGCCGGCATCGAGACGTGGCTCGACGACTTCCTCCTCGTCGTGTCCGGAACCTGGAAGGAGGTGCTCGATCTCGATGTCCCCGTCCGGCCCTGGACGCTCGAGCAGGCGCTCTCGATCGGGGATCCGACGGAGATGGCCCCCATCGTGATCACGGGATGGCTCCCAGGTTACGCGGACCCCGAGTACTTCCTCCGCCTGCTGTTCCAGACCGACAGCAAGACGAACTACGGGGGGTTCTCCGATCCGGAGTTCGACCAGCTGATCGAGCGGGCGCGCCAGGAGCGCAGCGACCGTTCGCGGCTCGAGCTGTTCCACGAGGCCGATCGGATGGCGGTCGCCGATCGGATCGCGTGCATCCCGCTCGTCTACGGCAGGAGCATGTCCTTCGTGAAGCCGTGGGTCACGGGGTGGTGGGAGTTCGGGAAGTCCTCGTCATCGACCGCGGATCTGATGACGGCGGGTGCCACGTCCAGCACTCGGTGATCGCGCCGGCAGGGTCGCGGTCGGCTAGCTGGAGTGACTCAGCTCGCGGGCGGCCTTCGCAGCTTCCCTCGCCGCCTCGCGCTCGGCCTTGGCGGCGTCTCGCGCAGCTTCGCGCTCGGCCTTCGCGGCCTCGCGCTCGGCCCGCTGCTCGGCCTTCAGCTCCTGCCGCTCGAGCCACGCTTCCAGCTTCAGCGTGTGCTTCGTGAGGGCGTTGACGAGACCGTGGTTCGGGTGATCGAGGCAGTTCCACAGCAGGTGGGCGATCGCGTTCTCAGGCCCGTGCAGCTCGCCGGGAACCGGCTTCGCGTCGGGCTCCTCGCCGGCCGCGGCGCCCGCCGCGGCGAGGCAGTCCTCAGCTGTGGAGTCCTGCGTCTGCGAGACGTCGACGCCTTCCTCGGCGCTCGCTTCCGGCTCGTCGTCCTCGACCGTGTCGTCGCTCTCGGCCGGGTCGTCGCAATCGTCGGTGTCGCCCTCGTCGACCGGCTCCTCGCCCTCGACCGGCTCCTCGCCCTCGACCGGCTCCTCGCCCTCGACCGGCTCCTCACCCTCGACCGGCTCCTCGCCCTCGATCGGCTCCTCGCCCTCGACCGGCTCCTCGCCCCCGGTGTCGTCGGGATCCTCGACCGCGTCTCCGTCGTCTACGACGCCGTCGGTCGGCTCGCAGGCGGGGGTCGGCTCGTCCGCCGGGTCGTCGAAGGCGTCACCGGCGAGCGCGAATCCCGCGGAGAGCACCGCGCTGACCACGCCCACGATGGCGACGAAACGCAGGCGCTCCCCCTTGTGCATGCCCCAGTATCGACCGAGTCGGGCCGAAATCTTGAGCCTTCATTCAGGTATCCGTGGATCTCCGCCTAGAGTGCCGTCCGTGATCTCCCTCGACGGGTCGTCTGACCCCGCTCAGGGGATCGTGATGCGGCCGTCCTCTCCGATGGGGAAGCTGGGGTTGTAGGCGATCTCCCACGGGTGCCCGTCCGGGTCGGCGAAGTAGCCCGAGTAGCCGCCCCAGTCCGTGCGTTCCGCCGGTTTCAGGATCCGAGCTCCGGCGGCCGCCACCGCTTCGAAGGCGGCATCGGCTTCCTCTTCGCTCCCGACGTTGATCGCGAGGGTGATGCCCCCGAACTCCGCCGTCGGCTCCGATCGCAGCCCTGCATCCTTCGCGAGATCCTCGCGCCCGAACAAGCCCAGATGCGAGTCCGACGTCCGGAACCAGCAGATCTCCTCGCCGCCGGAGCCCGCGAGCTCCCACCCGAGCGCCTCGTAGAACGCCCTCGAACGTGCCAGGTTGTCGACGCCCAGCGTCACGATGCTGATCCGAGCCGGAACGCTCATGTGGACCTCCTTCCTCCTGGCATCGACGCTATCGCGGCGCCTGACCGGTCGCTCTCCATAGAGTTGACCCCCTCGATGCCCGCCGTGCGACTGAACCCGATCCTGCGCGTGATGTGGAAGCTCCATCGCGACGCGCTCCGTGTCTCGGGTGGCCGCGTGGGATCACGGATGGGTTCGATGAGGGTGCTCCTGCGGGAGACCACCGGCCACAAGAGTGGTCAGCCGCGGACGGTGGGCCTCTCCTACCTCCACGTGGACGGCCGGTACTTCGTGATGGCGTCGTACGCGGGCGAGGATCGCGATCCAGCCTGGGCGAAGAACCTCCGAGCGTATCCGCGGGCGACCGTGACGATCGGCGGCCGGTCCATCCCGGTGGTCGCGCGCGCGCTCGAAGGATCGGAGCGCCAAGCCATGTTCGAACGGTTCGTGGAGGCGGACGCCTCCTACGAGGAGTACCGAGAGCGGACGACCCGCGAGATCCCGGCGTTCGAACTGCGGCCGGAAGGTGTTTGAGTCGGTTGCCCTCCATCACCGACGTCGATGGCATCACCGTCGGTCACTGGACGGATGTGGAGGCACGCACCGGATGCACGGTGGTCCTGCCTCCTCCGGACACGATCGCCTCCTGCGAGGTCCGCGGGGGCGCGCCCGGAACGCGGGGCACGGACATCCTGCAGCCCGGTACGATCATCGAAGTCGCGCACGCCATCGTCCTGACCGGCGGGAGCGCGTTCGGTCTCGCGAGCGCGGGCGGTGTGGAGCGGTACTTCGAAGAGAGGGGGATCGGAAGCGAGATCGGTCCTGTGCGCGTGCCGACCGTGCCCGCCGCGGTCATCTTCGACCTCGGCGTGGGGGATCCGTCGCGACGACCGGGCGCGGACGAGGGCTACGCGGCGTGCATCGTTGCATCCGCCGATGTCGCCGAGGGGAGTGTCGGCGTCGGTACCGGCGCCACGGTCGCGAAACTCTGGGGACCCGAGCGAGCGGTGCCGGGAGGGGTCGGGACCTGGGCGGCGCGGGACGGCGAGCTCGTCGTCGGCGCGCTGGTGGTCGTCAACGCCGTGGGCGAGATCGTGGACGAGGACGGCTCGATCCTCCGAAGTCCGAGGCTGGAGCCCGGCGAACGGCGCGAGGACCTGGTGGAGCAGCTCGGATCGTCGGCGGCCGCCAACACGACACTCGCCGTGGTCGCGACGAACGCGGCGTTGTCGAAGGAGGATGTCCGCCGTCTGGCGAGTATCGGGAACGACGTCTTCGACATCGCGATCCGGCCGGCACACACGATCTACGATGGCGACACCGTCTTCGCGCTGGCCACGCAGGAGGTCGATGCGAGCTTCGAGCAGGTCGCCGTCTCGGTCGAGGCCGCGGTCACGACCGCGATCCGCAGGGCCGTCACTCGCGACGATGGCGCAGACGCGGCCGGCGCCTAGACACATCCTGGTGCCAGAGGTGCATCACGGCGTATGCGCGCCAGGGGCGCCAGCGCTCGGCTCGCGCGAGCATCGCCGTCCGCGTCGACGCGAGACCGAGCGCCTCGAACCCCTTGCGGACACCGAGGTCGCCCCACATGAAGGCGTCCCGGTCGCGGAGGGCGCGCATCGCGACATAAGCGAGCGTCCACGGTCCGACCCCGGGCACGTCCCCGAATCTCCCGAGCGTCTCCCGGGGTGGTGCCCCGCCCGAGAGATCGAGCTCTCCGTTCGCGACGAGCACGGCGACTCGGCGGATCGTCTCCGCTCGCGCCCGAGGCATCCCGAACGCTTCCGGCGGGAGCTCGGCCAAGCGCTCCGCAGTGGGGAAGAGATGGGTGATCCCTCCGCTCGGATGTTCGAGAGGCGTTCCGGCTGCGGACACGAGTCTGCCGAGCGACGTCCGCGCACCCACCACGGACACCTGCTGTCCGAAGATCGCCCGCACGACGAGCTCGAAGCCGTCGAAGGTGCCCGGGACGCGGATCCCGGGGATCCGAGCCACAAGCGGTGTCATCGTCGGATCTGCGGCGAGTCCGGTGTCGATCGCGGTGGCGTCCGCGTCGAGGTCGAACGCTCGGCGAGCGCGGTCGTGGAGATCGTCGAGGTCTGGTGAGCCCTCCGACGTGACGCGGACGGCGACGTGGCCCGCGTGAGGCGACATCGCGATCACCGCGGCCCCACTCGGCTGCCGCACGGATCGCACGTACGTGCCGTCCCGCGTCTCCTCGATGCCGGGTACGGCGCGCGCGCTGAGGAAGGACAGTAGCGTGCTCGCCGCGAACGGTGTCCGGAAGCCGAGCCGGACGGATCGTGTGTGCAGCTCGTCGCCCACGCCGGCAGGTATAGCGGATGGTCTGTCGGTGCCACCGGCTACCGTCGCACGCCTCCCTCTCCTCGACAGGAGGAGACGATGGATCAGGTGGCGAGAGTGATCCTGGCGCTGGAGGCGTCGGAGGTGGCCGAAGAGGTCATGCACGTTCTCGACCGGAGCGGGCGCGCGCGGGTGGTGGCCACCGCGGGCGACGACCGCCAGCTCGCGGAGGCGGTCCGGCAGCTCGAGCCGGACGTCGTTGTCGCCGAGCCCGGCCTGCTCTCCGGGGCGAGAGCCTGCAGTGTGGTGCTCGCGATCGACGTCCGCGAGTCGGTGAGCTCGCTCCGGACGGCGATCCGAGCGGGCGCCGCCGGCTATTTCCTGTGGCCCAAGGAACGCGACGAGCTGCTCGTGGCCGCGGCGGCCGCCGTCCGGCGGGCGCAGCAGACGGCCAGACGTGGCGCGGTGGTCGCGGTGCACGGCGGCCGCGGCGGTGTGGGAGTCACGTTCGTCGCCACGCATCTCGCCGCGGCGTTCGCCCGCCGTGGTTCGGCGATCCTGATCGACGCCGATCCGGTCTTCGGTGACGTCGCTCATGTGCTCGGTGCGCCTGCGGGCGAGGAAGCCGAACCAACCCATACCTTCGCCGACGCCGCCGCCCTCGGCGAGGACCTCGGTCCGGAGCAGCTGAGGAGCGCGCTGTGGCGGCACGAGAGCGAGGTGGACGTCCTCCTGCCTCCGCCGCCGGAGGAGGCGATCCGCCTCGGTCCGGAGGATCTGCAACTCGTCACCGAGGCCGCCGCGGGTGCCGCGGACGCCGTGATCGTGCACCTGCCGCGCGCGCTCGGGGCGATGACGCGCGTGGGTGCGGAGACCTCGGACTCGCTCGTCGAGGTCCTCACCCTGGACGTCGTGTCGTTCCGCGCGACGTCCCGCGCGTTGGAGGCGTGCGCGCCACTGCACCTCGAGGGACGCGTGAGCTTCGTCGTCAACAAGGCGGCTCGCAGCGAGATCACGTCCGGAGACGTGCATCGTGTCTTCGGCGAACCCGCCCGCGCGATCCTCCCGCACGACCGCGCCGTCCGTTCGGCGCAGGAGCGCAACCGGCTGCTGCCCTCGAGAGGCCGGATGGCGCGTCGTTTCGATCGCCTCGCGGATACCCTCTCGGCTCCCGTCGTCGAAGAGATGGCGTCCTGACCGGGCTACGCTTCGCCCCCAGGCTACGCTGCGTCGATGAACGAACGGGTGCTGCTGGTCGAGGACGACCCCTCGATCCGGGAGATGGCGGGCCTCGGGCTCGGCAACGCCGGCTTCCGGGTGACGTCCTGCGCAGACGGACGGGAGGGACTCGAGCGCCTCCGGCGTGACCCTTTCGACCTGGCGGTCCTCGACGTGATGTTGCCGTCGCTCGACGGCTTCGAGATCACCCGCGAGGTTCGCAAGGACAGCCGCATCCCGATCGTGATGCTGACGGCCCGCGCCGATGCCACCGACGTGATCGTGGGCCTGGAGCTCGGAGCCGACGACTACGTCACGAAGCCGTTCGACATGCCCGTGCTCGTCGCGCGCTGCCGGGCCGTGCTGCGCCGAGCGGCTGCGGAGCCGGCGGACCCCGCGCTCCGCCTCGGTGACTTGGAGATCGACGTCGGCGGGTTCGCGGCGCGGAAGGGCGGGCGCGATCTCGCACTCACGGCGACGGAGTTCCGACTCCTCGTCGAGCTGGCGCGCCGGCCCGGCCAGGTGCTCACCCGCGAGGTCCTGCTCGCTCGCGTCTGGGACTACGAGTACCTGGGGGACTCGAGGCTGGTCGACGTCGCCGTCCAGCGCCTCCGCGGCAAGCTCGAGGACGATCCCGCACATCCCCGCACGATCTCGACCGTCCGGGGCGTCGGCTACCGGTTCGAGCGGGCTGGAGCGGAGTGACCGGAGGACGCGGGTCGCCGCGCCGGCTCGTGCTGGTAGTCGTCCTCCTGGCGGCCGCCGTGGCCGCCGCGCTCGCGACGGTCGTGTTCGTGCTGGTCCGCGACGCGCGCTTCCGCGATTCGCTCGAGCGCGCTCGAGCCGAGGCGATCTTCGACCTCACGATCGCCGGTCCTCTCCTCCAGGGCTCTGGCGACCCCGAGGCGGTCGTGGAAACGTTCCGGGAGGAGCGCGGCATCCACTCCATCCTGGTCGAGGACGGGCGGACGATCGACGCCGATCCGGCCTCCGGGATCTCGATCCCGCCCGAGCTCCGCGCGATCGCGGCGCGAAGGCAGCTCGGCTACGACCGCATCGAGGCAGATGGAGAGTCTCTCCTGCTCGTCGGTGGTCCGACGCCCGATCGGGGTGCCGAGCTCTACTTCGCGTTCTCGGAGACAGGGATCCATGAGGACCTCCGCGACCTCGCGACCGCGCTCGCGATCGGCTGGATCGCGATCGTCGTGGTCGCGTTCGCGCTCGCTCGTGTGGCGGCGAGCCGCATCGCCTCCCTCGCGGAAGCCGAGGCATGGGGACGGCGCTTCACGAGCGACGTCTCGCACGAGTTGCGGACGCCCGTCGCCGCCCTCGTGTCCGAGGCATCCGTCCTTCGGGAGCATCTGGCCGCGATGCCGCCCGACGCGCGACGAGCCGCCGAGCTCCTCGTCGGGGACGTCGCGCGCCTGCGCCGGCTCGTCGAAGACCTGACGAACCTCGCTTCGCTCGACGCGGGGCGGGAGCAGGTGAGCACGGAGCCGTTCGACCTGGCGACGCTCGTGGCCGGAACCGTCCGGAGCCGCGGATGGGACGGGGATGTCCAGATCCGCTCGGAGCCCGTTCCCGTCACGTCGGATCGCACGCGCGTCGACCGGATCGTGGCCAACCTGATCGGCAACGCGTTGGACCACGGAGGAGGAGCGGTCGTCGTGCACGTGGGACGGAGCGCCGAAGGCGCTTCCGTCGAGGTGGCCGACACGGGACCCGGGATCGCCCCTGAGCACCTCGAGCACGTCTTCGATCGCTTCTACCGGGCCGACCCCTCCCGGTCAGGCCCCGGAAGCGGTCTCGGCCTCGCGATCGCTCGCGAGAACGCGCGGCTGCTCGGCGGGGACGTCGAGGCCCAGAGCGAGGTCGGTGCCGGGTCGCGCTTCACGCTCCGCCTCCCGGAGGATCCTGTTGCTGAACCGTGACACACGCGGGATTCCCGTGTTGCCGTCGACGCGGAGCATGGGCGTGTCCCCGACCTGAGGAGGCAGACATGATGCGCCTGATCGCGATGATGGCGGTGCTCGCCACGCTCGCGGCCGCATGCGCCGAGAGCGGTGCCCAGCCGCTCGGCCCCGCTCCGAGCGCGGACGGGCCGAGCCCATCGCCGGGCTCGCCGTCGCCCACGCTCTCGCCCACGTCACCCGAACCGCCGACCCCGGCGCAATCGATGACGTACGAGCTCTGGTTCAACTACGGCGGCTCGCTCTTCGTCACGCATCGGACGGAGCCGTTCACTCCCGCCGTGGGCACCCGAGCACTCGAAGCTCTGCTGGAAGGCCCCTCGGCGGCGGAGCGCTCGGCGAACCTCGGGACCACGATCAATGCCGGGACTCGACTCAACGCCCTCACGATCGACGACGGCGTCGCCACGGTGGATCTCGACGCCACGTTCGTCGGCGAGGAGACGCCCGCGATCGCCGTGGGGAGCTTGGCGCAGATCGTGTTCACGCTCACGCAGTTCGATCGCATCGAGGGCGTCGTGTTCGAGGTCGACGGCGGGCCGCTCACGAACTTCGGCGGCTACGAGATCGACGGCGCCCAGCGGCGCGCGAACTTCGCCGACCAGCTGCCGGCGATCCTCGTCCAGAGTCCGCTGATCGGTGAGCGCGTCTCGAGCGCGGTACACATCAGCGGGACGGCCAACGTCTTCGAGGCCGTCGTGTCGATCGCGATCCTCGACCAGCAGGGGAAGGTGATCGCCTCGACGTTCACGATGGCGACCTGTGGCACCGGCTGCCGGGGGACGTGGGAGACGGACGTCGGCTTCGACGTCGCCGCCACCCAGCCCGGCACGATCCGCGTGTACGAGGTCAGCGCGATGGACGGCTCGAAGATCAACGTGGTGAACATCCCGGTCACGCTCACCGCCTGACCTGGATCGGGAGGAGAGGGCGGCCTCCACGGCCGCCCTCTCGCGTGTGCCCTCTGGGATCCGTCGGGACTCGACTTCCGCTTTCCAGGGGAGGACGATCGACCGGTGAAGCAGGGTTCGGCGGCCGGCACGGCATCCCGTCGTGGGTACCTCGGGGTGCTGTTCGGCTCGGCGGCCTTCATCGCGAGCTGCTTCATTCCCTACTACGACCCCGGAACTCTGCCGATGCCGCTCCGGTCCCTGTCGCTCTTCCGGCTGATGATGTCGTTCCGCGAGAGCGAGCTCGCGATGACAGGTGGATTCCTCAACCTGTTCGCCGGGGTCACGATCGTCGCGTGGGTGTCGATCGCCGGACTTCGAGGACATCGGTGGGCACCGATGGCGCTCCTCGCCGTCTCCGCCGCGTGGTCGCTCACCTGGATCGGCGTTCTCATGAACCTATCCGGGTTCGTCGTCAGATCTCCCCTCGCCGGCTATTGGCTCATCCTCGTGAGCATCGGTGTGGTCGTCACGGGGGCGATCGTCGTCTGGATCTCGAGCCGAGCGAACATCTCCGGCACCCCGCCAGGTAACGCCGTCGCCGCGACGCAGCCCCACGCGCGATAGCGCAGACGAATCCCCCGACACGTTCGAGGAACCCCCCGCCTTGGGGATGGTTCCGTGTCGGAGGTCCACGCTAAGGTCGTCCAGTCGACGCGGCGAGCCTTCCTCCGCCGGTCGGCACCTCCCTCACCCCCTCGTGTCGGTGCCTGCTTCCCCGCGAGTGTTCGGAGGGAACCTGATGGACCACGGAGGGCGAGTCATCCTCGCGCTCACCGCATGAGCGTGGATCCCCTCGCGAAGGTGCGACGACAGCTGCGGGCCCAGCTGCGCGAACGGGTCGATGCCCGTGGACTGTCCGCGGCGCCACGAACGGAGCGGCGGCTTCGCGTTCGCGAAGAAGCGCTGTCCCTGATGCGCGAGAGCGGTGCGCTGCTCCCGCAGCGGGATCTGGCTCGCGTGGTCAACGAGGTTTCCGACGAGGTCGTCGGGTTCGGTCCCATCGAGTTCCTCCTCCGGGACCCAGGAGTGACCGAGGTGATGGTCAATGGACCTGACGACGTGTACGTGGAGCGGGAGGGGCGGATCGAGAAGGTGGAGGACCGGCTGTTTGAGGGGGAGGAGTCGGTTCTTCATCTGATCGAGCGCATCGTGGGCCCCCTGGGCCTCCGGGTCGACCAGGCGTCACCTTGGGTGGACGCGCGACTTCCGGGCGGCAGCAGGGTGCACGCGATCGTTCCGCCCCTTTCGCTCCGCGGCCCCGTCCTGACCATCCGGACGTTCGCTCCCGTGCCGCTCTCCGGTGAGGATATCGTGGCGCAGGGCAGCATCGGACCACGCGGACTGCGATTCCTGGCGGCATGCGTCCGCGGCCGCGCTAACCTCGTCGTGAGTGGGGGGGCGGGCAGCGGCAAGACGACCCTCCTCGGCGTCCTGTCCGCGTACATCCCGGACGAGGAGCGCCTCATCACGATCGAGGATGCGGCCGAGCTCCGTCTGCATCGATCGCACGTCGTCTCTCTCGAAGCGAGGCCGCCGAACGTCGAGGGACGAGGTCAGGTCACGGTCCGCGACCTCGTCCGCAACGCGCTCCGCATGCGGCCCGACCGGATCATCGTGGGCGAGGTCCGGGGCGGTGAGGCTCTCGACATGTTGCAGGCGATGAACACGGGCCACGACGGATCGCTCTCCACCGCGCACGCGAACTCGTGTCGGCACCTGTTGTGGCGGCTGGAGACGATGGCGATGATGTCGGACGTCGAGCTCCCAGCCGCCCACATCCGCAATCAGGTCGCCTCCGCGATCGATGTGGTGGTGCAGCTCGCGCGGCTCCGGGACGGTCGGCGCGTCGTGTGGGAGATCGCGGCGGTCGAAGGCACGCACCGAGGCGAGCCCATCGTCTCGCCGTTGTTCCGGTTCCGTGGGCGTGACGGCGATGAAGGAGGGTTCGAGGCTACCGGTGTCGTGCCGCGGGTGGCCCCCATCCTGGCCGATCGAGGCGAGGACGTAGGCGACTGGCTGTTCGAAGCGGGGCCGGACCGATGATCGGGCTCACCGCCGGTCTGCTCGCGGTCGCCGGCTTCTTCGCGGAGCGCGCCATCGCGATCGCCCGCTCCGATCGATCGCTCGTCGGCCTGGGTGCGTCGCCACCGGGTCGGCCTTCGTGGGTACCTGGGCGATCGGCTGTGCTCGCCGTCGGGTTCGCGGTGGTGATGCTGTGGATGGGCCCCCTGGTCGGGATCGTGGGGGCGGGGGGTGGAGCGCTCCTTCACCACGCGATGAGGCGATATCGACGATCAGGTCGCCGGCACCGGGCGGCCGAACAGATCGCCGATGCGGTGAGCGCCTTGGCCGCCGGGCTCCGCGCCGGGTTGTCCCTTCCACAGGCCTTCGCCTACGCGCGGGACGAGGCGGAGGAACCGCTCCGGGGTGAGCTCGTGGTCCTAGTCGATGCGATCGCGACCGGCACGCCGGTCGCGGAGGCGCTGGCCGCGTGGGCGGACGCGCACGGGTCCGAGGATGCGCTCCTGATCGCCGGGGTCCTCGACCTCCATCGCCGGAGTGGTGGCGACCTCCCGATCGTTCTCGACGGTCTGGCGAGTACGCTCCGCGAGCGCCGTGCGGCGCATCGAGAGGTCCGAGCCCTCACGGCGCAGGCGCGCCTCTCCGGGGTGATCCTCGGGATGCTTCCGATCGGCTTCTTCGCGTTCCTCCTCGTGACCTCCAGGGACGAGATGCTCGACGCGATCGGCACCCCGCTCGGAGGCACCTCGCTCGGCATCGGCCTCCTGCTCGAGATCCTGGCGTTCGTCTGGATCCGACGGTTGCTCGAGGTTCGCTGATGGAGCCGATCGTCGCGGAGTGCCTGGCCGCCGCAGCGGGGGCGTGCGTGGTCACCGGGATCGGGCACGCCCTGCCGCGGAGCCGCAAGGCGTCCCGGAAGGGGTCACCGGTCGTTGCGCGCTCCGCCTGGGGAGGAGTCGCGGTGATCGCTGCGGTGCTCGCTCCCGGTCCGAAGGTCGTGACCGTCCCACTGGCCGCCCTGCTCGCGCTCGCGATCCGCAGGTTCGCAGAGGCGCGCGCGGGAGCTCGCCGTCGCCGCGCGATGGACGCCGAGATCCCCCAACTGCTCGATCTCCTGGCAGCCGGATCGGCGGCAGGCCTGTCGGCCTTTGCCGGATTCCAACGGTCGGTGCAGTCGCTCCGAGGCCCGCTCGGGATGGAGCTCAACGCCTCGCTGGACGCCGTGGCGGTCGGCGCCAGATGGCGGACGGAGCTGTCGGAGGTTACCGAGCGACTGGCGCTTCCGGATCTTCGTCGGGCGATGGCCGTACTCACCCGCACCGAGACGCTGGGAACATCCCTCACGGGAGCGACGCGGGACCTCGCCGCCGATGTCCGAAGCTCGCGACGCGCGGCGGTCGCGGAGCGGGCGCGGGCGGCGCCCGTAAAGATGCTCTTCCCGCTCGTGTTCCTGGTTCTCCCCGCGTTCCTCCTCCTCACGGTGGTTCCGGTCCTGCTCACCACCGTGCGTTCCATCCGCTGAGAGGAGGTGAACCGATGCTCTTCCTGTACGCCTTGTTCCTGCGCACCGTCGACACCCTTCGCCTCCACAAGGAGGAAGGCCAGACGACGGCCGAGTACGCGCTCGTGATCCTGGCTGCCGCGGCGGTCGCCGTCGTCCTGATCGCCTGGGCCCGCTCGTCCGGCAAGCTGCCGGCGTTCTTCGACAGCGTGATCGACAGCGTGATCGGTGATGCGGCCGCCGCCTGACGGGCGCGGATCGCAAGGGGGGACCGCGGCCGTCGAGTTCGCGCTCGTGCTCCCGCTGGTTCTGATGGTGGCGCTCGCGCTCGTGCAGACGGGGCTGCTCGTCCGCGATCGTCTGCTCGTGGAGGCGGCGACGCGCGCCGGTGCGCGCGCCGCCGCCGTCCAGGACGACCCCTCCGCCATCCGAACGGCCGCCCTCGCCGCCGCGCCGTCCCTCGAGGATGGGTCCGTCGAGGTGGAGGTCGCGAGGGCGGGTCTCCGGGGCGAGCCCGTGACCGTCTCGCTACGATACGCGGCCCCCGTGCGGGTGCCCTTCGTGGAGTGGCTGTTCGGCGGTCCGGTGGGCATGAACGCATCCACGACCGCCAGGCAGGAGTTCGGGTGAAATCACGCGTCCGGGTCTGCGAGCGAGGAAGCATCTCGATCGTGGTCGCTGCGGCGGTCGGGATGGCCCTCGTCGTCACGATGGGCGCCGCCGATGTCGGCAGGGCGCTGATCGCCAGGTCGAGAGCCGAGGCGGTGGCTGACCTCGCCGCGCTCGCCGCCGCGCAGGAGCTGGCGCTCCCATCCGGCATCGACCCCTCGACCTTCGCGGCCGAGTACGCGGATCGCAACGGCGGCCGGCTCGTCTCGTGCTCCTGCGCAACGGGCACGTCCGAGGCGATCGTGGAAGTCGCGGTGCCGGTACGGAGGTTCCTCCTTCCGCTCCGAGACCGGGACGTCGTCGGCGTCGCGCGGGCGGTGGTGGATCTCCCCGCGTGAGCTACTCGAGCTCGCGCTGGCGTGCGTCGCGCGCGACCGGCGGCCGGTACTCGGGCGTGCCGCGCAGCACCAGGAACTCGACGGCCGCCCAGATCATCTTCGACCGAGGGTAGAACCACAGCGGGACGCCGATCAGCACGATCGCGCTCACCACCAGCAACGTCCCGACGGCGACATCGGGCACCGTCAGGATGATCCCCACGATGAGGACGATGAGCCAGATGCCGATCGCGACGACGTAGTTGAGGGTCATCGCTCCGAGGAAGCCCCCCTCTTCCTTCGCGAACCGCAGATCGCAACGCGGGCACGCGATGCGCGTCTGGAACCAGGTCACGAACGTGTCCCGCTCTCCGCAGCGAGGGCAGCGCTTCCGGAAGCCGCGGACGATCGCTCCGATGGAGCTCACCTCGGGGAACACGGGCTTCGGGATCGGATCCGGTGTGCCGGGTTCGAGCGAGCCGTAGGGGTTGGAACCCATGGGTCCAGCCTAGGCTTCTGGGGGAGCCCCCTCGGTCAGCCCTTGTGCCCCTGCCCGTGCCCGCGACCGTGCCCCTGCCCCTGCCCCTGCCCCCGAGGGTTGCCCCCGCCGTTTCCAAGTCCGGGTCCGTGAGCAGGCGTGATCCCCATATGGCCGGGGGGTCCGCCGTGGGGGTTGTGCTCCGCGCTCTTCCCTGGGAGGCCATCGTCGGGCCCGTTGCCGTTCCCGCCGCCGTTCCCCGGATCGGTCCCCGGGTCGGTCCCCGGGTCGGTCCCCGGATCGGTCCCGGGATCGGTCCCGGGATCGGTCCCGGGGTCGCCGGGTGGCGGAGGTACCTCGCCATCGCTGCCGCCGGGGGTCGCGAGGCCGCCATCGAGGCTCCCATCGGTCGTGGGGTCGGCGTTGCCACCGTCCGGCGCGAGGTCGGCGGGTTCGAGCGAGCCGGGCACGTAGCCGCCTGCCCCGAGGACGCCCGAGGTGAACGACCCCCGGCCGACGACGGCCCCCTGCCCGAAGCCGGCGACGATCGGGAGGTTGCCGGCCTCACCCCGGACCCCACCGATGGGCACCAGGTCGCCGCCGAGGGCGAACGCGAGCACCAGCGCGCTCACCGCCGCCGCGCCACTCAGGGCGAGGGTGCCGAGGCGCCGGTTCCACTCCGACCGCTCGTCGATCGACTCCTCGACGGGACGAGCGACGGACGGGCCTCCGCCGATGTCGAGCAAGGGCTCGACGTCTGCTCCAGCGGTCCCGACGGGGAGCACGACGACCGGCGCCGGGATCGCCTCCTCGGGCGTTTCCCGCTCCGCCGCGGCTGCTGACCGGGTCCTGGGGTGGAGGCGCTGGCTGCGCCGCTGCAGGCGTGTGACGCTGGGGCGCTTCGTCGTCTCTTTGCCGGCGAGCTTGTTCCGCAGCGTGGCCGGGTCCTTGCGGACCTGGTCGATCCAGTCCGGCCGCTCGAACGTTTCCGTGAGCGCCGTGACCGGCGCCATCACGTGCTCCACGGCAGGGCCGAGGTCCCGGAGGATCTTCGCGGGCTCCACGCGGGCATCCCCGCCGATCGGGACGACGGCCGACGGCCACACGAGGACCACCTTCGCCTGAGGGGCGATCTCGTGGACCATCGAGACGGCGACCACTCCGATGCCGTCGTCGAGGACGACCACATCCGGGCGGTTGGCCTCGATCAAGCCGGAGAGCTCTGAGGTCCCCTTGGCCTCACCCACGACGTCGTAGCCCTCGCCCTCGAGGACGAAGCGAAGAAGCCCCTGTTTCGCCGTTCGACCCTCGCCGACGACGATCCGTACCCGTCGCGCCACTGTGCCTCCCAGGTGCCCTGCCGAGCGTACTTCACGCACGGGTTCTCGGCCTCAGCCTTCTGGGGGTTTTCGCGCCGAAAGGAGTAGTACAGCCCGTACGACCATCGGTACCGGCCGTCGCGCTCGGTGCTCCCATCTCGGTCGGATGACCTGACACAATGGAGGGGTCAGCCCCGGAGGGTCGCGAACGCCCGTGTCGGACACGATCGAACAGTCAGCGCGCGCCACCACCCCCTCCGAGCTCCATCCCAAGATCGAAGAGATGCTGGCTCGGATCGGGCGCGACGCCCAGGCCGGAACCCAGGCCGGAACCCAGGACGGCGCCGAGGGAACGATCGTGACCAGCCGGGCCGAGGCGGTCGCCGCGTTCGCGCGAGCGCTCCTGCGACGCCTGGCGGATGACGACCTGCAGGCGATCACGACCGAAGAGCTGTACGCACTCGCCACGTCCGCCTTCGCGTTCGCGGACAGCCGCGGGCTGGAGGCGTCCGCGGTCCGCGTCTTCAACGCCGAGCCGGACGTCCACGGGTACCGATGTCACGGCACGGTCATCGAGGTCAATACCGACGACTCGCCCTTCCTCGTCGACTCGGTCTCCGAGGAGCTCACGGCGCGCGGTCTCACGATCAAGCGACTGCTCCACCCGGTGATCGGGGCGGTCCGCGACGAGCAGGGGCGGCTGATCGGCGTCCGATCCGGACGGGAAGCCGAGCACCGCGAGTCGTTCATGCACTTCGAGGTCGACCGCGCTCTCGGCGACGAGGTGAACGCCGAGCTCGAGACGCGCGTGCGTCGCATCCTCCGAGACGTCGCGCTCGTGGTCCGGGACTTCGATCCCATGCAGGAGCGCGTGCGGCACATGATCGAGCTCGCACGCGCCGCCGAGGTCCGCTATCCGTCAGGGCTCGTGGGCGAGGTGTCGAGATTCCTCGACTGGCTCCTCCAGCTGAACTTCGTTCTGCTCGGCTACCGCGAGTACGAGCTACTGGAGACGAAGGGTGGACGCGCGATCCGAGCGGTGCCGGGCAGCGGGCTCGGGATCCTCTCGGATGTCGAGAAGTCGACGTTCGCGAACCTCACCCTCCTCTCGGACCTCGCACCGGATGTCCGGGACCGGATCGAGGACGGAGAGCTCCTGATCTACTCGAAGACCCAGGCGTACTCGACGGTCCACCGTCGCGCCCGCATGGACTACATCGGGGTCCGGATGATCTCGCCCGACGGGACGATCGTGGGCGAGGCACGGTTGATCGGCCTCTTCACTAGCAAGGCGTACATGGAGCCGGCCGCGAAGACGCCGTTGTTGCACCACAAGCTCGAACAGTTGATCGCCGCGGAGGATCTGATCCCCGGGTCGCACGACTACAAGGCGGTCGTCACTCTCTTCGAGTCCTTCCCGAAGGACGAGCTCTTCCAGGCTTCCGCCGAGGAGCTGCGGCGGTTGGTGGCCGGGCTCCTGCAGCTCGAGAAGCACGGGGGAATCCGTGTGCTGATCCGCCGGGACCTCTACGGCCGCAACGTGTCGGTCGTGGTCGCCCTGCCGCGCGATCGGTTCAACGCGGACCTTCGCAAGGCGCTCCAGAGCCTCTTCCTCGAGCGTTTCAACGGCACGACGATCGACTACCACCTCTCCCTGGGGGAGACGGAGTCGGCGCGGATCTTCTTCACGATCCACGTTGCACCGGGCAAGCCGATCCCCGACGTTCGCTACGAGGAGCTCGAGCAAGAGGTCGAGATCCTCGCGCGTACCTGGGAGGACGACCTCCTCGACGCGCTCACGCGGCGTGTCGGCGCGGGCCGCGCGCTCGCCCTGATGGAGGAGTACGCGCCACGGTTCCCCGACTACTACAAGGCCAACGACGAGTGGGACCTGGTCGTCGACGACGTCGTGATGCTCGAGAAGCTCGAGGCGTCGACCGAGGGGTTCCTCGTCGGGGTCGGCAACGAGTCGAAGGGCGAACGCCTGACGCGGGTCAAGCTCTACAAGACCGGCGGCAAGGTCGATCTCTCGGACTTCATGCCGATCCTCGAAGCGCTCGGGCTCCGGGTCGTCGAGGAGGTGCCGACCGCGATCGCGGGCGAGGGACGCGTGTACATCCACGACTTCGGGGTGCTCGACTCACGGGGCGCGGTGCTGGAGCTCGGGGAATCAGCGGATCGAGTCACGGACACGATCGCGGCCGTGTGGCGAGGGGAGTGCGACTCGGACTCGCTGAACCGCCTCGTGACGTTGTCGACCCTCACCTGGTGGGAGATCAGGATCCTCCGCGCGCTCCGGAACTATCGGATGCGCGTCTCCGCCCGGTACACCGAGAACTACCGGAACGACGCGATGGCGTCCTACCCGTCGATCTCGGAACGGCTCGTGCGGATGTTCGAAGCCCGTTTCGATCCCGTGCGTGCCGCCACGGAAGAGGAGATCGACGAGATCCGGCAGGAGATCCATCGCGACCTGCGAGGCGTCTCCTCCCTCGATCAGGACAACATCCTGCGACACCTGCTGGGGACGATCGAGGCGATCGTGCGGACGAACGCGTACGTCCCCGACCGGTTGTTCCTGAGCTTCAAGCTCCTGTCGGAGCGAGTGCCGGAGATGCCGAAGCCCCTGCCGCTCTACGAGGTCTGGGTGTACTCCACGGAGATGGAGGCGGTCCACCTTCGGGCCGGCATGGTGTCCCGCGGGGGGATCCGTTGGTCCGACCGCAGGGAGGACTTCCGCACCGAGGTCCTCGGACTGATGAAGGCACAGAAGGTCAAGAACGCCGTGATCGTCCCCGACGGCTCCAAGGGTGGGTTCGTCCTCAAGCGCACCTCGGTCACGCCGGAGCAGATCAAGGAGGAGGTGGCGAAGCAGTACGTCACGTTCATGGAGGGACTGCTCGACATCACCGACAACCTCCTGAAGGGAGAAGTCGTGCACCCCGAAGGGGTGCGTGTGACGGACGGCCCCGACCCCTACCTGGTCGTTGCTGCCGACAAGGGCACGGCCCCCCTGTCGGACACGGCGAACGGCGTGAGCGAGCGGGTCGGCTACTGGCTCGGTGACGCGTTCGCCTCCGGCGGCTCCCACGGCTACGACCACAAGGAGCTCGGCATCACCGCTCGCGGCGTGTGGGAATCGGTCAAACGACACTTCCGGGAACTGGGCACGGACCCGATGACGGAGCCGTTCACTGCGATCGGGATCGGTGACATGTCCGGGGACGTCTTCGGGAACGGCATGCTCTACTCGGATCGGATCCGGCTGGTCGCCGCGTTCGACCACCGGCACGTGTTCCTCGATCCGCAGCCGGATCCGGCGATCTCGTTCGCCGAGCGCAAGCGACTGTACGAGACGCCGGGGTCCTCGTGGGGCGACTACGAGAGGAGCGCGCTGTCCGAAGGGGCCGAGGTGATCGACCGGACGGCGAAGTGGGTCACGTTGTCGGCCCAGGCCCGCGAGGCTCTCGCGATCCCCGACGACGCACCGGCGGAGATGACCCCCGCGGACGTGATCCGCTGGGTGCTCCAGGCACCCGTGGATCTCCTCTGGAACGGCGGGATCGGCACGTACGTGAAGGCGGCGAACGAGGGCCACACCGAGGTGGGCGACCGCGCCAACGACCCCGTCCGGGTCAACGGGAATCAGGTCAGGGCGCGTGTGGTGGGGGAGGGCGGCAACCTCGGCTTCACACAGCGCGGGCGGATCGAGTACGCGCTCACCGGTGGGCGGATCAACACGGACTTCATCGACAACTCTGCCGGCGTCGACACCTCGGACCGGGAGGTGAACCTGAAGATCCTCCTCGGGATGGCGATCGAGCGCGGAGAGCTGACGACGGATGAGCGCAATGCCCTGTTGGATGCCTCCACGGACGACGTGGTCCGTCGTGTGCTCTACGACAACTACCTGCAGGCGCAGATCCTCTCGCAAGAGGTCGCGGTCACCGCTGAGCGGAACGAGGCGTGCGAGGACCTGATGCTCCAGCTCGAGGCGGAGGGGGAACTGGACCGTTCCGTGGAGTTCCTGCCGACCTCGGACGAGATGGCGGAGCGACGGGGCCGCGGTGAAGGACTCACCCGGCCGGAGATCGCGCTGCTCGTCGCGTACTCGAAGCGCTCGATCAAACGTGACCTCCTCGAGGCGGACCTCCCCGACGCCGAGTACCTGGAGCAGGATCTGGCGCGGTACTTCCCGGAGACGATCGTCGACCGGTTCCGGCCGATGCTGGCCGAACATCCGCTGCGGCGGGAGCTGATCGCGACGATCGTCTCGAACGACGTCGTCAACTCCCAAGGTGTCACCTTCGTGTCGCGGCTCGTCGCGGAGACGGGCGCGACCCCTGCCGAGGTCGTGCGCGCGTTCCGGATCGCCCGCGACGTCGTGGGCGCGGTGCCGCGATGGGACGCGGTAGAGTCCCTCGACGGCAAGATCGATCCGGGGATCCAGAACGACCTGATGATCGGGGTCGACAGGCTCGTCGAGTCGACCGCCCGCTGGTACCTCGTCCGCGCGCCGGGGTTGCGGCTCGGCGAGGCCGTCGATCAGGCGAGGGCCGCCTTCCGCGAGCTGTCGTCGGTGATCGAGCAGATCGGTCCCGAGGCGTGGCGCGAGCAGCGCGAGCGGGAGGCGACGCGCCTTACCGCGGAAGGGATCCCCGACGAGCTGGCGCGCAGACACGCGTTCCAGGACGAGCTGGTCCACGGGCCGGACATCATCTCGGTGTCGCGCGCCACCGGACGGCCGGTCCTCGAGGTGGCGCGCGGTTTCTTCCTCCTCGGAGAGCGACTGGACATCGATTGGCTCGAGCAACGACTCGCCGAGCAGCCGGCGAAGACCCGGTGGCAGCGATGGGCGGTCCACTCGATGGAGGACGATCTGTACACGATCCGCCGCGAGATCATCGAGACGGTGCTCGAACATGCGGGCGGGCGGCCGATCGACGAAGCCGTCGATGCGTTCCTCGAGGATCGCAGCGCCGCCTACGGAAGGGTGCAGCGGTTCATGCGATCACTCGCGATGGAGGGCGTCACCGACCTTTCTCAGCTCACGGTCGCCCTCCGCCAGCTCCGTTCGCTCGTGTCGTGAGGGCGTCAGCCGCCGTAGAAGATCGTGGTCACCCACAGGAGGCCTCGTGCCTTCACCACCCCGATGCCGATCCTCCGGAACCGGGGGTTCAGGATGTTGGCCCGGTGTCCCCCGCTTCCCATCCACAAGGTCCGGATCCGGAGGAGCGTGCCGGCCGCCCCGACGTTCTCGCCCCACGTGGATGGGCTGTACGTTCGGACCACGTCGTAGAGGTTCGCCGTGTGGAAGCAGCGATACCTCTCCGCCATCTTCCTCGAGTGCTTCCACGCGAAGTGCGAGACGTTGGCGTTCAGCCGGAGCGCTGTGAGGCCGTGATTGCCTCGCGTCTGGTTCAGGAGGTGGAGCATCTTCCGGCGGGCGGGGACGTTGTCGGCGTCGGCCGGGGAAGGCATCCCCGCGATGAGCACGGCGACGACCAACACGAGGAGAGGGAGTCTCCGATAGGTCATCGGACGACGTCGACGGTATCGAAGTGGTCGCGGAGATTACAACCGGTTCCGCGAACCCTTTACGACATCTTCACGGTAATGCTTCTGCGCTAGACCGTCAGGCCTGGCTCAACCGTTCGCGGCGCATGCGCAGCCGAGACCACATGCCGTTCCTGCAGGTCGAGCGGCACGTTCGGTCGTGACCGTCGACGTGACCGCGAACACCGAGAGTCGTCGCACAGCGTTCTCATGGCCTTGCGGGCAGGGGATCGGCGCATCCGCGTGCGCGATCGTGCGTCGTGACTCGAAGGTCGCGCCGCACGATCCGCATCGGTACTCGTAGGTGGGCATCTCGATCAGATCCCGCTCGACTGAGGCGGAGGTGGTGGTGTGTCGTCGACGGGAGAGGCATCGTCCGGAGCGGGGAACGCGGCCGGCGGGGCGTCGATCGGCGATGCCTCGGGGCGCGCCGGCATCGGCGTCGGGACGGCGTCGCCGAACCCGGTCCCCGCGATCGGGTCGGCCGCCGCCGACCCGCGATGGGTGAGGAAGTAGACGATCGCGCCGAGCACGAGCGCGCCCGCGGCGATCAGGACGATCATCAGGAGCGGTGAGCTCGACGACGGGATCGCGCTCGCCACGGCCTGGATCTCCGTGTTCTGGCCGACCCGCGGCTCCCACGTGACGGTGTTCCCGTCGATGTCGCCGCTCGCGGAGCTCACCGGGCCGGGGAACGTGATCGTGATCCGGAACTCGAAGTTCTCGAGGAACTGCTGCGGGATCTCGGTCCCGGTGAATTCCTGTCCGCTCATGTCGAACCCGCCGGTGACGAGGAACTCATCACCCTCGCGGACGATGTTCAGCTCCTCCCCGGATGCGGTGTCGGAGAGCGTCCCGTTTCCGGTGAACTCATCGAGGGGCACATCCTCGAACGTGATCTGTCGCCCGACGAAGCCGTCCTCCTCGTACGGGTCCGCCTTCGAGCCGGGTGGCAGATCCGAGAGGTCCATGTCCGCGAAGAGCTGATCGACGTTCTGACCGCTCATTTCAAGCAGGCTCTCCTCCACGGCGACCACAGCGGTCCCCGAGACGGTGTTGTCGGCGGTCACGTCCAGGTCCATGTCGACCTTGAAGCAACCCGCGAGGAGCAGCGCGAGCGCCGCGCTTCCCAGCACGCGCCAGAACCTCCGTGTCTTCATCCCATCCTCCCGACTCGAGTCAGCCGGAGCCTACCCTCGAGGTCGCAGACGGTCGAGGACCGGACCTCCCGGCGAGTGAAGTCGGATCGAGGTGAACCGGGACTTCGGGGGCTGCGTGAGCTTGTCGGATGCGGGTCGGAGGGACCGGGAAGGGGGTGGGTTCCCCGGCACCCTCCGACTCCACACATCTGAGGACGGGCCTCGGCCGGAGGAGCCGAGACACCGCTGCGCCCTGTGTACCCATCCGAGGCGCGCGCAAACGTCGGATCGGCGATAACCCGTGAAGGATCCGTGAAGATCCGGGGCGTCCGTGGCTCCGGGGCGGATCCCTACGGCGTGGGCACCCGGAACATCGACCGGCTGCCGATCGGCGCATCGGCCTTCGCGTCGTCTCCGGTCGTCTGCTCGGGCGCCCGGGAGAGCGACCCGTCTTCAAGGGGCCCTTCGGTGTTCTCCGATGTAGCACCGTCGGTCACGAGCACGCGAGCAGCCGCCGCGATGAGGGCTCGGAGTTCGGCGGCCGCCCGTTCCCCGTCGTCCACGAACGCCGTCCAACCGAACCGAACACCCGCCTCACCGCGGGAGATCCGGGTGCGGAGCGTCTCCGTGTAAGCGCGCTGACCGGTCGCGACCTCGATGCTCCGGGAGAAGAGAGCGCGCGCGCGCCGAGGGTGCCCGGCCAGCACGGCCAGGCACGCGCGCTCGCGGAGCACGTGAGGGAGGTCGTTGCGGTAGAAGCGTGCACGTCGGTTCGCCTGTCGAGCGACGGAGCGCGCCCGTCGGAGGAGGTCGGCTCGCCGCCGCCGATCCACCGCGGGTGTGGCCTCGGCGGCGCGGAGCAAGGCGGTGAGCAGCCACGGCCGGACCGGGCTGACGCCGGCGTTCTTCATCCCGGCCCGGCGGAACAATCGCTGGCTCTCGTCGAACGCCTCCACCGCAGCCGACGGGTCACCGACGCCCAGGAGCCGAACCCCTTCGGCCTGCATCACGCTCGCGATCGTGAGGACGTCTTCGTTCGACCGCTCCAGCTCGGCTCGGATGAGACGCTCGGGGACGAGCCCATCGGTCGCTTTCGCCCATCCCTCGAGCCCGATCCCCCGGGCCTGGGCGTCTCCGATCTCGAGGCCCGCCTGCCGGGCAGCTCCGCTGTCCTCCACTGCTCCGGCGAGGTCGCCCAGCCGGTAGCGTGCCATCGCGATCTGCAATCGGCAGTTGTTCAGCTCCCATCGGTCGCCGGTCTGCTCGAGCAACTCCAGTGACTCGCGCATTCGAAGGAGCGACGCCTCGTACTCGGATCCGGCGTACAGCCCGGCCCCCCAGAAGTGGAGGGACTGTCCTTGACCCCACAGGTCGCCGAGCTGCACGCGGATCGCGTGCGACCGCTGTGCGTACCGGACGCCCCGACGGTGCCAGGGGACGAGCATCATCGCCGGGGCATGCTCCGAGTACGCCTGCGCCAGCTCGGCCGTCGGTGGATAGCGCTCCGCGAGGTTCAGCGACCGGAAGTGGGTCCACAGGGTCGCGACCTTCCCGCGTTCGAACCACCAGGCGTAGCCGAGCCGGCCGTAGAAGCGCGACGCGAGGAGGTCGTTCGCGCCTTCCTCGAGCGGACGACGCCCGACGAACATGGCGGGCCAGATCGAGTGGAGCATCTGAACCAAGAGCTCGCCGAGCAGCATCGGAAGCAGGACGATCGCCCGTCTGGGCACGCGTCCGCCGACCATCCGGATCGCCCGCTCGATCGACGCGGCGCCGGTGCGGACGTCTCCGCGCTTGAACGCGAGCTCTCCGATCTTGCTCTCGATCTCGGCCGCCCGCTCTCCCGGAGGGACCAGCGATCGAGCCTCGTCGAGCCAGCGCGCTGATTCCTCGTAGGCACCTCGCACCATGAGGATCGCGCCGAGATCCTCCGCGACGCGTGCCCGGGTCGAGACGTCGGCCTTCGGCGTTCCTCGGGCGGCGATGCGGAGCATCGTCTCGGCACTGTCCAGCGCCTGGCGCGTGCGGGCGAGCGAGGCAGCCTCGAGGGCCGCGGGCTGCGCCCGGTCGGATGCGCCGGCTTCGTCGAAGTGGTAGGCGAGGTCGAAGACGTCGCCGGGACGGATCCGTTCGATCATCTCGCCCGCCCGGAGGTGCAGCGCCCGTCGTTGCTCCTCGTCGAGACGTCGGAGCGCGCCCTCGCGCACCTTGTCGTGGATGAACGAGAACCCGTCCCGTTCCGTGGCCCAGATCAGACCTGCTCGCCGCGCCTCCTCCACGATGGGCTCCACGACGTCCCGCTCGACGTCCGCGAGCGACGCGCATTCCTCCGTGGACGCGTGGCGGCCCAAGATCGCGGCTGCGGAGAGGAAGGCGAGCGTGTCTTCCGGGAGCCGTCGGAGGCGTCGCGTGATGAACGTTGCGGCCTTCCCGGGGGAGACGAGCGTGGCGAGCGCCGCCGGATCCAGCAACCATCCGCCGGGCCCCGGGCGGAGCGCTTCCGACTCAACCATCCCGCGGACGACCGAGGTGATGAAGAACGGTCGACCTTGGGAGAGTTGCGCGATCACCGCGTGCGCCTGGTCCGGGAACCATCCCCCCATGGACGAGACGAGGTCTCGCGTCTCGTCGAGATCGAGGGGAGCCAACGTGATCGTCGTCGCCTTCGTCCATCCGCTCGATGGATGGTCCTCGTCGACCTCTTCTCGCCGGATCGCCGCAACGACGGTAACGAACCTCGAGCCGTCGCGTGACGACGACGACCACCTGCTGACGACACCGAGCGAGAGGTCGTCGGCCCATTGGCAGTCGTCGAGCAGCAGGACCGCCGGGCGGTTCCGTGTGCCGAGGGCATCGAACAGGGCAGCCAGCGCCCCCTGCAGCCGGCGCTCCACGACGGGATGCTCGACCTCCTCGGCGTCGAGGAGGAAGCGATGGAGCGACGGCAGGACGGTCCGCAGCTCCGGCGACCACGGCGCGAGGGAGTCGGCGAACGCACCCGCGTACGCCTCGTCGTCGGCCGCGGCATCGAGGATCGACGCGGCGAGGCCCTCGAGCATGGCGAACGGCCGGGGCGCCTCGAGCTCGTGTGCTTCCGTCCGGAAGACCCGGTGGCCTCGCTGCTCGGCGCCCAGGGCCGCCTCGTCGAGGATCCGTGACTTCCCGTCTCCGGATCGGGCTTCGAGTCGGACGAGCGACCCCTGCCCTCGGGCGGCTCCCGCGATCGCCGCGTCGATCCTGGCGATCTCGTCGGCCCTTCCCACGAGGCCCGGTTCCGTGAGCGTCGTCCGTTGGTCCCCGAGTCCGATCACGAGCGGGGGGTTGAGATCGCCGCGGTCGAGGCTGCGCTCGATCTCGAGGAGGTCCTGCAGCACCCCCGCGGCCGTGGCGTAGCGATCGCGAGGGTCTTTCCGCAGCAGTCGCCCGACGACGTCGTCGAGCGCGCGTGGCGCCGTGACACCCGCTGCTCGGATGCTCGATGAGGCTCCGATGACCTGCGCACGGAGGAGCTCACCCGTGTCGCGCGCTCCGTGCAACGGGCGTCCCGTCAGGCTCTCGAAAAGGAGGACGCCGACCGAGTACAGGTCGGAGCGAGCGTCGATCGGCCCCTCCAGGATCCCGACCTGTTCGGGGGAGAGGTAGCGAGCGGCGTCCATCGAGGCGCTCGACCTCATCCCTGACGCGGCTCGTGGCCGGTGCCGCACATCGGCTATCGGATCCGTGGGAGTGGGATCGACGAGCCATCCCCGATCGTCCGGACTCACGATGACATTCGACGGCTTGACCGCCCCGTGCGTCGATCCGAGCGCGTGCAACGTATCGAGGGCCCGGAGCACGTCCAGAACGATCACGAGCGTGCGCTCGAGCGTGGAGGACGATCCCCGCACCGAGGCACCGAAGATGTCGCCCGCGACGAAGGGCCTGAGGATCCGGATCACGCCGCGGTCGACCTCGATCTGGGTCGGCAGGACCAGCCTCGTCCACACGGAGCGCTTGGGATCCGCAGGTGGGAGCGTTCTGACCTCGCCCGCGGGGAGCTCCTTGAGCACGACGGTCGTTCCGGTCGCGATCTCCGTGCCGAGTCTGCTGAGCGCGATGCCGTACTCAGCGAGGACCCGCCCAGGGCGCACCCGTTCGGCGATCGGCCGGTCCTGCGCGGGGCCGCGGGACATCAGTTCCTCCGGGGGGTCGTCATGTCAGTCGTTGGCTCGATCGGCGATCTCGCGCTCGCGCGCGGTCATGATCGACCGCAGATGCCCGGCGATCTCGGGCATCTCCTCCTCGATCACCTGAAGTTCGTCCGCGCTCACCGTGACGGCTCGGAGCGGCGACGTGACGCGAACGGTCCCCATCCGGCGCTGGAACCGCAGGAGCGCGATCTCGCCCACCACGTCACCGGGTCCGATCCTGCCCACCGTTTCGCCGTCCTTCGTCACGTCGGCGGTGCCCTCCTCGATCACGAACATCTCGTACGGGATCGAGCCCTGCTCGAAGAGCACCTCTCCTTCGGAGGCCTCCATCTCCCCAACGTGATGCGCGATCATCGCGAGGTCGTGATGATCCAGCTCGCCGAAGAGGGGAAGCCGACGGAGTCGCTCGACGTCCATCGTCATGTCGAGATCCGGCTCCTCGGCAGGAACGACCCCTGCCCCTCCTTCGCGAAGAACTCGCCGTTCTCGACGAGGACGTTCCCGCGCTGGAGCACGATCTGCGGCAGCCCCTTCACCCGGCGTCCTTCATAGCAGGAGTAGTCGACGTTCATATGGTGGGTCTCGGCGGAGATGGTCCGCTCGTGGTTCGGGTCGAAGATCACGATATCGGCGTCGAACCCAGGAGCGATCGTTCCCTTGCGCGCGGACAGGCCGAACATCTTCGCCGGCGCGGTCGCGACGATCTCCACGAAGCGGTTCAGACCGATCATCCCGTCCACCACTCCTTGATAGAGGAGCGTGAACCGGTCCTCCACCGACGGCAGCCCGTTGGGGATCTTGGAGAAGTCGTCCTTCCCGAGATCCTTCTGCCCCTTGAAGTTGAAGGGGGCATGGTCCGTGGAGACCACCTGGAGATCGTCGGCCACCAGACCTTTCCAGAGCTCCTCTTGATGATCCACTGTGCGGAGTGGCGGGGAACAGACGAACTTCGCGCCCTCGAAGCCCGGCCTGGCCATGTCGTCGATCGAGAGGTAGAGGTATTGGGGACAGGTCTCCGCGTACGCCGCCACGCCGCGGTCCCGTGCCTCGCGGACCTCGTTCAGCGCATCCCTCGACGAGAGATGCACGATGTACGCCGGAGCGCGCGCGAGCTCGGCCATCTTGAAGACCCGGTGGACGGCTTCCCCCTCCATCACGGGCGGGCGGGTCAGGCTGTGGTTCACTGGATCCGTCCTGCCCTGCCCCAGGTACTGCCGGATCAGGACATCGATCGGCCCGCCGTTCTCGGCGTGCATCATGATCAGCGCACCCGAGTCGGCCGCTCGCTGCATCGCCTGGAAGATGGCGCCGTCATCGAGCATGAACACGCCGGGATAGGCCATGAAGAGCTTGAACGACGTGACGCCTTCGCCCACGAGCGTGTCCATCTCCTGCAGGACCTGGTCGTTCACCTCGCGGACGATCATGTGGAAGCCGTAGTCGATGGAGGACTTCTGCGCCTTCTCGTGCCACCGATCGAGCCCTGTGCGGAGGCTCTCTCCGTAGTCCTGCAGCGCGAAGTCCACGATCGTCGTCGTGCCTCCGAACGCCGCGGCGCGCGACCCGGTGGCGAAATCGTCGGAGCAGAAGCTCCCGCCGAACGGTAGATCCATGTGGGTGTGCACGTCGACCGCTCCGGGCATCACGTACCGACCGGTCGCGTCGATCGTTCGGTCCGGCTCGACCGACATGCCGGTCCCGATGGCCGCGACCTTCTCGCCGTCCACGAGGACGTCGGCAGCCACCGTCTCGGTCGCCGTCACCACCGTGCCGCCCTGGATCAGCGTCCTCACGGCGCCCTCGTTCCGTCTCCGGTCGTCATGGCAGCAGTTGGGTGAGCTCCCCGTAGAGCTCGGGTCGGCGATCGCGCAGGAACTGCCAGGTGTTGCGGACGTCCCGGATCATGTCCAGGTCGACATCGTGCACCAGCACTTCGTCCTCCGAGTCGGAAGCCTGCGCCACGATCTGGCCGCGAGGGTCGCAGAAGTAGGAGGATCCGTAGAACTTCGCGGTCGACAGGGGCTCCTCGGTGCCCACCCGGTTGATCGCCGCGATCCAGTAGCCGTTGGCCACCGCGTGCGCCGGCTGCTCGAGCTCCCAGAGGTACTTCGACAACGACTCCACCGTGGCCGACGGGTTGAACACCAGCTCCGCTCCCTTGAGGCCGAGGGCCCGTCCGATCTCGGGGAAGTGGCGGTCGTAACAGATGATCAGCCCGACCTTGCCCACCGACGTGTCGAAGACCGGGTAGCCGAGGTTCCCGGGCTTGAAGTAGAACTTCTCCCAGAAGCAGGGTCCGACGTGTGGGATGTGGGTCTTGCGGTACTTGCCCGCGATCGATCCGTCCCGCTCGATCACGACCGCCGAGTTGTAGTACACGCCGGTCTGCGCTTCCTCGAACCACGGGACGACGAGAACCATGTTGTGGCTCTTGGCGACCTCGCGCATGCGCGTGACGAGCGGCCCGTCCTCCGGTTCGGCGGTCCCGTACCACTTCGGGTCCTGCTCCGCGCAGAAGTAGGGGCCGTGGAAGATCTCCTGCAGGCAGGTGACCTCGGCGCCGTCGGCGGCCGCTTTCGCGATCAGCTCGACGTGCTTGTCGATCGCGTCGTCCTTGGGCATGTTCGCGTGCGCCTGGATCACGGCCGCCCGGACCATCGTCATCGTTCCTGCCTCCCTCTCTTCGCTGACGTGCTGTTCCGCATCAGGTGCGGAACGCCGGTAGCACATCCTCCCCGAACCCTTCGATGATCCCGGCCGGGCCGGGATCCTCTTGCATCGAATAGATGTTGAACTGCGTCACGCCGAGCGCCTCGAGTTCGCGGAGCCTGCCGATGCATGCGTCGGCGGTACCGAGGACGCAGAACCGGTCGACGACCTCGTCGGTCACGAAGTCTGCGTGCTCGGCACCGGTCCGCCCGTGGTCGGCGTAGTCGTAGTGATCACGAGCCTCGATGTAGTCGGTCAAGGCCTGAGGGAGGTCGGCGTCCGAGTATCGCTTGACGAGGTCCACGACGTGGTTCGAGACGAGCGCGGGGAACCACCGCACCTGGTCGCGAGCCATCGCGAGGTCCTCGGAGAGGTACCCCGGTGCCGCCACCTGGATCTGGATGTCCTCGAAGGCACGCCCCGCCTCCTCGGCCCCTTCACGGACGTAGGCGAGCGACCATCCGAGGATGAACGGGTCTGCGAGCTGCATGATCAGGCCGTCGGCAACCCGCCCGCAGGCGCGGAGCGCCTTCGGCCCGTACGCCGCCACCCACACCGGCAGGCGATGGCCCTCGCTCCATTTCAGCTGGAGCGGTGTGCCCTCATGGTCGACCTCACGCCCTTCCGCGAGATCCTTGATGAACCGACAGGCGTGCTCCATGCGCTCGACCGTGACCGGCTTCTGTCCGATCACGCGCCGCGCGCTGTCTCCTCGACCCATCCCGATGTCCATCCGCCCCCCGGACACTTCCTGGAGCGTCGCCATCGCGCTCGCGGTCACCGTCATGTCGCGGGTCCCGGGGTTCGTGACGCACGGCCCGAGCCGGACGCGTTCGGTGTTCGCCGCGACCAGCGCGAACGTCGTGTAGAACTCCTGCCAGAGGACGTGGGAATCCCAGGCCCATACGGCGTCGAACCCCTGCGCTTCGGCGAGCTTGGCCCACTCGATCGTCCTGGAGACCGGGGGGTCGAGCATGAACGTCACCCCGAAGGAGAGCACCTGGTCGTCGACCTCTTTCTCGGCCGCCGTTCGGGCCGGTTGCTGGTAGGCGCATCGTAGGGGCGTGTCCGCGAGCGGGCAATCGGGCGTTCGGGTGTGAGAGCTTCGTCGCTGCCGGGCGTGTCCCGCCCGATGACCGCGCAGGTCCACCGCATGAAAGACTCGCCGGTATGACGGACGACTCGTCCGGCCACGCTGTCTTCGCGGAACGCCTGTTCGACGCGGTCCAGGGTCATCTCGACGTCGCCGCGGAGCGGCTGCGCCTCGAGGACGGAGCCCGCAAGGTCCTGTCGACCCACCGTCGCGAGGTGGCGGTGTCGGTTCGTGTTCCCCGCGACGACGGCTCCTTCGATGTGTACCCGGGGTGGCGGATCCAACACAACGGCGCGCGGGGTCCGTTCAAGGGCGGGCTGCGGTTCCATCCGAACGCATCTCGGGACGAGTTCCGATGCTTCTCTGCCCTGATGACGTGGAAGACCGCGCTGCTCGACGTTCCTTTCGGAGGTGCGAAAGGCGGCGTCCAGGTCGATCCGAAGAGCCTCTCGGTGGCGGAGCTCGAACGGCTGTGCCGGTCGTATCTCACGTCGATCGAGCTCGTGATCGGTCCCTATCGCGACATCCCCGCGCCCGACGTGAACACCGGTCCGCGCGAGATGGCGTGGATGTACGACGAGTACTCGCGCTCTCGTGGTGACTCGCCCGCGGTGATCACCGGCAAGCCGGTCAAGCTTGGAGGATCCCTCGGCCGGGACGCCGCGACCGGACGCGGGGCGTTGTTCGCGCTCGACCGTATCGCTCGTTCCCGCCGCTGGACGCGGGAGCACATCAGGATCGCCGTGCAGGGGTTCGGCAACGCCGGAGCTTGGTTCGCGGAGCTGGCCCACCAGCTGGGGTATCGCGTCATCGCCGTATCCGACTCCCGAGGCGCCGTCGTCAACGGCGAGGGGTTGTTCCCGCACGACGTGCTCCGCCACAAGCAGCAGACCGGGAGCGTGACGGGCTTCAAGCACGGCGACACGATCGGGGGCGACGACCTGATCGGCGCCGAGTGCGAGGTCCTCGCACCGGCTGCGCTCGAGGAGTCGCTCCGGGTCGACAACGCCGAGCGGGTCCGTGCCAACCTCGTCCTGGAGATCGCGAACCACCCCACCACGCCCGACGCCGACCGCCTGCTGCACGATCGCGGCGTCTGGGTGATCCCGGACATCCTCGGGAGTGCCGGAGGCGTTTCGGTCAGCTATCTGGAGTGGGTGCAGAACCTCCAGCGGGAGCGATGGAGCGAGGAGCGCGTCAACGGGAGGCTCCAGGAGCTGATGGAGTCGGCGACCGACCTCGTCCTGGAGCGTGCCGACGAAGGTGGGGTCTCGCATCGGGCCGCCGCCTACGAGCTCGCGGTCGAGCGGGTCGCCGACGCCGGGCGCGCTCGCGGCTGGCACTAGCGCGGGGCCTCAGCTCCCGAGCGGCGACTTCCGGTGCGCCGCGAGCCGGTGCGTCGGCGGCTGGACCGGTCCCTCTTCTTCGTTCGACCTCCCGGGTCGTTCCCACTCCATCAGGTGGGGCACCCGCCTGCTCCCCGGTACTTGTGACCTCGAGAGCAGGTCTTCCATCCGTGCTGGCCCGATCCCTGGCCACCTCGATCCGCCCGCGTCATCCCTCGGATGGTTCCCGGAGGACCCGTCGCCGAAACCGCCCCCGTCCTCCGGCCGTCGGAGGCCGGAACACGATCGCCCACACGATCAGGTTGACGGGGTACACGAGGTAGCCGGCCCGAGCCGCCGGCGCGAGCGCGATCGCGGCGACGAAGGCTCCGGCGGCGTGAGCACATGCCTGCGACAGGGACGGCCCGCGGCCCCGGAACAGCAGGAACGCAACGATGATGACGATTCCCGTCACCAAGAGCACGGTCACCACGGTCCGAGATGACGGGAAGAGGTCGATCAGCAGGGAACCCAGCGTCGGCGTCGCGGCCGCCGACTCTCCTTGGCCGAGGCCCAGGGGGAACAGGATCGCGTCCTCCACGAATGCATCCACGTCCCACAGGGCGAACGGAACGATGAGGGCGGCGCCCACGGCACTGACCGTGATCACGAACCACCGCCGCGGACGTCTTCGGGGGATCGCGAGTACGAGGAAGGGGAGCACGAGGATGGAGGTCTGTTTCGTGGCGAGGGCGAGTCCACCCATCACTCCTGCGGCGACGGGCCGGTCGTTCCGCACCAGGACGGCGGCTCCGAGCACCATCGCGACCACGGGGATGTCGACCCCTCCGGTCGCGAGGAGCAACGCGCCGGTGGGGAGCGCGAACAGCACCTGGAACGTCCGGAGGCGGGCCTCGGGCGCGGCCGCCATCCGCAGGAGTCCCGTGCCCGCGACCGCGAGCGCGACCATCGCGAACCAGACCCGGGCATCCGTCCACGCGGCGTGACCCGCCAGCGCCCTCGGGACGCCGAACGCGAGCATGCCGGGGAGATACGGGAAGTGGACCTGGGTCGCCACGGGCCGATCCGCGAGCGGTCCATCGCGATACTCGGCGACGTAGGGGTCCCTCGCGTCGCGGAGAGCGGTCGCCGCCTCCTCCACGATGATCACCTCGGATTGCGCGTACGCGCCGGGGTCACCGCCTGCGCGCCGGCTCACCGCCAGGGCCATCGGTGCGATCGCGGCCGCGGCGAAGACCACGGCGACCAGGATCGTCCGACGACGGCGGTGCTGCGCCTCGTTCCCGGGGATCCGGACAGCGATGAGCGCGATCGCCGCCGCGAGCGCGTAGGGCCAGACAGCGACCCGCCCCCACGACCGCTGGAGAGGGATCCCCGCCGTCGAGGCGGTCAGTCCGGCGAAGAGCGCCGAGCACCCGTACAGGACGGCGTCCACGATCCACCACCTCGACGACGGCGCCTCGACCGGAACCCGCACGACTCAACGATAGGGGGCGCGGTCCGCCGATCCCTGCTATCCATCCGCCGTGTCCGACATCGCGAGGAACGAGCGCCTCCTCTTCAACGAGCCGAACATCCGGTACGCGACGGGCGTGAGCGCGATGCCCGTCTACGCGATGAGCACGTTCGTCCGGTGTGCCCTCGTGCCGGCGGAAGTAACGCCGACCTCTTCGAGCACGGCAACTCGATGCACCGCTCGGCCCTGCGCGTCCCCGACGTGCGCCGGATGCACTCGTGGGAGTTCTCCTACGATCCGATGACGGAGGCGGCAGCCTGGGCGGGCCAGCTCCTCGCCGCCGTCCGAGAGCTCCGTGTCGAAGGATCGACGGTAGCCGTGGACCGGCTGGGGTGCGCTCGCATACCCGGCGCTCGCGAGGCGCGGGATCGGGGTCGGTGACTCGGCGCCGGTGACGCAGGATGCGCGCCGCGTGAAGACGCCGGAGGAGATGCGGCTGCTCGACGCGAACGCCGGATTGGTGATGGAGATGCTCGCCGCGTTCGACAAGGCGATCGCACCGGACGTGAGCGAGCGAGACCTGCTCGCGGTGCTCGCCGGCGTCATGATCCGCAGGGGTGGCGAGTACCTCGCCATGAACACGGTGTGCAGCGAGCCCAACACGAACCCGTGGGCGCGCCGAGGTGACCGACCGTTGGCTCGAACCCGGCGACCTCGTCTACGTCGACACCGACACGGTCGGCATCGAGGGGATGTTCTTCTGCGTGTCCCCGGACGTTCCTCCCGGGGGGACACGCCTCCATCGACCGCTCACGCGACGCCTACCGCGCGTCGCACGAATGGCTCCGGGGGATGGGCTGATCCGGCCGGGCGTGACGTGCGGGGCTCGCCGAGCTCGCCCCGCCGTTCCCCGAGCCCTACCTCGCCCAGCGCTACGAGTGCATGGTCCACGGCATCGGCCCCGAGGAGGAGAACCCGAGCGTATGCCATCCACAGGATCGCCGGTCCAACGCGGACACGGTTATCGAGGAGGACATGGCGCTGGTGGTGGAGCCCTACGCCGGTGAACCGGGTGGACGCGACGGGGTGAAGCTCGGCGATCAGGTCGTGGTCACGTCGGACGGCTGCCGGATCCTATGTCCGTACCCGTTCTCGACGACGCTCCTGGCACGACACGCTGGATCGTCCCGGGAGCCGCGGAGCTGTCGCCCTAGCCTCCCGCGACGACCGCCAGGATCTCGTCCGCGTACCGCTCGAGCTTGGCCGGCCCCACGCCGGAGACCGCCGCGAGATCGGCCCAGTCCTTGCACTTCCGCTCCGCGATCTCGGCGAGGGTGCGGTCGTGGAACACGACGTAGGCCGGAACACCGTCGGCCTGCGCGCGCTTGCGGCGCCAGTCCTTCAGCCGATCGAACAATGGGCCGCCGCGGATCGCGGCGACCGGGACGCCCGGCGACGAGGCTCGAGCGGGCCCGGCAGGTGAGAGCTCCATCTCGTCGAGGAACGGGCTCGGCCGTGATCGACCTCTCCGAGGCCAGGTGAGGAAGAGGTACCGGCGAGCGCGTGTGATCCCAACGTAGAGCAGCCGTCGCTCCTCGCGCGGGTCGGCCTTGGCTCTGCCCGAACGGAACGGGAGCTCGCCGTCGATCATCCGCGGGAGGAACACAGCGTCGAACTCGAGCCCCTTCGCCCGGTGATAGGTGAGCAGGTTCACGCCGCGCCCGGTGTGCGCGGTGGAGAATCGCTGGGCCAGCTCGGCGAGGAACGCCGCCGCGCCGCCATCGGGATGAGTTCCCTGGAACTCCTCCGCCAGGGAACGCATGCGCGCGAGGTCGGACTGGCGCGTCACCTCCTCGTCGGCATCGGGTGACGCCTGGGGGTCGTATCCGAGCTCATCGGTGATACCGACGACGGCCTCGGCCACGGCAGTGTTCGCGGTCGCGCGCCGCAACCGTTGCACGACCCCACGCGGTCCGGGTCGCCGCAGGAACGCTCCGTCGCGGACCTGGTACGGGATCCCCGCGGTGGCGAACGCTTCCTCGAACGGTTCGGATCGAGCGTTGATCCGCGAGAGGATCGCGATCTCCTCGACCGGTACCGCCTCCTCGAGGTGCAGCCGCTGCACAGCCCGCACGACGGCGGTGACCTCGGCGCTCTCGTCGGGCTCGGCCCGGGCGACCGGGGATGGACCGGACGGTCTGTTGGATCGGAGGGTCTTCCGGATCCCTCCCAGCCGGTTCGCGAGCCGGTTCGCGAGCTCGAGGATCTCCGGAGAGGATCGGTAGTTGTCTTCGAGACGAACCACCGTCGCGCGCGGGAATCGACGCGTGAAGTCCAGCAGGTGCTCGGGTGACGCCCCCGTGAACGCGTAGATCGTCTGGTAGTCGTCCCCCACCACGCAGAGGTCATCTCGGTCGCCGAGCCACCGGTCGAGCAGTCCCGCCTGGAGCGGATTCACGTCCTGGAACTCGTCCACGGTGAACGCGGAGAACCGCGATCGGACGGCGTCGGCGGCATCGGGGTGATCGTCGAAGAGCCGGAGGGCGAGTCCGAGCATGTCCTCGAAGTCCAGGCGGCCCATCGCGTGCTTGCGACGCTCGTACCCGTCGTAGATCCGCAGCATCAGCTCCGCGGGGATCGGCGGCTCGTGGTCGCCCAGCTCGGCCAGGTAGCGGGCGGGCTCGATCATCCTGTTCTTGGCCCACTCGATCTCGCTGGCGAGTTCGCGTCGGGGAAGGAACTTGTGTGGCGGGGGGAGCGCGTTCGCGAGCGAGGCGATGACCGGAGCCTTGGCGTCCAAGACGTCGGGGAGCGGCTCGCCCGTGCGCGTGGACCACAGGCGCGAGAGCTGTGCCAGCGCGGCGGAATGGAACGTGCGTGCCTCCACCCCGTCGACCTCGAGCGCCTGGAGTCGTCGTTCCAGCTCACCAGCCGCCTTGTCGGTGAAGGTCACGGCGAGGATCTGCGAGGCATCGAACGCTCCGCTCCGCACCTGACAGGCGATCCGATGCGTGATGGTGGTCGTCTTCCCCGTTCCCGCGCCGGCCAAGATCGCGACCGGCCCGCGGAGTGCGAGGGCCGCTTCCCGCTGGGAATCGTTCAGTCCGGCGAGCACGCTCTCGAGGTCGGGCACCCGGCCGACCCTAGCATCGGAGCCGTGGCGCCCGGCCGTGATCGCGATCACTTCCACGGTCGCACGATCGGAGGTGCATCCTGGCGTTTGCCGGGGCCGCGGGCACCGACCATGATGTGCGCCACCGGAACGGAGGCATCGAGATGGCGGTCGGCACCTCGGGAGGCAAGACGTTCATCCGCCCCGACGGTCGGGAGAAGGTGACGGGCGCGGGGCGCTACACCGCCGACCTCGCGTCCACCGGCATGGCGCATGCCGCGTTCCGCTACGCGGACCACCCTCATGCGAGGATCCTTCGCATCGACACGACGAAGGCCAGGGCGCTTCCCGGCGTCGTCGCGGTGGTCACCCAGGGCGACCTGCCCGACGTCCGCTTCGGGGGTCTCGTGCAGGATCGCACCTTGTTCGCGAAGGACGTCGTGCGGTTCGAGGGCGAGATCGTGGCGGGCGTGGCCGCTCTGACCGAGACCGCCGCGGCCGAGGCGGCCCGGCTGATCGAGGTGGAGTACGAGCCGTTGCCGGTGCTGACGGACTTCGTCGCGGCGATGGATGCGGACGCTCCGCTCGTCCACTCCGACTGGTCCTCGTACGAGCGCGATGAGCAGATGGTGGCCGACGGGAACACGATCTCGTATTCGACGATCGTCAAGGGCGACGCGAACGCCGCGATGGCCCGAGCCGACGTCGTCGTGAAGAGTCGCTACGAGTCTGACGCTTCACAGGGCGTGCCGATCGAGCCGCGCGCTGTCCTCGCCGAATGGCGTGGCGACGAGGTCACGATCTGGTCCTCGACCCAGGTGCCCTACGCCGCACGCTCAGGCGTCGCACAGACCCTGCAGATCCCGGAGGCGAACGTCCGAGTGGTCGTCCCGCTCCTGGGCGGTGGGTTCGGAGCGAAGTGCGACCTGCATTTCGAGGCGCAGGTAGCCGCCCTCGCGCGGGCCGCGCGCCGTCCGGTGCGGCTCGTCTTCTCTCGCCAGGAGGAGTTCCGGGCGATCGCCCAGCGCCGCGAGGGGATCGTGATGGAGTTCGAGACGGGGGCGATGCGGGACGGACGCCTCGTGGCGCGGAGGGCTCGGCTGGTCCTGGACAAGGGCGCGTACTGCGGCGAGGGCGGATTCCTCGGGCAGATGGCCGCGATGCACGCGTGCGGCCCGTACGTGATCGAAGCCATATCCGTGGAGTCGTTCCTCAACTACTCCAACCGACAGCCGTCCGGCTCGGTGCGGGCGCCCACCGCTCCCCAGGTGTGCTGGGGCCTGGAGCAGCACATGGACGAGGTCGCGCGGGAGCTCGGCCTCGATCCGGTGGAACTCCGCCGGCGCACGCTGATCGAGAGGGGCGCGGAGGGTCCGACCCGCCAGGTCTTCGACGAGATCGGCGTGAAACAGACCTTGGAGCGCGCCGTCGAGATGATCCGGTACGACCGCGACCTCCCCGAGGATGAGGCGATCGGCGTCGCCGTGGGCTGGTGGCCCTCGGGGCCCGCTCCTTCCGGCGCCTACATCCACCTGAACGGCGACGGCAGCGGAACGATCGTGACCGGCGCCCAAGAGAACGGCAGTGGGGCCGTCATGGCGATGCCGACGTTCGTCGGCGAGGAGCTCGGTATGGAGCCCGAGAGCTTCACTCTGCTCTATCAGGACACCGCGGCGGCGAACTGGGACATGGGCTCCTGCGGGTCGCAGACGACCTTCAACTCGGGTCGCGCGATCCTGGCCGCGGCAGCCGATGTGCGCGGCCAGCTCCTCGACGCCGCCGCCGCCGAGCTCGAGGTCGACCGCGAGGACCTCGAGCTCGCCGAGGGGCAGGTGCGGGTGAAGGGCTCGCCCGATCGGTCCGTGTCGATCGCCGATATCGCCGGAGCCGGCACGATCCACGGGAAGGGCTCGGGTGATGTGCCCGAGGTCCCCGCGGGCGACACCGGCGGATGCGTGGGCCGACTCGGGAGCGAGACGTTCGCCGCCCCCCAGCTGATCACCCAAGCGGCGCATGTGAAGGTCGATCGCGAGACCGGCGTGGTCCGCGTCCTGAAGGTGGCCGCCGCACACGACTCGGGCGTCATCCTCAACAGGATGGGCGCCGACGGCCAGGTGACGGGCGGCGTCGTGATGGGGCTCGGCCTCGCGCTCTCGGAGGGAACCGTGTTCGACGACGACGGCCGGCAGCGGAACCCGCACCTGCTCGACTACAAGCTCGTCACCTGCTCCGACGCTCCGGAGATCGAGATCGACTGGGTGCAGATACCGACGGAGAACGCGGGCCCGCGCGGCTCCAAGGGCGTCGGTGAGCCTCCGCAGGTCCCGACCGCCGCCGCGATCGCGAACGCGGTCGCCAAGGTGCTCGGGCGGCGTGTCCGGCAGCTCCCGATGACGCCCGAGCGGGTCTGGGCCGCGTCCGCCGAGGTCGGGTCGTGACGAGGACGTTCACGACGGCGGCCACGGTGGAGGACGCGATCGAGGCCCTCGGCTCGGGAGCGCGGCCGATCGCCGGGGGAACCGACCTCGTGGTCGGGGCCAGGCAGGGGAAGGCATCGCTTCCGGAGGCGATCGTCGCGATCGATCGGATCGCCTCGCTCGGGGGGATCGTCGAGGGTGAAGACGGACTGCGGCTCGGCGCGCTCGTGACGCATGAGGAGATCGTCGCGAACGACGTCGTCCGTGCGCGGTTCACCGCCCTCGCCGACGCGTCCGCGATCGTCGGCTCCCACGCGACCCGCGCGCACGGCACGATCGGCGGCAATGTGATGAACGCCTCGCCCGCGATGGATACCGGCGGGCCGCTCCTGTGCTTCGACGCATCTGCCCGTATCCGGTCGACGTGGGGGGAGCGGGAGGTACCGCTCGACCAGCTCTGGACCGGACCGGGGACGACCGCGGTCGATCCGCGCGAGTTGCTCGTGGGGATCGACGTTCCGGCGCCGATCCCGGCGACCGGTTCCTCGTACGTCCGCCTCGAGTACCGGCGCCAGATGGAGATCGCCGTGGTGGGCGTGACGGCCGTCGTGCGGCTCGACGGCGGGTCGATCGCGGACGCGCGAGTGGCGATCACGGCGCTGGCCCCCACCATCCGTCGTGTCCCGGACGCGGAGGCGGTGCTCATCGGTTCCGACGGCGCCGCCGACGGGATCGCGGCCGCCGCCCGCGCCACCGCGGCTGGCTCCTCTCCGATCGATGACGTCCGTGGGTCGGCCGCCTACCGAGCGGCGATGGCCGAGGTGATCGCTGGCCGGGCGATCTCGGCCGCACTGGCGCGTGCCCGCGGCGAGCACGTTGAGATCCCGGCGAGCTCCTCGACGTACGCCGGTCTCGGGGGAGCGAGGGCATGAAGACGGCCGCCACGCTGACCGTCAACGGCGCCGCCTACCCGGTGGAGCTCGATCCCCATCTGAGCCTGCTCGACGCCGTCCGCGACCTGATCGGGCTCACAGGCTCCAAGGAAGGATGCGACGACTCCGAGTGCGGGGCCTGCATGATGCTCCTCGACGGCAAGCCGGTGAACTCCTGCAGCTATCTGGCGCTCCAAGCCGACGGCCGGGACGTCACGACGGTCGAGGGTCTCGCCGAGGGCGACGAGCTGACTCCCCTCCAACGCGCGCTCCTCGAGCACGGTGGCGTGCAGTGTGGGTTCTGCACCCCGGGGATGCTGATCTCGGCCACCGCGCTGCTGCGCGAGCATCCGGATCCGTCCGAGGAGGACGTCCGCATCGCGCTCTCCGGGAACCTCTGCCGCTGCACGGGATACGACGGCATCGTCCGCGCGGTCCGCAGCGCAGCCCGTTCGTCGGCCTGACCTCGGCTTCGGCCATCTCGTTCTTTCCTTCCTCTTTGCCGTCGGTTGAGGCGGATCTGGAACCGCATCGAGCAGCCTGCGTGCATGCGCTCGAAGATCTCGATAGTCGCGCTCGTGGCGGCCCTCGGCACCGGCGCCTGCTCGGTCGCCGAGGGTGGCGACGGGCTGGCGCCTGCGGTCTCCGCCGATCCGGCAACGACCGCGGTTCCGAGCGGATCGGCGCCGGTCGCGACCACCCGGGTGGACCCTCGGCGCGGCGGCCTCGAGCTCGGCTTCGGCGAGTTCGCGATCACCCTGGAGGCCGGCGAGATCCGGCCGGGGCCGGTCACGTTCGTGATCCGCAACGGCGGGCAGCTGGTCCACGGCTTCGAGATGGAGATCGAGGAGCGAGGAGACACCAGCGGGCACGGCTCGGATCATGACGGGCTGAAGATCGAGGGGCCGGCGTTCGGGCCGGGGCAGACGATCCGGATCCGGACGGAGCTCGCGCCCGGCGTGTACGAGATCGAATGCTTCGTCGCCGAGCACGACGACATGGGGATGCGCGCGACGTTGATCGTCCGATCGGGTGCTCCGCTCGTGCGCGTCGATCCGGGGCCGGCCGAGGGCCAGATCGAGATCGCCGACTTCGCGTTCGCACCGACGTCGCTCGAGGTGCCGGTGGGGGTCTCGGTGACGTGGACGAACCTCGACCCCACCGCCCACACCGTGAGCGCGAGCGACGGCTCGTTCGACTCGGGCACCCTCGAGTCGGACGCCCGATTCGAGATCACGTTCGAGCGACCCGGGACGTTCGCCTATCTCTGCCAGATCCATCCGACGATGCGCGGCACCGTCCGAGTGGGGGAACCAGGGTGAGTCGTGACCGAAGCGGCTCCGATCAGGCCAGTTGGATGGCCACGAAAGGAGAACATCGATGAAGACCATGAAACTGTGCACGTCGATCGCGTCGGCCGGCCTGATCCTGCTGGCGGCGTGCGGGGGCGGCGGTGACGACGGAGGTTCGGCCGATGGTGGGGACGCAACCTCGACGGTCACGCTCCGCGACAACGTGTTCGCACCGGCCGATCCGGTGATCGGCGCCGGCGACGTCGAGCTTGTGAACGAAGGGGTGTCGCCCCACACGTTCACGATCGAAGGCGAGGACGTCGACGTTGAGGTCGACGCCGGGCAGACGACCACCGTGCCCGTGGACCTCCCGGCGGGCACGTACACCCTCTTCTGCAGCTTCCATCGAGGACAGGGGATGGAGGGCACGCTCACCGTGGAAGCGTGACCGGAAGCCTCCTCGGGGACCGTATGCTCGCGGTCGCGGGTCGGTCGATCGAGGAGGCGGCGAGTGGGCAGAACCGTGTTCCATGGGGGACGGGTGTTCGACGGCACGGGCGCCGCGCTCGCCGACGCCGACGTGCTGATCGAGGGCGGACGGATCGTCGAGGTCGGGCCCGGTCTGGACGGCGACGAGGGGATCGACTGCGCGGGCAAGGCGATCCTGCCAGGCCTGTTCGACACCCACGTCCACCTGGTCTCGCGCTACGAGGACTTCGACGAGGTCCGCGTGCTGCACGAGCCGTTCAGCGCACCGTTCTACCGCGTCGCGGAGAACATGCGTCGCACCCTCGCGTGCGGGATCACGACGGTCCGTGACGCTGCCGGTGCGGATGCCGGGATGCGGCTGGCGGTGGAGGAGGGTTCGCTCGTCGGTCCGCGGATGCAGATCAGCGTCACGATGCTCTCGATGACCGGTGGCCACAACGACCCCTGGCTCCCGAGCGGGTCGACCGGCGCTTGGGGGCAGCCATATCCGGGGATGCCGAGCGGCGTGTGCGACGGTATCGATGGCGTGGCCGCGAAGGTGCGCGAGGTGATCCGGGCAGGCGCGGACGTGATCAAGATCGCGTCGTCCGGTGGGTTCCTCTCACCGGCGGACGATCCATCGCAGCCGAACTTCTCCGAGACCGAGGTCGAGGCGATCGTTCGCACCGCGGCGGACCTCGGGCGGTGGGTGATGTCGCACGCGCACGGATCAGAGGGGATCAAGCGCGCGGTCCGCGCCGGGGTGCGCTCGATCGATCACGGCACGTACCTCGACGACGAAGGCATCGAGCTGATGCGGCAAAGAGGAACGTGGCTCGTCCCCACGTTGACGGCGGGAGACACGACCGACGAGATCGCGGCGAACCCCCAGGTGGCCGAGGCCGTCCGGGAGAAGCTCCGCGAGCTCGGGAGACCGGAGTTGGAGGCGTTCCGACGGGCCGCCGACGCGGGCGTGAAGGTGGCGATGGGCACGGACTGTCCGGTCGCTCCGCACGGGACGAATCTTCGCGAGCTGGAGCTGATGGCCGCCAACGGCTTCACGCCCGAGCAGGCGCTCGTCGCCTCGACGTCGAGCGCCGCGGAGCTGATGGGCCTGGAGGAGTCCCTCGGGACCCTCACGCCCGGCAAGATCGCCGACGTGGTGGTCGTCGACGGAGACCCGTTCGAGTTCGCGACGCTCGCGGATCGCATCGGGCAGGTCTGGAAGGCGGGACTGCGTCTCGTGTGATCGAGCAGCCCGATGCTGTTGCCTTGACGGGCGATGTGACACTTCGAAAGATGGAGGAACTTCCAGTCCCCGACAGGAGAGGAGGGAGGCGTCATGCGTTCCAGGTCTATCCGCCTCGTCGTGGTCGCGCTCGCCGGAGCGGCGGTGCTCGCGACGGGGCTCCTGGCCCAGGCGAGCTCGCCGGCTGACGCGGGCGGTCCGGCCGTCCGGCTGGCCCGGCTGAACGGAGCCAAGGAGGTGCCCGGGCCGGGCGCGGAAGGCGGGACGGGCGTTGCCACGGTGATCGTGCATCCGAGCCAGGGCCGGCTGTGCTTCTCGATCGCGGTGGAGGGGATCGAGTTGCCCGCGGCCGCGGCCCACGTGCACGTGGGGGGTCCCGATGTCGCCGGACCCGTCGTGGTGGGATTGACCCCACCGGACGCAGCGGGCAGCTCGGCAGGCTGCGTCACCGCCGATCCGGCACTGCTGAGGGCGATCAAGCGGACCCCGTGGGCGTACTACGTGAACGTCCATACGACCTCGTTCCCGGCAGGAGCCGTCCGAGGTCAGCTGCGCAGGCCCTGAGCCGATGGCGGAGAGCCGGCCGCAGAGCGGCCGGCTCTCCGTCGATCCGGGGGTCAGGACAGCGTGATCGAGACGTCGTCGGCGTAGAAGCAGGTCCCCGGTGGCGCCTGCGCCCTCGGGATGAACACCTGCAGGTCGAGGGTCGATCCCGGGGAGGCCGTGGTCTCCGTGACGGCGATCAGGTTCCACGCGGTCGCGAGCGGAGCGCTGAAGATGCGGGATCGCACCAGCGTTCCCCCGTTCATCTCCTTCAGCGTGATCTTGATGGTCGAGCCCGCCACATCGCCCCGCACCCAGACGCTGGCCGTGTAGGTGCCCGGCTGGGTCGTCGCCACCCAGTTCGGCGTGTCGGTCAGCACGCACTTGCGGGTTCCGGTGCCCCCGTTCACGACGTGTGCCGACGAGGTTCCCGTGTGACCCGATGCCGCGCGCGTGAGCGTGACGCCCGTGCCCGAGCCGGCCGCGCTCCAGCCGGCGAGGTCCGTCTCGAAGCCGGGGTTCCCGACGAGGTTCCCCGTCGGCGGAGGCGGGCCACCACCGTCGAGCACCTTGAAGACGTAGACGGCGTGCCGGAGGGGGTCGCCGCTGGACCTCGTGTCGCCCCCGTCGAGGACGTAGTAGCGGTCATCGGAGGCGGAGGACCCGAGGATCACACTGACGCCTCGACTGTCGCGCACGCCGGAGGTCGCGAGATCGAACGACCAGCCCGGAACGATCGTCCGGCTGGCCCAGTCGACCCGGATCAACCTCTCGGCGCTCGTGACCACGAACAGGTCATCGTCTCGAGGAGAGAAGTCGAGCCCGAGGATCCCGGAGAGGCCGGTGATGCGGAAGGCTGGTCCGAGGGTGTTCGTCGCGTAGTCGTAGGTCCGCAGGACGCTCCCCTGCCCGACATAGATCTCGCGATCTCCCGGATTCCAGGCCGATGCCGTGTGGTTGCTCCCGGAGACGAGCGGTTGGTACGACTCCACCTGGAGGTCCCCGCTCCCGTCCCGGGTCAGTCGGAACGCGGTCGGGAGGTTCGACGACACGCAGCACGGGCCGGAGAAGATGAAGAGCTCGTCCGCGATCGCGTCGTACGCCGCGCTCTCGAGGTCACCGGATCGGTTCGGCCCGGCGACCGCCCCACCCCCGAACTGAGGCGCCGCCTCGAAGGCCGCGCGGCCGATCGTCCGTTTGAGCGCACCCGTGGAAGGGTCCACCTCGTGGATCGCCCGTCCGTTGTCGTCGACCAGCCACAGGGAGTGGTCGCGGACGATGTCGGCGGTCCCCTCCCCGTCCTTGATCGACACGGACGATCCCACGAACGGTGAGGTGCGGATCGTCCGCTCCAGCTCCAGCGACGGACTCGCCAGAGCGGTCCCCGCCGACGCGAGGGTGCCCACGATCGCCACCGTCACCGAGATCGCGAGGTGTCTCCCCCTGGATCGGGGACGAGGGCGTGGAGGATCGATGGCTCGTGTGGTTGCGCTCACGGCGCCAACCTATGAGACGTCTCGCCGCTCCGAATCATCCATCTGACGCACCGCGTCTACGGAGTCGGGGCCATCCGGTGAACGATCCTGCGACGCGTCTCCAGACGCGGGAGAGCCGGCTCCGTACCCTGGCGTCATGCGTCGGCGTGACCTGGGTGGGGTGCGGTGGATCCGTGGCGCCCCCGACTGCGATCACTCCGTCGACCCACCGCTCCAGGCCGTGGCGGTCGACGACGACACATTCGTGATCCGCCAGAGCAAATGCGTGCACTTCGAGGCGCCCTTCCTCTGTCTCCTGGTCGGCTCCGAGCGGGCGCTCCTTCACGACACGGGGGCGACGGAGGATGCCGAGCTGTTCCCGATCCGGCGGACCGTCGACGAGCTGATCGGTGCGAGGCAGCTCGAGCTCACCGTCACCCACTCTCACGGCCACGGTGACCATCGCGCGGGAGATGCGCAGTTCGCGGACCTCGGATCCGGATCGATCGCCCCGATCGGGGCGGAAGGCGTCGCGGGGTTCTTCGGGATCCAGGGCTGGCCGGAGGGCGGGTCGGTGCTCGATCTGGGCGACCGGGCCGTGGACGTCATCCCCACTCCGGGTCATCTCGACGATCATGTCGCCCTGTTCGATCGAACGCGTGGGCTGCTCCTGAGCGGCGACACGCTGCTCCCGGGGACGCTCACCGTTCGGGACTGGAACGCCTACCACGAGAGCATCCGCCGTCTCGCGCGCTTCGCTCGCGAGACGGCGTCGCGGGGCCATCCGGTCCGGCAGATCGTGGGTGGGCACATCGAGATGAGCGCGTCCGGCGAGCTGTACGAGTTGGGGACGACGTACCAGCCTGACGAGGCTCCTTTGCCGCTGTCCGTCGAGGACCTTTTCTCGCTCGAGGCGGCCCTCGAGGACGCCGGCAAGACCCCGCGACGGATCACGGGCGACCGCTTCGTGGTGGAGCCCGTCGCAGCCAGCGAGAACGGACCATCCAGGAATCGCGGACGCGCAGAGTGATCTCCCGACCGTAGGAGTCCGCAGAGGCTACGGAGGGGCAACCCGGTCGTCCGAGAGCGCGGTGTGGACCACGTAGTCGAACAGCCCGCGATCTTCCGGCTCGACCGTGATCGACACGATCTTCCCGCTCGGGGCGTCGAACGTGAACCGCTGGAAGAGGATCATCCCGGCAACATGCTGGGGGCCGTGGACGGCGACCTGATTGCGGATCAGCATCTGGTCGCCGTCGTGCTCGAAGGAGACCTCGTGCCGGCCCGTCTCGAGCACCCACCGCAACTGGCTGACGAAGCGTCCCACCTCGTCGATCCCTCGGTAGGTACCGGCGAGCGCCGAGGTCCCTGGGAGCTCGAGGACGACGTCTCCGCTCATCGCTGCGAGGATCACGTCATCGTCTCGGCGCCCGAAGGCCGCGAGGAGTGCCGCGAAGATGGCTTCGCGGTCACTGTTGAGCTGATCGTCCTTCACCGCCTCCGTATCGACAGCATCGAGGGACGACTGGAGGCCAAGGGTGGGTTGGGGCGCCATGCCCTCCGAGTCAGTGGCGCACCGCCCAGGGGTGGCGCCGCAGAGGCCATTCCCAAGTGCCCTCCGCCGTCGACGGGATGGGTCCGGGTCGTCCGAGCAGGAATCCTTGTCCGGTTCGCACGCCGAGTCCACGGAGGGTCTCGAGCTCCCCGACGGTTTGGATGCCCTCGGCGACGGCCTCGATCTCGACCTGATCCGCATAGGAGCTCAGTCGCGCGATCAGGGCGCTCTTGTGCGCGTCGGCGTCCACGCCGCTGACGAGGCTCCGATCGAACTTCAACAGGTCGGGCGACAGCTCGACGACATGCGCGAGTCCGGAGAACCCCTTCCCGACGT
>JAJNBA010000128.1 GCA_021155985.1 Actinomycetes bacterium
ACGCGGGGTTCGCAGCCTGCTCCATCTGAGTATGGCTACGCTCGATCGGTCAACATCTGGTCAAGGAGCCGAGCGAACCAAGCGGTATCAGACCGAAACCCCTGAAACTGCTGGGATACGGCCTGATCTGCAAAGACGCTGGTCAGAGGTTGCATCTGCCTTCCTTGACATGGAAGAGGTCGGAGGTTCAAATCCTCCAGCGTCCACGACGTGGACCATCAGGTTTGCCCTGGGACTCGCAATCGATCCGTCGCGCAGGACCATCTAGGAACCAACTCCCCACGGCTCGGCGCTCTCACCGCCAGCCATCAGGCGTTCCAGGAGGAGCTTCGTGGCGGTCGGTGTTCCATCGCTCGCCAGATCACGTCTGTGCGGAGGGGGCTGCATCTCTCCTACCAGACCCTCCATCTCCCCTTCCGCGAATCTCTTTGCGTACGGGTCGTGCTCGGGGGTCGACTCCCTCAAGGATGCCCACTTGTCCTCGATCCAAGGCCGACTGGACAAGCCGATTGGGGGATGCCGCGCTTGAGCGCCAGGCGCCACCAGGATGAGCGTTGCGACCCAGCGGGAGCTAGCTGCTCGCATCCAAGAGCTACAGGAAGGAAAGAGATGACTGTTCCCACGGCAGGAAGCTGATCCCCGGGAGGATGGCACGAGCCGGGTTTGCGCTGGTTCCCGTGACGTGCCGGTCAAAGACGCGGCATGCGTGACGAACACCGGCCTCCTATACCACATGCCGCTCGTCCAGGGGTCGGGAGCGTAGGAACACGAAGGAGCCCGACCCCGGGGAGAGATTCGGGAAGGATCCGGGCCAGGCTCCGAGTCCCCCCGGATGGGGCCAGGGGGAGGCTGCGAAGGCTACTACGGAAGAGCTTCCGACGGAAGGCGGATGGAGGACTTATTCGCACACAGTGGCGTCCAACTTGACTGATCGCGCTTCGCGGGTCGCCGGAGGTTGGATCCGCGCCGCTGCGGGCATGACCTTGCGGCGTCACCACGGCCGAGGCGACGACCGGGAGCAGGCCCCGATGGCCGACGGCTGCCGGTGGGCGACGTCCTCATGATCCCTTAGGCGTGCCCCGGTCCGGGTTGTCGTCGGCGTCCCCGTCCGTGACCTGGAGGAGCCCCGTCCCGTCCCTGTTCACGATGTAGAGCGGGCTGCTATCACCGGAGTGGTCCAGCTCGACCGCGTGAACACGATCATCGAGCCGTCGGGGGCCCCGACGGGCTCGTCGTCGACGAAGCGTGTGAACACGAGACGCTCGCCGTCGGGCGAGAAGTCTCCAGGCGCGTCGAAGCCATCGGGATTCGACGTGATGCGTCGCAGGCCGCCGCCATCGGATGTGCGGATCGTGTAGATGCCGCTGAGGCTCGGATCGTCCACGCCGAACCCCTCGCACGAGATCCGATCGCCGTCCGGCGACCAGGAACCTCCGCAGAAGAGCTCCAGCTTTGGGTCAGGCTGCGGATGCGCGCGCACCACCTGGCCCGCGTCGGGATCGACGAAGTGCGCGACCATGCCGTCGCCGCAACAGAAGACTTGGATCTCGGTCCCGTCGGGCGACCAGGTCGGGTTCGACGAGTTCCCTTCGGGAATACCTCGCGTTCGCCGCTCCCGTCCGGAGCTACGGTGTACGTGACGCTCGCTTCCTGCGAGGCGTCGCCGCGCATGAATGCGATCCGCCCCGTGAGTTCACCGACGTCGATCACTGGCGTGTCGCTCGATCCTGTGGTTCTGCTCGCCGTGGTCACCTCCATCAACGCACGCCACGAGGCCGAGCGTCGCCGATGTCATCGTGACCAGAACGATCCACCATCGCCCCATGCGTCCCTCGCTTTCCATCTCCGATCGTTAGTCGGGCGAGCGGCGCGAGAGGTTGAGAGCCCGCGGTGTCGGAAAACGCACCCGGATATCTGCCGGTCAACACCAGATCAAGGAGCCGACTGAACCAGGCGGTACCAGACGGAAAGGGCGTGTTCTCGATACAGAGGCCTCTGGGATCTCAGACGGAACCCGACACGGTGAAGAGCCGCCAGCTTCCGGGGACGCCCTTCAGGTGGTGTTCGCCGCGGTCTACGAAGGCGATCCCGGATCCCACCACGAGGTCCTTCATCGTGGAGGACACCACGGTCTCGCCGGCGTCGGCCTCGGCCATGACGCGCGCGCCGAGGTGGACCGCGATGCCTCCGACGTCTCCGTCGATGAGGTCGATCTCGCCCGTATGCAGGCCGGCTCGCACGTCGACTCCGATCGCGCGGAGGTACTCGTGGATCGCCTGTGCGCATCGGATCGCGCGGGCGGGACCGTCGAAGGTCGCGAGGAATCCGTCACCCGTCGTCTTCACCTCTCGTCCTTCGAAGCGGTCGAGCGCTCGACGGATGAGCTGGTCGTGCTCGGCGAGGAGCTCTCGCCATCTGGCGTCTCCGATCTCCGCCGCGCGGTCGGTCGAGCCGACGATGTCGGTGAAGAGCACGGTCGCGAGCACCCGGTCGTGTCGCGGAGCCGGGCGGGATCCCGTGACGAAGTGCTCGATCTCGCGCAGCAGAGCGTCCTGGTCTCCCGACCACAACAGGCTGCCGTGGCCGGGCACCTGGACGTACGTTGCGCCGGGGATCCGTTCGGCCAGGTAGCGGCCGTGCGCAGGCTCGATCGGCGAATCCGCTCGAGCGACGACGAGCGTGGGGACCCGGATGGCCGGCAGGATCCCGCGGATATCCGTCGCGTTGATCATGTCGACCATCGAGGCGGCAGTTCCCGGGCTGACCGAATGACGCTCGTAGCGCCCCCATGACTCGCGGAGCGCGACGTCATCCGCGTCGTCCGGGTCGAAGAGATCGAGCATCATGCCCGTTCCCCACGCCGACTCGAACGCCTCGATGATGTCTCTTGCCTCGTCTTGGGTGAGTCCCCACAGATAGTCATCGGTGCGCGTCAATCTTGCGAACCCGTCGATGAGTACGAGGGCGCGCACGCGGTCCGGGTACGTCGCCGCGAAGACGCACGCGAGGAATCCACCGGCCATCGCCGTCACGATGGCTGCTTTCTCGCTGCCGATGTCGTCCAGCACGGCCCTCAGGTCGTCCATCCACTCCTCGAGCGTCGGAAGCGCCGTCGCCGGCACGGGATCAGACAAGCCGACCCCGCGCTTGTCGAAGCGGATCACACGCGCGAACGCAGAGAGACGGTCGTTGAACCGCGCGAGCGGTCTGACCTCGCGCTCGATCTCGACGTTGCTGAACCACTGCTCGGCCACGACGACGTCCACGCTCCCGTCGCATGGAGGCTCCCGGGCCCCGGTCGTCACGCCTCCGATCCTCTCGCGAGCGGGCCTGACGCGTGGTCGTTCCCACGGCTGTGCTCGTGTGATCGATGAACGTCCGCGGCCTTGAGGCCGAGAGGACCTCACATCGTCTTCCTCAGCGCGACCCGCCCATGGTGTGCGAGCCCGCGCACGGTGCCGGGACGAACGCCCAAGAGACGCCCTGCTTCCTCAGAGGTGTAGTCGAGCAGTTCGGTCAGGATGACCGCCGCACGTTGGCGAACGGTCAGTGCTGCGAGGGCCCGATCCAGCCGGTCACGGCCTTCGACGTCGTCGAGCAAATCGCGCTCCGAGGTCCGCTCGAGCACGCGCTTCGCGATCATCGTTCGCCGGTACCGTGTCCTGAACGCGTTGATCGCGGTCCGGTAGAGGTATCCAGCCGGACGATCCATGTCGCGCACGCGACCCCACCGCTCCCAGACCTTCAGGAAGGCGTCGTGCATGAGCTCCTCAGCCTCGTGCGGGTCTCGGGTGATCAAGCAGAGAGAGGCGAAGAGCCCATCGCGCTCGGATCGGTAGAAGAGCCCGAAGCTCGCGGTGTGATCCTCCACATCGGGGCAGGTCACGTCGTGGTCCTTCGCATCACGCGTCTCGAGCTTCACCGTCGCTCTCCTCTTGGGTCCCGTTGCTTCGGTAGCGAGGCTAGGAGGACGTGACGGCCGCCTCTACGGTGGCGGCCTGGCGAACGCCGGGATGCTGCCATCCGGTCCGATACCGTGCTGGCCGCTTGACGCCGCGCGGGTGATGATGGACAACTGCCGGGGACCCTGGCACCGGAGAGCATCCGCTGGAGATCGAACAGACCGAGCAGCCAACCCTCGATGGGTTGCGCCGCGAGATCGAGGAGCTCCGAGTCTCTCGGGAACGACT
>JAJNBA010000129.1 GCA_021155985.1 Actinomycetes bacterium
GGGCCGGATTTCGAGGCCGGCGCGTGCCCCGGCTGCACGAGCCTGGCGGACGGGTTCGACGGCGAGCTGATCCATCTGAACAAGCGCGACGTCACGTTCCTTTGCTTCTCGCGGGCACCGATCGGGCGCCTCACCGCCTACAAGAAGCGGATGGGCTGGCAGTTCCCCTACGTCTCGACGCACGGGACCGACTTCCCATTCGACTTCGGACTCGCGTTGACCGAAGGGCAGGCGCAGCAGATCCCCGAGGTGAAGGAGATGATCGACGAGCCGCCGGGCTGGCTCCAGGAATGGTCGGAGCACATCGCCGCGGAGCTGAAAGACGGCCTGCGCGAGAACCCGAGCTACATCGCGTTCGCGCGTGAGAACGGGGCGATCTACCACACCTACACGGTGATGGCACCGGATCCGTTCGTCGCCCCCTACTTCGAGTTCCTGCTCGAGCGCACGCCGAACCGCAGCCGGAGGAGCCGCGCAGCTGGCGCAAGGACGAGTACCCGTTCTGAACGGAGCGCTCGATCGGTCGCCCGGAGCGTGGGTCGCGCGCAGCACCGATCCTCGCCGCTCGCCAGGCCCGCTTCGAGCGCGCCGACATGGCCGAGTTACGCTCTGGGCGTGAGCCCAGCCGAGCACCGGCGGTCGCCGATCCGTTCCCTCGTACGTCGGAGGTCGAGCGGCCGAAGTCACGAGGCGGACCGTGATGATGGCCTGTCGGTCTCCGAGGATCCACCACGGGACGGTCGGAGTTCCCGGCTCGTCGACAGCGCGATCTACGTGGACGGCGAACGCGTCGCCTCTCCCGCTTCGCTACCGGAGACGCTCGAGACCCTGCGACTGCACCCCGAGGGGATGGCATGGATCGGCCTGTACCGACCGGAGGAGCAGGAGGTCCAGTCGCTGGCCTCCGAGTTCCAGCTCCATCCCCTCGCCGTCGAGGACGCGATCAACGCGCATCAGCGGCCGAAACTCGAGCGTCACGACGACACCCTGTTCGTGGTGCTTCGGCCCGCCCGCTACCTGGACGACATCGAGGAGGTCGAGTTCGGCGAGGTCCACGTGTTCGTCGGTCCTCGCTTCGTCCTGACCGTACGTCACAGCGAGGCGCCGGAGTTCGGTTCGGTGCGCGACCGATTGGAGCGGGAGCCAGACGTCCTGCGTCGAGGGCCCGAGGCCGTGCTCTACGCGATCCTCGACAAGGTCGTCGACGGCTACTACCCGGTCGTGGCCGGTGTCCATCACGACATCGACGAGATCGAGGTTGAGGTGTTCAGTGGCGATCCGAAAGTGTCCCGCCGCATCTACGAGCTGTCACGTGAAGTGGCGGACTTCCTGCGCGCCACTCGCCCCTTGATCGACGTCATCACGGCCCTCCGTGGAGGATTCGCCAAGTACCACGTCGACGAGCGACTCCAGGATCATCTCCGCGACGTCGAGGACCACCTGATCCAGATCATCGAGCGTGTCGATGAGTTCCGGGTAGCCCTCCGCGACATGCTCACGGTGAACGCCACGCTCGTCGCGCAACGGCAGAACGAGGAGATGCGCAATCTGGCGGAAGCTGCGAACTCCCAGAACGAGGAGGTCAAGAAGATCTCCGCGTGGGCCGCGATCCTGTTCGCACCCACCCTCATCGGGACCGTCTACGGGATGAACTTCGAGCACATGCCAGAGCTCGACTGGATCCTCGGCTACCCGTTGGCGCTCCTGCTCATGGCCGTGACGTGCGTCGGCCTCTACGCGTTGTTCAAGCGGAGGCGTTGGCTCTAGGCGTCATGATTGCGCAGTCGGGTCGGGACCGGGAGCTGATCGCCGAAGAGGATCGGCTGTGGACCGAGCTGCACGATCTCGTCGACTCGATGTCCGCGGAGAAGGTCGATGAGCCCGGCTACTTCGACGAGGGGTGGTCCGCGAAGGATCTCGTCGCGCACATCGGGAGCTGGCTCGCCGAGGCCGGGGTCGTCCTGGATCGGCTCCGAGCCGGCACGTATCGACCCGAGGAGATCGACATCGACACGATGAACGCGCAGTTCTACGGCTCGATGCGCGGCGTCGCGTTCCACGATGTGCGGGCGCAGGCCCTGACGGCCCGCAACCGGATGCTGCGGGCGTGGCGCTCACTCCCGGAGGGATCGTCCGAAGCCGATCGCTGGATCCGGAAGTCGGGTCCCGACCATTACGCGGAACACGTCCCGCGACTCCGGGAGTGGGTGGGGGAGGTCGGCCGGGAGGAACCCGGTCCTCATCGCGCGTGACCGCAGTGGAGATCCCGGAACGATACGTGTGGCTCTGCCTCCGCGTGGGCCGGCACCTCGACGGGTTCGTCGACGCGTTCATCGGCCCGTCGGAGATGGAGCGGACGGTCGAGGCCGAGGAAGCCGCCGATCCGAAGGGCCTCCGCGACGAGGCGCAGCTCCTCCTCGACGGTCTCGGCGACGCCGATCTCTCGGAAGACCGTCGGCGATGGTTGCGTGGCCAGCTCGAAGCCCTCGCCTGCGTCACCGACCGGCTCGCCGGGGAGGAGGTCGCCTGGGCCGACGAGGTCGAGCGATGCCTCGGGGTGCGTCCCTCTCGGACCGACACGAGCGCGTCGCGGGAGATCCACCGACGACTGGACGCAGCTCTGCCGGGGGCGGGGACGGTCCGCCAGCGATACAACGCCTGGGATGCGAACAACGCCGTTCCACGCGAGAAGCTCGTCCCCGCCCTCGAGTGCTTGCAGCAGGTCCTGGGTCCCCGGGCGCACGCGATCGCGTCGATGCCTGCCGAGGAATCCGTGAGCTACGAGCTCGTCTCGGACGTGCCGTGGATCGCCTACAACCGGTACGAGGGTCGGCACCACAGCCGGGTCGAGGTGAATGCCGATCTCCCGGTCTCCATCGTGCTGCTCGTGTCCCTCGCCGCCCATGAGGCATATCCCGGTCATCACACCGAGCGCGTGGCGAAGGATGCCCACCTCTACCGAGACCTCGGCCGCCTGGAGACGAGCGTCGCGATCTCCGCCCCCGAGTCCCTCGTCTCCGAGGGGATCGCGACGAACGCCCTGGATGAGGTGCTCGGTCGTGAGCCCTTCGCGGTCGTCGCGGACGTCCTGGCAGACATGGACGTCCGGTTCGATCCGGTCGAAGCGCACGAGGTCCATGAAGCAGAGCTCGCCCTGTACGCGCCCGCGGTGAACGCCGCCTTCATGCTCCACGAGGACGGCGTGTCCACGGACGAAGCAGAAGGATTCCTGCGGGAGTGGGCACTCGAATCGAACGAGAGAGCGG
>JAJNBA010000130.1 GCA_021155985.1 Actinomycetes bacterium
CTCAGGTCCGATTCGGACTCCCGTTCGCTGCCGGGGAGATCATCGGGCCGCTCGCCGGGTTCTCGGTCTTCGCGATCCTGTCCATCTGGGTGATCGTGACGATCCTGCGGAACGTTTCGACGCCAACGCCAGCCGCTATCGGGATGGACCCGGTTGAACCTCTGACTTCCGCGTCCGGGAAGCCTCTCGCACCGCTCTGACCAGCATCAGAGCAGCTCAGGCCGGATCCGGGGCTGTCTCAGGAGTTCCGTCTGGAACCGCCTGTGTAGTGAGTCATTCGTGATCGTCGTCGATCCTCGGGCGAGACCGGTTCGTATTCGCGCAGCCCCTCCGCCCTTGGGGCCTCAGCCCAGATGGTTCCCGTGCGGCACGCTTGCCTGGATGTGTATCGAGCCGATGGGCTTGCTGAAGCCTAGATCCCCGACCTGCTTCGCGCTCTGCCTTTCTCGCGAACAGCTTCGTCCGTCTCTTGCAGAAGGTAGGTGCCGAGACGGAGGGGCGCTCGCACGGAAGTGAACATCGAGCGCAAGTTCTTCCGCGTCCTCGGTCTCACGAAGGTCACGGTGCTGCTCGCCTTCACCCTGGTCGGCTACAACCTCGACCGCATCAGGTCCTTCCTGGCGAGCACAGCGGCCGCGACAGCGCGTCTGACCGGGAGGCGCCCCAGGGCCAAGCGCCGCCGCGGGACATGGACCGACCTCCTGGGTCCACAGAACGCCGCCATCGGTTCCGACGCCTCCAGCCCGCAGACGGCTGGAGCCGGTCCCGACCCGCCTCCTCCCACGTAGCACCACTTCCCGGTCAAGCGGATCACCCAAGGGCGTCTTCAGCATGCGCTGAGGCGCCCTACGCGGCTTCTCAGTTGGTTCCGTCGGGCTTGATCAGGTGTTCGCGGCCAACGACACACATGACGACGGGTCAGGAGGAACCAGAGCGCGGTCTCGCAGCGAGTTCTGAGATGTCGGAGTGCCTCAGTTCTGAGAACACCCCTTCGTGGGAGGAGGAGGATTCGAACCTCCGTAGGCTACGCCGGCGATTTTACAGACCGCTCCCTTTGGCCACTCGGGCATCCTCCCGGGAACAACAGGGTCGAGGATAGCAACCGCGGGTCCTGCCGAAGCACATCCAGCGCCGGGACGCCGGCCACCGCCTCCTTCTAGGATTGTGGCATGGCGAAGGATCAGTTCTCGTTCGACATCGTGTCGGAGGTCGACCTGCAGGAGGTCCGGAACGCCGTCGACCAGGCGGCGCGCGAGATCTCACAGCGGTTCGACTTCAAGAACACCGGCACCTCGGTCTCTCTCGAGAACGAGAAGATCGAGATGGCGGCAGGCACCGAGGACCGGCTGAAGGCGGCGTGGCAGGTGCTCCAGGAGAAGGCCGTGAAGCGACAGGTCCCCCTGAAGTCGCTCCAGCCGGGACATGTCGAGCAGGCCGCCAAGGGGACGGTCCGGCAGACCGTCGACGTCATCCAGGGCATCCCCGACGAGAAGGCCAAGCAGATCTCCAAGTTCGTCCGCAGCAGCGTTCCCAAGACGCAGACCCAGATCCAGGGGTCCCAGGTCCGCGTGTCCGCCAAGAAGAAGGACGACCTCCAGTCGGCGATCCGGGCCGTCAAAGAGGAGGACTTCGGTCTCGCGCTGCAGTTCACGAACTATCGCTGAGCCTCGGGCGACCCCCCGCACGATGCTGTATTGCACGGGTCCAGCGCGCGCCTGTAGATTCCCCTGACCCTCAGGAGGTGGAGATGGATCTGGAACGGCTGACGACCCGGGCGGCGGAGATCGCCGAGCGTGAGAGTGCTGATCTACTGACCAGGACACCGGCGTCCAAGGCGCTCTTCGAGCGTGCCGTGAAGAGCCTCCCAAGCGGCGTTGCCTCCAACTTCCAGGTCGGCGATCCCTACCCCGTGTACCTCGAGAAGGGCAGGGGCTCCAGCGTCTGGGACGTGGACGGCACGGAGTACAAGGACTTCCACGGCGGCTTCGGCGTGAACATCGTCGGCCACGCCCACCCGAAGATCGTGGAGGCACTCGAGAAGGCGGCCCGCGAAGCGATCCACTTCGCCGTCACGACGCCCACCACGGTCGCCCTCGCGGAAGCGATCTGCGAGCGCTTCGAGCTCGAGCAGGTCCGGATCGTGAACTCCGGGACCGAGGCGACGATGGATGCGCTTCGGGTGGCGCGCGCCGCGACCGGCCGGGACAAGGTCGTGAAGATGGAGGGCTCGTACCACGGCCACCACGACTCCCTGCTGTTCTCGGTTGTCCCCGAGGCCGACGTGCTCGGCCTCCGGCACGACGTCGATCACGAGGGCAAGGCCTGGTACACCACGCAGCCCACGTCCAAGGGCATCCCGCGGGCGCTGTGGGACACGACGATCGTGGTGCCGTTCAATGACGCCGGCGCCGTCGAGCAGGCCCTGGCGGACAACGAGGGCGAGGTCGCCGCCGTGATCCTCGAGCCCGTGATGATGAACGTCGGCATCATCGAGCCCCAGGCCGGCTATCTCCAGGCGCTTCGCGAGGCCTGTGAGAAGCACGGCGTGGTGCTGATCTACGACGAGGTGAAGTGCGGCGGCACGATCGCGTACGGCGGCACGATGGAGCGCTACGGCGTGAAGCCCCACCTGTCCGCGTTCGCGAAGGCGATCGGGGGCGGCTCCACGATCGGCGCCTTCGGCGGCGAGAACCGCTTCATGGAGTGGGTCACGAAGGGGGCCGCCCAGCAGGGCACGTTCAACGGCAACCCGCTCTCGTCGGCCGCCGGCCTCGCCGCGCTCACGCAGGTGCTCACGCCCGACTCCTACGATCACCTCAAGAAACTCGGCTCGATGCTCGCGGAGGGCTGCGACCGCGCGATCGCCGACGCCGGGATCCCCGCGCACACGGTGGACCTGGGCGCGAAGGGCTGCGTCTCCTACCGGGGAGAGCGACTCACCAACTATCGGGACTTCCTCGAGACGCACACGGAACTGTACTGGGCCTCGTACCCGTGGATGGTGAACCGCGGGATCTTCATGACGCCGGGCGACGAGGAGCAGTGGACGATCTCCGTCCAACACACAGAGGACGACGTCCAGCGCTACATCGACGCGTTCGGCGAGTTCTGCCAGGCGCTCATCGCGTAGCGGACGCTCGGCTTAACCGATCGGGCCGCGCTCGCCGCGGAGCTCGCTCGCGATGGCCCGCAGACGCTCCACGCGTGCCTCGGTCGGCGGGTGGGTCCGGAAAAGGCTCGTGATC
>JAJNBA010000068.1 GCA_021155985.1 Actinomycetes bacterium
GATCTTCTACGAGGACGACGTCCCCGCCGAGTGGAAGCAGTTCAACGCGATCAACGCCGAGTGGTTCAGCGACGAGATCAGCGGCGTCGGCTCGCCGGGCGGTGCGGCCCAGGTCGGCCCGGCCTCCAAGGACCATCCGACCGTCGAAGCGTGGCCCACCCTCTAGCCGCGAAAGCTCACCGCCGGCTGCAGCGGTGCGGCAGGCTCCGGGTGCACCGCGGGGAGGAACACTCGGAAGGACGCACCTCCGCCTTCCCGTTCCTCGACCCAGGCGCGCCCGTGGTGCATCTCCGCGAACCGTCGCACCAGCGTCAGGCCGACGCCCACGCCCGGTGACGGCTGGGGCGCATCCGTCCCTTGACTGAACTCCTCGAAGACCCGTTCCCGCAGGGCGTGCGGGACGCCGTTCCCCTCGTCCTCCACGAGGATCATCGCCCCGTGGGGGATCGCGGCGACGGACACGTGGACGGAGGTCCCTGCCGGGGTGTGCCGGACGGCGTTCACGAGCAGATTCTCGACGATCCGCTCCACCTTCGGCGGATCGATCGGCACGACCACCGACTCCGCTGAAACCGTCACCTGGTCGCGGAGCGACGGGTCCGACTCCGCCACCATGCGCCGGACGAGATCGCCCACGTCGGTCGGTTCGAACGCCGGGGTCAGGACTCCGCGCGCGAGCCGATCGAGATCGAGGAGGTTCGTGACGAGGCGTTCGAGTCGGCGGGCGTTGTGCTCGATGCGACCGGCGAGCTCCCTCGTCTCCTCGGGCAGCAAGCCGACATCGCCGCGTTCGAGGGTGATCGCAAGGCCGAGGATGGCGGCGAGCGGCGTCCGCAGGTCGTGCGAGACGGCCTGGAGGAACGTGTCCTTCATCTCGTCCAGTGCGCGGAGTCGGACCGCTGCCTCCCGCTCGACCTCGAGGGCCCGCTCCAGATCCTCCTGTGCCCGCTTCCGGTCGCTGATGTCGCGGATGAATCCGGAGAAGCTCGTCTCCTCCCCGACCGCGACCGGGACGATCGCCAACTCCACGGGGATCAGCCGGCCGTCCCGATGGAGGCCCTGGATCTCGATGCGAGCGTTCAGGACGGGGCCCTCACCCGTCTCACGCCACCGCCGGAGCCCTTCGCTGTGGGCCGCCCGATGCGCGTGCGGCACGATCGTCTCGACGAGCGACCGGCCGACCACTTCCTCCGCGCTCCACCCGAACGTGGTCTCTGCTTGCGGGTTCCACCCCGTGATCACACCGTTCACGTCCATGCTGACGACGGCGTCCAGTGCGGAGTCGACCATGACGCGCAGGTGCTCATGGGCGTCCTGCAGGCGCTGCTCGGCTTCCTTGCGTCCCGTGATGTCGAGCTGGAACCCCTGCCAGTAGGGCGCCCCGTTCTCAGGGCGGATGAGCGTCGCCTCGTCGAGCACCCAGATCGTGATGCCGTCCCTGCGGATCATCCGATACTCGAGGGCGAACCTGTCCGAGCCGTCCGTATTGCTCGATGCGTCCGCCTCGAACACCATCTCGCGGTCGTCCGGATGGATCATCGTCCTCCATAGGTCGGGATCGGCGATCATCTCTTCGACGGGGACGCCCGTCAGCTGTTCGGCGCGAGGGCCGATGTACCGCGTCAATGACCTCGTGGGGTCGTCGGGGTCGATGCCCTGGATGTAGAAGACGGCCGGGTTCTGCTCGACCATCGTGCGGAACGTGAGCTCCGCCTCCCGGAGACGTGCCTCCGCGTCGTGGCGAGAGCTCACATCGGTCAAGAAGCCGAGGAAGTAGTCGAGCTCGCCGTTCTCGTCGAGGACCGCGGTCGAACGATCGTGCACCCACACCCAGTGGCCGTCGGTGTGGCGCATCCGGTATTCGTGCTCGAAGGGCTCGAGGTCGGAGTTGTTGAACGCATCGATCGCTCGCAGGCGTGCCAGGTCGTCGGGATGCATGATCTCGAACCAGAGGTCGCCTCGATCCAAGAACCGTTGGGGCGGGTAGCCCAAGATCTCCTCGATCTGCGGGCTCACGAAACCCATCACCGTGATCCCGTCACTACCGACATGGTCGGTGTACGTGACCGCGGGGATGCGCTCCACCATCGCCCGGAATCGGGCCTCGGCCTCGCGGAGCCGTTCCTCGGTCTCCACGCGGTCCGTCACACCGACGAGGAAGCCCTGCCAATACAGGATCTGCCCGTCCTCGTCGCGCACCGGTCGGACCTTGTCCCGCACCCATGCCCAGGAGTCGTCCGCCGTCCGCATCCGGTAGGTCTGATCGAAGTCCGTGCCACGCGAGAACGAGAGCCGGTTGGCGAGCTGCACCTCGTCCCTGTCCTCGGGATGGACGTGTGCCCACCACCAGTCACGATCGCCGAGCGGAAGGTCCGGGGAGGAGCCGAGCAGCTCGTGGAGCTGGGGGCTGATGAACGTGAACCGTCCCCCTTCGGGATGGTGGGACTCCGTGTAGGTGACGGCGGGGTTCTGCTCCACGACCTGTTGGTACCGGATCTCCGCGTCGCGCCGACGGGTTTCGGCCCGGCCGGCCTGCTCCGCCGCTCCGAGCATGCCGGCCGCCGCCCGGAGCGAGTCGAGCTCGAACGCCGTCCACTCTCGCTCGTCGACGCAATCGTCGAAACCGATGAAGGACCACCACTCCCCGTCCACGAACACGGGGAACGCGGCGATCGAGCGGATCTCCTGCTTCGTAAGCTCGACCCGCTCCTCCTCGGGGAACGTGCTGACGACCCCGTGGACGGTCGCGCGCGACGACATCAGGCCGATCCATCGGGCGAACCCTGTGTCGGCGAGGGACGCCCCCCGGAGGGTGGGGTTCTCGAACTGCGACGACACACCCGGCGCACACCACTCGGCGAGCTGCGTGGCCCGATAGCCGGTGTCCGGCGGGTCGACCTGGATCAGGTAGGCCCGGCTGACGCGCGCGGCCACGCCCAGGTGCATCAGCACGTCGTCGATCGCATCCCGCCAGTCCGGAGACAGGAGCAGCCGTTCGGCCGAATAGGCCACGGCGGTGAGCATGCCGCCGCCCGCGAGCAACGGTTCTTCATGTCGGATCGATCGAGCCACGCGATCCCCCGGAGGAGCAGCAGAGTGCGACCCGTTCTGGGCCTGGTCGGATTATCGGGCGCTCCGAGGGTGGCATGGAGTCCCCTGCTTGGGGCCTGGATGTCGGCCGTCCGGGGGGTCTGGGCGTGGTCAGGAAGGACTGGGCGTGGTTCAGACCGCCGGAAGGACCCCGGGCGTGGTGCCCGCCGCGGGCATCTCTTCTGAGGTCGGCCACCGCTCCCGGGACTTGGCGGCGAGCTTGAACATGAGCTCGACCGCTTTCGGGTCCTCTGCTCCGGGCCGATGCTCGATCACACCGTCTGCCGTCGCCCGATCCCAGATGTCCTGTCCGCGCTCCGTACGCACGATCGACAACGTCCACCCCTCCGACTGCCCGAGTCCACCGAAGGAGATGTCGGCGTGCTCGGCAGCGAAATCGGGGCAGCGCAGGCAGCCGGGGCGCGTGAACCGGTGCGCCTCCTTCAGGGGATACACGACCTCGTCCCCGGCGTCGGTGTAGAAGAGCAGCTTGCCTTTCACGTTCACGCGGGCGAGGTGGTCGAGATCGAGGCCGAGCTCCTTCTGCGCGATCTCCACCATCAGCCCGTCGTAGGTGAAGGACTTGGAGCAGAGCAGTCCGAAGGTCCACGCGATCTTGCGCCGCCACTTGTTGACCCGCCGGAACTCCAGCGCGCCGGTCACGCTGGACTGACAGCCCATCCCGACCAGGGCCACCTTTGACAGACCCATCTCGGCGGCCTTCAAGAGCGCCATCGGGTTCGCGGAGTACGTGTACCGGGAGCCGGCCGTCGCGAGGACCCCTTCCGCGTCGGTGACCACGGTCGGCTCGGCGTCCCAGGTCCGCTCGTCCGAGAGCTTCGACGTGCACGCGCCGTCGATCTCGCCGTTCTCGAGGCCCCACACCAGGAGCGCGGACACGGCGCCGCCGTCCTGACCGTGCATCAGCGATTCCTGGCCGGTCGCACGGGCCAGATAGATGTCCCGGTACTGTCCGATGATCTCCTCGGGCTTCCGGGTCTGACCGAAGAAGAGCTCGTCGATCTCCGACTCCCACTCGCGGAAGCGGGGGCAGGCGCGGGTGCAGATGTCACAGCCCTTGTCGCCGTGGCTGCACCCGTCCGGTCCCTCCTCCTGGAGCTGGACGGGGACGTTGTCCTCGTACCCCAGCACGTGGAACGGGCACGCGACGATGCACGAGGTGCAGCCGGTGCACAGTCCCGTGAGCACCACCTCGTTGTAGAGGTCCCGCCACTGGGTCTTCTCGACGGCCACGGGCGGCAGTCTAGTCGGCATCGTCGTGGGGGAGGCGAAACCGGTTCCCCCGCTCACCCGTAGTACCGTGCGGGCCCGGGAGACCGGGCGTTCTCAGGAGAGGGAGGGACGATGCACCGACGGTGGATGCGCCTGGTGGGCGCGGTCTTCGCGCTCACGCTACTCGCAGCGGCCTGCGGCGGGGAGGAGGAGACGCTGCCCGATCAGGGCGGCGGCACCGAGACGGAGAGTCCCTCGGATGCCGGCGACGGTGGCGGAGGCGCGGACCTCACGACGGTGGACTTCGGCTTCTCGCCCACCGAGCTCTCCGTGACCGAGGGACAGACGATCAGCGTGACCAACATCGGGGAGACCTCGCACACGTTCACGACGGACGACGAGGCGATCGACGAGACGATCGGTGCGGGCGAAACCGTGGAGATCACGCTCACCGACGTAACGAGCGGCGGGTTCCACTGCCGTTTCCACCCCCAGATGGTGGGAACGCTCACGGTCGGCTGACCGAAGGCGCGGGCGCGTCGGATCGAGTCAGGTCGAGCCAGTCAGATCGAGAAGGAGTCGCCGCAGGCGCATTCGTGCGTGGCCTGAGGGTTGAGCATCTTCAGCCCGCCTCCCAGGAGCGAGTCGTTGAACTCCAGGGTGGAGCCGCGCACGATCGGCGCGCTCTGCGGATCGACGAGGACGCGGACGCCGTCCGAGGCCTCGATCACGGCGTCGTCCTCCGCCGCTCCGTCTGCGAACGACAGCTCATAGGTGAAGCCGGAGCAACCTCCGGCGGTCACGCGGACGCGGAGGACGGGCAGCGCATGGCCCTCCTTGAGGGCGAGCGCGGCGATCCTCCGCGCGGCCTTGTCGGTGACCGAGATGACCTCGGTGACTGGCGCATCCATCACTTCAAGGCTACCCGACCTGCTCGTGGATGCCGAGCAGGGCACCCTTCACGGACTCGGACAGGGTGGGATACGCGTGGATCGCGCGGTGGACCGCCGTCGCGGGCGTCCGCGCGGCCATCAGAACCACGATCTCGTGGATCAGCGCGCCCGCCTCCTCGCCGACGATATGGCCCCCGAGGAGCTCACCCGTCCCTCGGTCGGCGACCACCTTCACCAGTCCGTGCGTGCTCCCGTCGATGTGCGCGCGCTCGTTGTCGTCGAACCGCATGACCGAGGTGATCACGTCTCGGCCGTCGTCGCGAGCTTGCTGCTCGGTGAGGCCGACGCTCGCCACCTCCGGATCGCAGAACGTCACACGGGGGACCACCCGGTAGTCGCGCGCCTCAGGATGCCCCAGGACGTCCTTCACGACGAGCTCCGCCTCGTAGGAACCGACATGGGTGAAGAGCAGGTCGCCGGTGGCGTCCCCGGCCACCCACACGTCCGGGTTGCGGGTGCGGAGCGTCTCCGACAGGACGGGGTTCCCTCCGTCGTCGAGCTCGATGCCGGCGGCCGCGAGGTCGTGCGGCCCGAACACCGGGCGTCGACCCGTCGCCACGAGCAGTTCGTCGGCGATCACGGGGGCGTCACCCTCGATCGCGAGCGACCACGCCGTGCCGTCGTGCCTCGCGCCTTCGATCCGGACACCGGACCGCATGGAGATGCCCTCGGCCTCGAGGGCGGGAAGGATCGACGCGGCTGCCTCCTCGTCCTCCTGCGGCAAGACGTGAGGGAGGACTTCCAGGGCGGTGACGTGTGCGCCGAACCGCGCGTAGATCTGCGCGAACTCGATCCCCACCGCGCCCGTCCCGATCACGGCGAGCGACCGGGGCGGCGCGGCGGGCTCCCAGATCGCCTCGCGGTTCGTCCAGAACGGCCCGTCCTCGATCCCGGCGATCGGAGGGACCGCTGCCTCCGTCCCCGTGGCGAGCACCACCTTGCCCGCCTCGATCACGGATCCATCCGCCAGCTCCACGCGATGCTCGCCCACCAGCCGTGCCTCCTGGAGGAACACGCGCACGCCCAGCCGCTCGAACGGCGTGGCGCCGTCCCCCGACTGCGCCGTGATCACGTCGCGGATCCGTTGCCGTACCGCGGGGAAGTCGACGGAGACGTCTGGGATCCGGAGACCGAAACGCTCCCCGTCGCGCGCGAGCTTCGCGATCTTCGCGGACCGCAGCATCACCTTCGTGGGAACGCAGCCGTAGTGGTTGCACTCCCCACCGAGCTTGTCCCGCTCCGCGAGCGCGACGGACAGTCCCGAGGAGCGAGCGAGCGAGAAGGCGATCTCGGACCCGGTGCCGCCACCCCCGATCACGAAGACGTCGACGGAGTCCACGCGGTCTACTCGGTCCCGAGGTACCCGACGAACATCCGCGCGTACGAGCGCGCCGCGGTGACCATCTCCTCGACGCCGATCGACTCGTCTGCCGTGTGTGCGACGGACAGCGACCCCGGTCCCGCGATCACGGTGGGGATCTTCGCGTCGTTGATGTAGAAGCGGGCATCGGTGATCCCGGTGAAGCCGACGAACGGCGGCGGTGCGCCGGTGTCGGCGGCGATCGCGTCCCGGACGATCGCCGCGATCGCGGAGTCCCCCGTGGTCTCGGCCGCCTCGGTCCACTCCCGCAGGGTGATCTCGATCCTCGTGTCCCGCCGCTCCGCGACGAGGTCATCCACCAGCCGGTGGAACGGGGCGAGGACCGCATCGCGGTCGTCCTCACCGGGCACGATCCGACGATCGATCTCGACCTCGCAGCGATCGGGGACGACGTTGGGGGCGCTTCCGCCGGCGACCATCGCGACGTTGACCGTGGGGGCACCGACGAGGGGATGGATCAGATCCGGGAGCACCTCCGAGAGGCGGAGCAGGAAGCGCGACATCGTGAGGATCGCGTTCACGCCCCGCTGCGGCTGGGAGCCGTGGGCGGCCTTCCCGTGCGCCACGGCGGTGACCCAGGCGCCGCCGCGTTCGGCCAGCGCGATCTCCATCTCGGTCGGCTCTCCGACGATCGCGGCGTCTTGGTCGAGCAGGCCTTCATCTCGGAGGACCCGGGTGCCGTGGACCCCGGCATGCTCCTCGTCGGCCACCAGATGGAGCTCCAACGTGCCCGCCAGGGCGATCCCGGCGCGGCGGATCGCCGCGACCGCGCCGACCGCAGACGCGATCGGTCCCTTCATGTCGCAGGCGCCGCGCCCCACGAGCCTCCCGTCGAGGACCTCGCCGTCGAAGGGGCCGCTCGACCAGCTCGATGGGCTTCCCGTGGGGACGGTGTCGAGATGGCCGTTCCACGCCAGGCGGGGTCTGGCACCGGACCCGAAGCGGGCGACGACGCTGGGGCGGCCCTCCTCGGAGCGCACGAGCCGGATCTCCGCTCCGAGGACGGTGAGGATCTCGGTGGCGACCTCGGCCGCCAGATCCTCGGTCCCGCCGGGGTTCTCGGATGGCGCCGCGATCAGGGTGCGGGCGTGGCGGAGGACCTCATCGGGATCGACGGCGGCCGCCGCCGCGGTGGCCACGGAGGACGAGGGTCCCGCGACGTCCTCGCCTACCATGGCTGCGGATGGTACACGCGCCCTCACTGCAGGAGACCCTGCGCTCCGCGCTGGAGCAGACGCCGACCTACGCACCCGCGTCCGGGGACCGTCTCGCCGCCGTCCTCGCTCCGCTCGTCGAAACACCGGAGCCCTCGCTGATCTTCACCGTGCGCTCGGACACGCTGTCGCGCCACGCGGGTGAGGTGTCGTTCCCCGGCGGGCTCGTGGACGAGGGAGAATCGCTCGCCGATGCCGCTCGACGTGAGGCGTTCGAGGAGATCGGGCTCGACCCCACGCTCCCTCGATTGGTCGGCGCCCTCCCTCCGGTGCACACGTACGTGTCGGCGATCCTGGTGGTCCCCTTCGTGGGGCTGTTGCACCTGCCGCCGGACCTGTTCCCGGCGGAGGCGGAGATCAAGGAGGTTCTGCGTGTGCCGCTCGCGCGATTGGCCACGCACGAGGAGCCGATGAAGCTCCCACGCGCGGACGGGAGCATGTGGCACGGGTGGTCGTATCCCCTCGAAGGGCACACGGTCTGGGGCGCGACCGGGCTGATGGTGCATTCCTTCCTCGACATCTTGCGAGCGGAGGCGCCGTGGACGCTGAACTGAACGCCCGACGGAACGAGCTCAGGTCCCTCCTAGGCGAAGCGCGCGTGATCGCCGTCGTGGGGATCTCCTCGAAGGGATGGCGTCCCTCGCACGAGGTGGCCTCCTATCTCCAGGAACACGGCTACCGGATCGTCCCGATCAATCCGAACGAGACGGAGGTGCTCGGGGAACGCGCGTACCCGTCGCTCCTCGACATCCCCGACGACGTTCGAGTCGATGTCGTCGACGTGTTCCGCCGGCCGGAGCACACGCCGGACGTGGCGCGCGACGCCGTGAAGGTCGGGGCTCGCCTCCTCTGGCTGCAGGAGGGCATCGTGAGTGAGGAAGCCGCGCGGATCGCCCGGGAGGGCGGTCTCGACGTGATCATGGGGGTCTGCATCAAGAAGGTGCGTCAGCGGTTGCTGGAGACCGAGGGGGAAGACGGACAGAGAGGAACCGATCGATGACGTGGGAGTACTTCGTGGCGCCGTTGCTCGAACACAACCCGGGGGAGATCCTCAACAGCTTCGGGGAGGACGGCTGGGAGCTCGTGACGATCCTGCAGCAGCAGACGCCCGCAGGGGGCGTGTCCATGGTCGCCTACCTGAAGCGACAGGTCGCCTAGTTCGCGCGTGGACGCGGTACCGATCTTCCGGATCGACCACGCCGTGCTGGCCGTCCGGGACCTCGCTACATCAGCGAGTCGCCTCCGGGAGGAACACGGGCTCCTCTTCGCGCCGGGCGGGCGGCATCCGCGGTGGGGGACGGCGAACATGATCGCCCCGCTCGGCGACGACTACCTGGAGCTCCTCGGCGTCGTCGACGAGGACGTGGGTACGGGCACGGTCCTCGGTCGGACGCTGCTCGAGCTCTCCGCCGACGGCGACCGGTGGTTCTCCATCTGTCTCGCCGACGACGATATCGAGGCGACCGCCGCGAGGCTGGGGCTCACGGTGCAGCCCGGCTCACGGACCCGCCCCGACGGCACCGAGGTGCGGTGGCGCGGCGCAGGGATCGAGGAGCGCGGTCCCGACCTCTGGCTGCCGTTCTTCATCTCGTGGGACGTCCCCGCGTCGCTCCATCCTGGCGCCGCGCCCGTCGAGCATCCCATCGCGGTGGAGCGGATCGCGTGGGTCGAGGTGGGTGGGGACGCGGCGCGGTTGCGCGAGTGGCTCGGGGGCGCGGACGTGCCCATCCGCGTGGTGGACGACGATGGTGACCGGCGCGTCCGCGCCGTGGCGCTCGCGGTGCCGGACGGGGACGAGATCGTCCTCCGTTCCTAGCGAGCGTCGATCTCCTGGCGAGCGTCGATCAGCGTCCGGGTCTGTTTGCTCGCTCGTCAACCGAGCGCGCCGTCGAGGTCCGCGATCAGGTCGTCGACGTGCTCGGTCCGCTCCGCGATCGCGATCGCCTCCTCGGCGGACGCGGCGTCGAAAGACACGATCCCCCCGAACGCCGACATCTGCCTCCTCGCGACGTCGTGGCCCGGATGGTCGGGGAGCCCCGGGAAGTAGACGCGCTGCACCCTCGGATCACCGGAGAGCCACGACGCGACCGCCGCGGCGTTCTCCGAGTGCCTCGCCATCCGGAGCGCGAGCGTCTTCAACCCGCGGAGACCCAGGTAGCAGTCCATCGGCCCCGGGACCGCGCCCACCGCGTTCGCCAGGAACCCGAGCCGTTCGATCCACTCCGCGTCGCTCGTGACGACGGCGCCTCCGATCAGATCGGAGTGACCACCGATGTACTTCGTCACGCTGTGGACGACGGCGTCGGCGCCGAGCTCGAGAGGCCGTTGGAGCGCGGGGGTCGCGAACGTGTTGTCGACGACGACCCGTGCGCCGGCCTCGTGCGCGGCCCGGGCGACCGCCGCCACGTCGACGATCCGGAGCATCGGGTTCGACGGCGTCTCGAGCCAGACGACACGGGTCTCTTCGCGGAGGGCTTCACGCAGGTCCTCGAGGTCGGTCAGGTCGACGACGGAGTACGACAGTCCCCAAGGCTCGAGCACCCGTGACAGCAACCGGTAGGTGCCGCCGTAGACGTCGTCCGGCAGCACGACGTGGTCGCCGGGACGCAACGAGAGCAGCAGCGTGGTCTCCGCCGCCATCCCGCTCCCGAACGCGAAGGCGCGCTCGCCGCCCTCCAGGGCGGCGAGCGCGGTCTGGAACGCCTCTCGGGTGGGGTTGCCCCCCCGCGCGTAGTCGAACACCTTGGGCTTGCCGACAGCAGGCTGCGCGTACGTGGACGTCTGGTAGATCGGGACGTTCACCGAACCGTAAGGCTCGTCGGGATCCTGGCCCGCGTGGATGGCTGCGGTCTCGAACCTCATCCGATCTCCGGAGGCACCTTCCATCCTCGTCTCCTCAGTTCGTCGGTGGCGTCGCGCCCATCACGGGCGAGACGCCACAGCATGGACTTGCGCTTGGCGTCGTGACCGGGCAGCGAACTCGCCCCGCGTGACCTCCTGGCAGGCCGGTGCGCCGCCGCCGCAGTAGCGGAACAGCGTGGACTCGGGCACCGGAACCATCGACGTGTCCTGGCGGAGCTGGGCGAACGGCCGGGCAGGCAATGTGACGACGGAAGGACGATCACTCCCTCCTTGGGATCTCCGGGCGCGAAGCGTGTGCCCTGAAGGGCGAGGAGGCCGCTCAGGGCGCAGAGCCCGGCGTCGACGAGGTCCATCGACGTGAGTCGATCCGTCCGGACGCCCTGCGCGATGAGGGTGCCTTCCCGCCAGGCCTTCTTGCCGATCCCTTCGGGGCGGAGGCACCCCCGCAGCACCGTGGCGCTCGCGTGCGGAAGACCTCCATCGCCGTCCCGCGTGGATCGCCCGCCGCATAGCGAGAGAAGCCGGCGCGCCGCGGTACGGAACGCGCGGAAGCCGATCTCCATCCAGTCGTAGAACGGGTTCCCCTTGCCGCGCGCGCGCGTCGGCGTGGCGAACGTGCGGATGTTCCGCTCCACGAGGATCCGCTCGGTCAGACGCGACCGTCCCTCCCTCGCCCACGCGGGTGGCGCGTCGATCGCGATCACATCGGGGTCGAGCTCCCGGATCGAGTCGCCGACCTGCTCGAGACCGATCTTCGGGAGCACGTCGTGCACCGGCAGGCGCTGCTCGTCGAGCGCGACGAGATCGAGCCCCTTGCCGACGCCGACGTCGATCCCCAGCGCGAGCACGGGCGCAGACTACGCTCGGCGCTGACGAGCGAGGAACTCGAGGAGGTCGCTCCGGGTCAAGACGCCGAGGGCCTGCCCGGCTTTCGTCACGACGACGGCAGGCGAGCGCTCGAGCTCGCCGAACGCGACCTCGACGGGAGCATCCCACTCCACCATGGGGATCGGTGCCGCCATCACCTCGGCCACGTCGGACTGCAGGGCGTCGGGATCGCGGAACACCCGCTCCAGCAGCTCGCGGTCCCGGATCGATCCCATGAACTGCGAGACGTCGATCGACTCCTCCCGAACGACCGGGGCTTGGGAGATCCCATGTTCCTGCAGGATCTCCACCGCCTGACGCACCTTGTCGTGTGCGCTCACGGTGATCAGGGGCGGGATCTCACGGGACTTCGCGGAGAGGACCTCCTCGACGCGCACCACGTCGGGACGTTCCAGCATCCCGTGCTGGAGCATCCAGGTCTCCGAGTAGAGCTTCGACATGTACTGCCGGCCGGAGTCCGGGAGCAACACGACGATCGTCGCCTCCGGATCGTCCAGCTCACGACCGATCGCCAACGCGGCGAATACCGCGGTGCCGCTGGAGCCGCCCACGAGGATGCCCTCCTGGCGGGTGATCGCCCGTGCGGTCAGGAACGAGTCGCGATCGGACACCCGGACGTAGCGATCGACGACGGACGGATCGAACGTGGAGGGCATGAAGTCCTCGCCGATCCCCTCGACCAGATAGGGGCGCGGGGTGTCGCCCGAGTAGATCGATCCTTCCGGATCCGCGCCGACGACGAGGACGTCGGGGTCCTGCTCCTTCAGGTAGCGCCCCGCGCCGGAGATCGTGCCGCCCGTCCCCACCCCGCAGACGAAGGCCGTGAGCCGCCCTTCCGTCTGCTCCCAGATCTCCGGGCCCGTCGTGTCGTAGTGGGTCTGGGGGTTCACCGGGTTGTGGTACTGGTTCGGCTGGAACGCGCCGGGGATCTCGGCCGCGAGCCGGTCGGCAACGCGGTAGTAGCTCTCCGGGGACTCGGGCGCGACGGCCGTGGGACAGATCACAACCTCCGCCCCGTACGCGCGGAGCAGCGAGATCTTCTCCTGGCTCATCTTGTCCGGCATCACGAAGATGCACCGGTAGCCGCGGACCGCCGCGGCGATCGCGAGTCCGTGGCCCGTGTTGCCTGACGTCGGCTCGACGATCGTCCCGCCCGGCTTGAGGAGCCCCTCGCGCTCGGCCGCCTCGATCATCCTCAGCCCGATCCGGTCCTTCACGGAGCTGCCCGGGTTCAGCATCTCCAGTTTGGCGAGGATCGTCGGCTTGACGCCGCGGGCGACCGAGCGGAGGCGAACCAGGGGTGTGTTGCCCATGGCGTCGAGGAACGAGTCGAGCACCGGCATGGTCTCCCCTTCCGGCCCACGGAGGTCCGCCCCATCGTGCCACGCGTGGGCGGGAACGTCTCACATCCGGTTACCCGGGCGGCTCCACCTCTGGCGGTAGAGTGCCGATGTCCAGGAGATGATGCAGACCGGGACCACGGGAGAGCACGTGACGGACGAGACGCCGCAGGAGGCAGGGGGCCCAACGGAGCCGGAGACGGGTCCCGCACCGGTCGCCGATCCGAGTGGCGGAGGCGAGAGCCTCCTCGTCGTCGACGACGACCCCTTCATCGCACGTCTCCTCGAGATCGAGCTGAAGGCCGCCGGCTACGACGTCCGCGTCGCGAGCGACGGCGAGCAGGCCCTCTCGGCTGCGCAGGAGCGTCCTCCCCAGCTCGTTCTGGCCGACGTGATGATGCCCAACATGGACGGCTTCGAACTGACCCGCCAGCTCCGGCAGGATCCCCGGACGGCCACCGTCTCCGTGATCATGCTGACCGCTCGTGGGCTCTCGGCCGACAAGCTCGAGGGGTTCGCGATCGGAGCGGACGACTACATCGTGAAGCCCTTCGACACGCCGGAGCTCCTGGCGAGGATCCGCGGTGTCCTGAACCGCGCGAGCGACACGCGATCCCTCTCGCCGATGACCGGCCTGGCCGGCAACGTCGCGATCGAGGACGAGATCGAGGGGCTGGTGGCCAGGGAGGAGCCGTTCTCGGTCCTCTACGTGGATCTCGACCGGTTCAAGGCCTACAACGACCGATACGGGTTCCTGCGCGGAGACGAAGCGATCCGTGAGACCGGGCGGGTGATCGGCGAGGCCGCGAGGCAGATCGTCGGCGGCGAGACGTTCATCGGCCACGCCGGCGGCGACGACTTCGTCGTCGTGGCGCCGCCGGAGCAGGCCACCGCCGTGGCGCAGCAGATCGTGCAGTCGTTCGACGAGCTGGCCCCGACCCTCTACGACATCGACGACCGGACGAACGGTTACATCGAGGTCACGAATCGGCGGGGCGATCTCCAGCGGTTCCCGCTGCTGACCCTGTCGATCGGGATCGCCTCCACGGAGAAGCGGATGTTCCGGCATTACGCCGAAGCGATCACCGTCGCGATGGAGATGAAGCAGTACACGAAGGAGACGGGCGCCTCCTCGTGGTCGATCGATCGCCGCTCGAGTTGAGCCGCTGAACACCGAGAAGCCAGCCGCGAAGCGTCGGCGCCCGATCGTCATCGAGGTCTCCGACACGATGCCGGGACCGCCCGAGGTGGTCTGGACCCTGATCACGGACTGGGAGCACCAGGGTGACTGGATGCTCGAGGCCTCGGACTTCGAAGTGATCGGCGACCAGCGGGAAGGGGTCGGCGTCGAGGCGAAGGCCACGGTGCGGATCGCAGGCATCAAGACCAGAGACACCGTGCGCGTGAGCATGTGGGAGCCGCCCCGGATCCTGGTGATCGATCACCTCGGGTGGATCAAGGGGAGCGGCGAGATCCAGCTCCAGCCCGTCTCCGAGGGAACCCGCATGCGCTGGAGGGAGACGCTGTTCCCCCCGCCGAGGCTCGGTCCGATCGGCAGGGTGGGTCTGCGCCTCGCACGCCCCGTGATGCGCCGCGTCTTCCTGCGGGATCTCCGCGTCCTCCGCGGGTTGGTTCGGATGGGCGCGCACTAGGGCGTCACTCCAACGGCGCGGGCCGAGCGAGGTAGAAGCCCTGGCCGTAGCGGACGCCGAGCTGCCGAAGCGCGTGCAGCTCACCCGCGGTCTCGATCCCTTCGGCCACGATCGTCATGTCGGTCTCCGCCGCGAACGAGATCAGCGCGGCGGCGAGCGCTCGACGCCCCGCGTCCCGGTCGATGTCGTGCGTGAGCGAGATGTCCATCTTCACCATGTCGGGGGCGAGCTGGAGTGCGTGTCGCAGGCTCGCGTACCCGGCTCCCACGTCGTCGACCGCGACCCGCAGCCCCCGTGCCCGCAGTGGCTCGAGCGCCTCGGCGAGTCCCCCGTAGTCATCGATCGCTTCGTGCTCCGTGATCTCCAGGACGATGCGCTTCTCCATCCCGTCCAGCTGTTCGGCGAGCTGGGCGGAGGCAGCGGTGCGATGGGAGCAGTTGATGGACAGGAACGCGCCGTCCGGGATCCTCGAAAGCCCTTCGAGCGCCTCCTTCATCGCGCGGAGCTCCAGCTGGAGACCGAGCTCGAGGGCGGTCGCTTCGGCGAACCAGCGGTCGGGCGGCTTCACGGGGATCGAGCCGAACCGCGCCAGCGCCTCCACCCCGATCTCCTCGCGGGTCTCGAGGTCCATGATCGGGTGGTACACCATCCAGACGCCATGTCCGGACACGAACCGCTCGATGTCTCCCCGGAGCGCCTGGTCGGCATCACGCTCGATCTCTTCCCGGCGGAGCTGCGTGGCGAGTTCGGCGACGACTCCACTCATCACTTCGGCCGAGAGGCTGGTGCCTCCCTGCGCGACCTTTTCGATCCCCTGGACGAGCTCGTCGGCGGCGGTGCCCTTCACGAGGTAGCCGACGGCGCCGGCCCGCAGCATCTCGAGCACGTTCGTGCGGTCCTCGTACGCGGAGAGGGCGATCACACGGGTCCCGGGCGAGACCCGCGTGATGCCGCGAGCGGCGTGCGGCCCCCCGCCCTCCGGCATCCGAACGTCGACGAGGGCGACGTCGGGCAGGTTCGACTCGGCGACGCGGATCGCCTCCTCGGCATCCGCCGCCGTGCCGACCAGCTCGACCCGTTCCTCATGGCTGAGGAGCTCCGCGAGCGCGACCCGGAGGCCGGGCTCGTCGTCTGCGAGGAGCACCCGGATGGGATCGTCGTGGCCGCGAAGATGGATGATGGTTCCGTCAGAGGCCATCGCGCGGGACGCTACAAGCGAGGAGAGGCCGGCTCAAGCACCTGGCTAGCATCTTTGCCGTAGCTCGGGTGGGGGTTACCCGGATGGGGGTATCGCCCAAGATGGTGCCCACGATGGTGCCCTCGATGGTGCCCAAGATGGAGGCAGACGGTGGGTAGTGGCGCGAGAGAGGTGCGGGCGCCCAGGGGAACCGAGCTGAGCTGCCGCTCGTGGCCGCAGGAGGCCGCGCTGCGGATGCTGATGAACAACCTCGACCCGGACGTCGCCGAGCGCCCCGAGGACCTCGTGGTGTACGGCGGGACCGGTCGGGCGGCGCGATCCTGGGATGCCTACGACGCGATCGTCCGGACGCTCCGGGAGCTGGGTGACGACGAGACGCTGCTCGTGCAGTCGGGCAAACCGGTCGGGATCTTCCGCACGCACGAGATGGCGCCACGGGTCCTCATCTCCAACGCGATGCTCGTCCCGAAGTGGGCGGACTGGGACACGTTCCGCGAGCTCGAGGACGCCGGTCTCACGATGTACGGTCAGATGACGGCGGGATCCTGGATCTACATCGGGACCCAGGGGATCCTCCAAGGCACGTACGAGACCCTCGCCGAGTGCGCGACACAGCGGTTCGGCGGCTCCCTCGCCGGAACGATCACGCTCACCGGCGGGCTCGGCGGGATGGGCGGCGCCCAACCCCTCGCGGTCACGATGAACGGCGGCGTCGCCCTCTGCGTCGAGGTCGATCAGACGCGCATCGAGCGCCGGATCAAGACGAACTACCTCGATCGTGAGACGGCGTCGATCGACGAGGCCCTGGGGTGGGCCGAGGAGGCCCGTACCGCCCGCGAACCGCTCTCGATCGGACTGCTCGGCAACTGCGCCGACGTGGAGCCCGAGCTGCTCGCGCGCGGCTTCCAGCCCGAGATCGTGACCGACCAGACGAGCGCGCACGATCCCCTGGCGGGCTACGTGCCCGCCGGTCTCACCTTCGGTGAGGCAGCCTCGCTCCGGGAACGTGACCCCGACGAGTATCAGCGCCGTTCGCACGCCTCGATGGCTCGCCACGTGGACGCGATGGTGGGGTTCCTCGACGCCGGGTCGGTGGTCTTCGATTACGGGAACAACTTGCGTGCCGGCGCCGAGGCGGGAGGCTGCGATCGCGCGTACGCCTACCCTGGGTTCGTGCCCGCGTTCGTCCGCCCGATGTTCTGCGAGGGCAAGGGACCGTTCCGGTGGGCCGCGCTCTCGGGCGACCCGGAGGACATCCTCAAAACGGACCGCGCGGTAGGGGAGCTGTTCCCGGAGGACGAGCGGCTCCTCCGATGGCTCCACATGGCGGAGGAGCGGGTCGCGTTCCAGGGACTCCCGGCTCGTATCTGCTGGCTGGGCTACGGGCAGCGTGCCAAGGCCGGGCTGCGATTCAACGAGATGGTCGCGAGCGGCGACCTCTCGGCTCCGATCGTGATCGGGCGCGACCATCTCGACAGCGGGTCCGTCGCCTCGCCGTACCGGGAGACCGAGGACATGAAGGACGGCTCGGACGCGATCGCCGACTGGCCGATCCTGAATGCCTTGATCAACACGGCGGCCGGCGCGCACTGGGTGAGCGTGCACCACGGCGGCGGCGTCGGGATCGGGATGTCCATCCACGCCGGGATGGTGGTTGTCGCCGACGGCTCGGAGAACGCGGCCGCCCGGTTGGAGCGCGTGCTCACGACCGACCCCGGCACGGGGGTGGTCCGCCACGCCGACGCAGGGTACGAGCGAGCGCTCGAGGTGGCGGCCGCGCGCGGTGTCCGCCTCCCCTGGCGCGAGTGATACGGGTTCGGTCGCGTCGGGCCGGTAGGCTCGACGGGTGAAGGTGACCGAGCACCTCGTGAACGCCGCGAAGCCGCTGGTGAGCGTCGAGATCATCCCGCCGCGGCGAGGTGGCAACGTGGAACGCATCTACCAGGCGGTCTCGTCGCTCTTGCCGTACGAGCCGCCGTTCATCGACATCACGAGCCATGCAGGTGAGACGGTCTGGGATGAGGTCCCCGGAGGGACGTTCCGCCGTCGTGTGACGAGGAAGGCGCCCGGCACGTTCGGGTTGTGCGCCGCGATCAAGTATCGCTTCGACATCGATCCGGTGCCGCACGTCTTGTGCAACGGGTTCACGCGCGAGGAGACCGAGGACGCGCTGATCGAGCTGAACTACCTCGGGATCGAGAACGTCCTCGCGATCCGCGGGGACGGTGAGCGGCGGGTGCCCGCGGAGGGGCGCAGCGCGAACGATGGCGCGCTCGAGCTCGTGGGGCAGGTCGCGGCGATGAACCGCGGCGAGTACCTCGAGGAGCTCGTGGAATCCACGCCGACGGATTTCTGCATCGGGGTGGCGGCGTACCCGGAGAAGCACGCGGAGGCGCCGAACCTCGAGCGGGACATCGCCGCCCTCGTCGAGAAGGAGCGTGCCGGGGCCGAGTACGCGGTGACCCAGCTCTTCTACGACAACGAGGTCTACTTCCGGTTCGTGAAGACCGCCCGAGACCAGGGCGTGACGATCCCGATCGTTCCCGGCCTCAAGATCCTCACCCGGCGATCGCACGTGACGAGCATCCCTCGAACGTTCAACGTGTCGGTGCCGGAGGCGCTCGTCGCCGAGGTGGCTGCGGTCGACGATGACGGCGTCACCGCCGTCGGTATCCGGTGGGCGTACGAACAGACCATGCAGCTCTTCGAGCAGGGCGTGCCGTCCGCGCATTTCTACGTGATGCAAGACACCGGCCCGCTCGTGTCGTTGCTCGAGATGCTCAAGCATTCCCTCTAGCGCTCGGACCATGGGGGCGGATCTCCGGTAGTAGCCTTCGCAGCCGTGACGGTCGCGATCGGGGAGGCGCTCACGCTGGCGGACGTGGCGGCGGTCGCGTCGGGCGCCGAGGTCACCTTCCCCACGAGCGCGCGTCAGCGGATCGCCTCCGCTCGGACCGTCGTCGACGGCGCCGTCGCGTCGGGAGATGTCGTCTACGGCGTCACCACCGGCTTCGGTGCCCTCGCGAACGTCCGGGTCGATCCTGCGAAGGCATCCGACCTGCAGCACGGCATCGTCCGGTCGCACGCCACGGCGGTCGGGCGTCCGCTCCCGCGAGACGAAGCGCGAGCGATGCTCCTCCTCCGCGCCCACGTCCTCGCGCTCGGTCATTCCGGTGTTCGGCCCGAACTCGTCGATCTGATGGTGGCGATGCTGAACGCCGACGTGATCCCGGTGGTGCCGGAGCAGGGATCCCTCGGTGCCTCCGGAGACCTGGCGCCGCTGGCGAACCTCGCGCTGCCGCTGATCGGCGCCGGGCAGGTACTGACCGAGACCGGCGCCGAGCCCGCGGCGGACGCGTTCCGACGAGCACGCCTCGCGCCCCTGCAGCTCGACGCCAAGGAAGGCCTCGCCCTCGTGAACGGGACCCAGGGCATGCTCGCGATCGGAGCGCTCGCGGCCGAGCGGCTCTCGCTGCTCGCCCGGACGGCCGACGTGGTCGCGGCGATGACGATCGAGGCGGCCCTCGGGACGGACGCGCCCTTCGACTACCGCCTGCAACGGCTCCGACCCCATCCGGGCCAGGCCGTGAGCGCCTCGAACCTCCGGTTGCTCCTCGAGGGTTCGCCGATCCTCGCGTCGCACCGCCACAGCGAGCACCTCGTGCAGGACGCCTACTCGCTCCGCTGCGCGCCGCAGGTCCACGGGGCCACGCGCGACGTGCTCGCGTTCGCGCGTGGCGTGCTCGAGATCGAGCTGAACGCGGTGTCGGACAACCCGATCGTGGTCCCTGCAGACGGCGACATCGTGTCGGGAGGGAATTTCCACGGTCAGCCGGTCGCGGTGGCGATGGATGCCTTGGGACTCGCGACCGTCGGGCTCGCGAGCATCAGCGAGCGGCGCCTCTACCGGCTGCTCGACCCCGCGATGTCGAACGGCCTCCCGGCGTTCCTCGTCCCGGAGAGCGGACTGAACAGCGGGTTCATGCTGGTCCAGTACACGGCGGCCTCGCTCGTCTCGGAGTCGAAGTCGCTCGCGCACCCGGCGTCGGTCGACTCGATCCCGTCGTCGGCCGGTCAGGAGGATCACGTCTCGATGGGGATGACGGCCGCGCGGCACGCGAGGGAGGTCGTTGCGAACGCCGAGACGGTCGTGGCCCTCGAGGCGCTCGGAGCTGCCCAGGCGCTCGACCTTCGGGCGCCGCTGGAACCCGGTCCGGCCACGCTCGCCGTTCGACACGCGCTGCGGGCGGCGGTCCCCTTCTACGAGGCGGACCGCGAGTTCGGCCCCGACATCGCGGCCGCGGTCAACCTCGTGCGCGCCGGTGAGCTGGCCGCGGCCGCGGAGACCGTGGCGGGGCCGCTCGCCTAGCGCACAGGGTCGACCGGCTCGCCGCCGATCATCGTGGCCTTGATCGGATCGTGGCCGGGCCGGTAGGGCACGTGGGCGAACGACGGACCGTCGAGCATCACCAGGTCCGCGCGCTTGCCCGGCTCCAGCGTGCCGAGCTCTGCATCGAGGCCGAGAACCCATGCCGGGTTCGCAGTGGCCGCGGTGAGGGCCTCGAGCGGGGTCATCCCGTAGAGCGAACACGCGAACGCGATCGCCTCGGGCATCGAGGAGATCGGTGAGGTCCCCGGGTTGAGATCGGTGGCGATCGCGAGGGCGGCGGCGGCGTCCCTGAGCCCAGCGACGGGCGCCGGGGCCGTCCGGAGGGTGAACGTCGAGGCGGGCAAGAGGACCGCCGCCGTCCCGCCTTCACCGAGGGCGGCGATGCCCGCATCGCTGACGTGATTCAGGTGATCGGCGCTCCGCGCCCCGAGCGCCGTGGCGGCTTCGGCCGCGCCGCTCTGACCGAGCTGGTCGGCGTGCACGCGGAGCGGGAGTCCCTCGGCCGAGGCCGCCGCACCCACCCGCTGCAGGTCATCGAGTGAGAACGCGATGTCCTCGACGTAGATGTCGACCGCATCGGCGAGGCCCTCCGCCGCGGCGGCGGGGAGCAGCTCCTCGCAGGCCTGACGCGTCCAATCCTCGCGGGACCAGCCCTCAGGCACCGCGTGACACGCGAGCAGCGTCACACGGCACGTCTGCGGGGACGCCTCGGCGAGCCGACGAGCGAGCCGGAGCTGACGGAGCTCACCCTCGACCGAGAGCCC
>JAJNBA010000131.1 GCA_021155985.1 Actinomycetes bacterium
GATCCGCGATGGCGGGTGGAGATCGAGGCCGACGCGGTCGTGGATGAGGGCTGAATCGGCGGGTCAGTCGACGATGGCGTCGTACGCCACCGACGCGAGCTCCGATACATCGAGCGCCGGATCGAAGCCCCAGATCAATCCGTAGGAGGTGCCGTCGTTCCAGTCACAGATGGTGGAGTCGATCTGAGCGCCCGCACCGGCCGGCATGGAGAGAGGAACACAGGTGTACGTCACGGGTCCCTCCGTTCGTGTGGTTCCCGCATCGACATCGAACGAGACCCCGGGCCCGCCCGTTCCCGCTTCCATCGTCCTCGCGATCTCGGTGAACAGGTCTTCCCCGGGCCCGAGCGTTCGGTCGAACCCGGCAACCATGAATCGCGGCTGGCCCCCGATGGCGAACACTCCGACGACGGGGTTCCCTCCCACGTCCGCCTCGGCGCTCCGCTGGAGATCATCGAACTCTGGGCCGTGAAGCCGGGAGTGTCCGGCCAGTTGCTCCGGCATGGTGAGCGATGGAGCTCTCGGTCCGAGCAGTGCGACGACCACGACCGCGACGATCACGGCGGCGAAGGCCCCGACGATGATCATCCCCTGGCGGATCGCATCTGCGGCGGCGGTCTCTCCAGGCGTTCCCGCCTGGACGCTTGAGCGCGTGGCGAGTCCTTTCCTCACCGACAGTGCAGCCAGGAGGAGGAGCGTTACGCTGAGGCCTCCCCTGAGGAGCTGAACGGAGCGATCGTCTACCGCGATGACTTGGTAGGCATTCAGTGCGGAGCTGATCGTCAGGAGTGCCGCAAGGACGAACCAGAACATGGTGTCTCCGATCGCTTCCGCAAGCGTATGCCCGTCGCAAGGAGGAGGGAAGCGGTCGCCCCGCGCCTATCACGCCGTTCGGGCCAGCCGACTGATCGAGTGCGGAGAGTCACCCGCTGACGCCCTACGATGCGGAAGTGCTGACGCCCGAGATCCTCGGCCGGACGTTCTCCGAGGCGCCGGACCCCGAGCTCGCGCGTGTGGCCTTCTCCCGGGTGGGCGACGACGCCCGAGCGCGTGAGCTCCTGAGCCGCCCCGAGATCCTGCCTGTCGCCTCCCGGCTGCTCGGGCGCGCACGGGGCCAGCGCCGGTCTCCGGCGGTTCCGCCGCCGGGCGATGCTCCGGATCGCGGCTCGGGACCTCGACGGCGCGCCGTTCGAGGACGTCGTCGCGGAGATCAGCGATGTCGCCGACGCCTGCCTCGCGTTCGCCTGTCCGGACGGCCACGCGGTCGTCGCGCTGGGCAAGCTCGGCGGGTCCGAGCTGAACTACGCGAGCGATGTCGACCTCCTGCTGCTCCATCGCGATGAGGTGGGCGGGGACGGCGCCGAGACGGCGGCGGCCAACGTGATCTCCGATCTGTCCGACCCGACCTCCGAAGGCGTCGCGCTCCGGGTCGACCTGACGCTCCGTCCCGGCGGCCGCGCGGGGACGCTCACCCGCACGCTCGGATCGACCCTCGCGTACTACGAGCGTGAGGCGGCCACGTGGGAGCGCCAGGCGATGATCAAGGCTCGCCCCGCCGCGGGCGACTTGGCCCTCGCCGCCGCGTTCGTGGAGGGCGTGGGCGAGTTCGCGTATCCGCGCGACCTCCACGAGGCCGCGATCCACGAGGTCCGCCGCTCCAAGGTCCGGCTCGAGGAGTACATCCGGCGTCGCGGCAAAGAGCTCACGGAGGTCAAGCGCGGCCGCGGAGGCATCCGGGACGTCGAGTTCGCGGTGCAGCTCCTGCAGATCGTCCACGGCCGCCGGGACGACCGGCTGCGTGAGCCCAACACGCTCGCCGCCCTCGCGGCCTTGGCGGACGAGGGCTACGTGGCGCAGGAGGACGCCGACGCCCTCGCCGACGCCTATCGGTTCCTGCGCCGGCTGGAGCACCGGCTGCAGATGGTGCGCGACCTCCAGACCCACGACCTCCCTGCCGACCGGCACGCACGAACCACCCTGGCGCGGTCGCTCGGGCTCGCCGGCGCCGACGCGCTCCAGGCCGAATACGACCGGACCACGGACCTCGTCCGAGGGATCCACGAGCGTCTGTTCTACCGGCCGCTCCTCGAGGCGTTCGCCGGTCCGGTCCATCCCTCCCCGGGCCACGACCGCGAGGCCACCGAGGAGCTCCTCGCCGGACTGGGGTTCGCCCAGCCGCCGCGCGCGTTCGCGTCCCTGGAGCGCCTCGTCACGTCCACCACGCGGATCGGCAAGGTCCTCTCCCACGTGTTCCCCGTGATGGCGCCGGCCCTCGCGCTGGCGGCCGACCCCGACGCCGCCCTCGTCCGCCTCGAGCGGATCGCCGATGCGGTGGGGGACCGGATCGCGCCCGCCGACGCGCTCGCCGCCGACCCGCTCGCGGCGCGCCGACTCGCCCACCTCGCCGCGGCGAGCTCCTTCGCGACCGACGTCCTCGTGGCCGAGCCGGACCGGATCCTCGCGCTCTCCGGTTCGCTGTTCGGAGCGCCGGCCGTCGACACTCAGGCACAGCTGATGGAAGCCGTGGCGCGGACGGCCGGCCGCGAGCTCACGCCGCGCGAGACGGGGGAGGCGATCGCCGCGGTCGCCTATCGCGTCGTGCAGGAGGCCGTCGCGGCCGCGGAGCCCGACCTGCCGTTCGCCGTGGTCGGGATGGGGAAGCTCGGCGCCAAGGAGCTCAACGTCGCGAGCGACCTCGACCTCCTGTTCGTCTACGAGGGCGAGGGTCCGGAGGACCTCGCGCGTGCGACGGCCGCCGGCGAGCGTGTGATGCGCCACGTCCACGACGCCGGTTGGGAGCCCGACGCCGACCTCCGGCCCGAGGGACGCAGCGGCCCCCTCGCGCGCTCGATGGCCGGCTTCCTCGAGTACTGGGAGCGGTACGCGGAGCCGTGGGAGTTCCAGTCGCTCCTGCGGGCGCGCCACGTCGCCGGCGACGCGGAGCTCGGACGGCGGTTCGAGCTGAACGCGGCGGACTTCGCGTACCCACCCGACGGCCTCACGCTCGACCGCGTGGTCGAGGTCCGGCGGATGCGGGATCGGATCGAGCGCGAGCGCGTGAAGCCACCGGAGGCGTCGAAGTTCCACTTCAAGCTCGGTGTCGGATCGCTCGCCGATGTGCAGTTCGCGGTCGAGCTGTCGTTGATGCGGTTCGGCGGCGTCGAGCCCGAGGTGCGCTCGCGGCGGACGCTCGAGGCGATCGAGAGGCTGGCCGCCGCGCGACATCTCGAGGATCAGGTCGCGCGCGACCTCGCCGAGGCGTTCGTGTTCCTCTCGGACGTGAAGAACGTGCTCGAGATGGACCGCCGCGTCCACGCGGAATCGCTTCCGGCGGCGCCGGGCGAGCAGACGGCGCTCGCACGTAGGCTCGGCTTCGAGGAGTACCCACGTCAGGCGTTCCTGGAGCGGTACCTGCACGTGACCCGGCGGTGTCGCCGGGCGATGGAGCGGGTGTTCGCCCAAGCGCTCGTCTAGAGCGCCAAGCGAAGGAGAAGGACTGATGCTCAAGGAGTTCAAGGAGTTCATCTCGAAGGGGAACCTCGTCGAGATCGCCGTCGCGCTGATCCTCGCACTGGCCTTCGCGGGGTTGGTCACCTCGTTCACCGAGAACCTGATCAGCCCGATCATCGGCGCGATCTTCGGCCAGCCGAACTTCGACAGCCTCGTGATCGAGATGGGCGATGCCGAGCTCCGCTACGGAGCCTTCCTCACCACGCTGCTCAACTTCCTGATCGTAGCCTTCGTGCTGTTCCTCGTGATCAAGGCCTACAACCGGGCCTTTCCCAAGAAGGAGGCGGGGGCCGGCCCGACCGAGATCGAGCTGCTCACGGAGATCCGCGACGCCCTTCGGCAGCGCTGATCTCACCCGGGGAGTGAACTTTCGCGCCCCGGGTACCGATATACGGATATGCAGATCGACGCGACCTCCGACGCGAAGAAGCTGATCCGCGCGCGCGGCGGGATGCTGTTCGTCTGGATGGAGGCAGGGATGCGAGGCCTCCGGTTCCTCCGGACCTCGACGGAGCCTCCACCCGACGCCTTGGACTGGGACCGCACAGAGACACCCGAAGGGTTCCTTGTCTTCACGCCGCCG
>JAJNBA010000069.1 GCA_021155985.1 Actinomycetes bacterium
GCTGTGGCAGCGGTGGCGCGAGATAGACGACAATCTCGACGGCTACGCCGCACAACGCGGGCACGAGACGGCGGTCGTCGTCCTCGAGCCGCTCCTTGTGAGTGCTTGAGCCTGTGCGAGCACCTAGGCGGCAACACTTCACGTATCCGCGGGAAGCTCTCAACGGTCATCGTGGCGCTGACGCTCACCTTCGCTGTGGTGGCGTGCGACGGTGGCGCCGCGAACGGGATCAGACCGGAGGCCGCACGCACGGACTCTGGTCCACCGCGGGCTGCGGAGCCATCGTTGGTGGCCGGCTTCCTTGACCCACGGATCGGCCAGGGCATGGAGCTGTTCGGGGTGATGCCGACAACGCGGAGTATTGGCACATGTTCACGCTGGACCGGTACGACGGCGAGTTGTGGACGAGCACCAACCCGGACGGATCCGAGGGGGCGTCACCCTGTCTCCTCCGACGACGCTGCCTCGGGCCGGCGGTGATCCGCCGCCGGGGAAAACCCTGACCCAAACATTCCGGATCCTCAGCGACTTCGGGAGCCTACACTCACTCCCGATGGCGCAGACGCCGGAGAAGATCACGGGACCGATCGGAGACATCACGTGGGATCCCCGGCGAAGCCAGGCGTTCATCGGCGGTCGTCTCGAAGCGGGGATGGAGTACACCGTCCGCTCGCGGATCGTGGTCCCGACGCCCGAGAAGCTGGATCGGGTCGATCATCTAGCTCCTCGGACGTACGGAGAGTGGACCCAGCTGCCCGCGGAGCTCGATCCGAGGATCGGGGAGATGGCCGAGCGATCGGCGGCAGATGCCACGTCGAGCTATCGGAAGGTCCTGGCGATCCAAGAGCGCTTCCACAACGGGGAGTTCGTCTACAGCGCCAGCGTCGAGGCCGCCGACGACGACGACTCCTTGCTCCGATTCCTCACGCGGACCAAAGTCGGGTTCTGTCAGCACTACACGGTCGCGATGGTGGTCATGGTGCGGGGACTGGGGCTGCCGGCTCGCATCGCGGTCGGGTTCCGGGTCGGAACCCGACAGGCAGATGGCGGCTACCTGGTCCGGACCGGTGACGCCCACTCCTGGGTCGAGGTGCTGTTCCCCGGCTACGGATGGCTCCAGTTCGAGCCGGAGCCGGGCCCGGCACCCCACCCCAACGCACAGGCCGGCACGTACCTCAACCCTTTCGCTTCGTTCCGCGATGCCGTCAGGGAGGCGATCGACAGCGAGTCCTAGGTTCGAGGTCCCTCGACTGGGGACGGGAGACCCGATGAGCGAGGAACGGACGCGCGTCATCCGCGAGCTCGCGGAGGGCGGCTGCGTCGAACCGGAGGATGAGGCCGACAGCTTGCTCACCGCGGCGCGTCAGGGCGTCGGTCCGATCGAGGGGATGGTTCTGCGACGGCTCCGGGGGGAGCCGCTCGCGTGGATCACGGGGTCGGTGACGTTCTGCGGTCTTCACGTCCGGATCGACCCTGGGGTGTTCGTGCCGCGTCCGCACACGGAGGTGCTGGCGCGGCGGGCGGTCGAGCTCCTGCCGGACGAGGGCGTCGCCGTCGACCTCTGCACGGGGAGCGGGGCGGTGGCGGTGGTGCTCGCCGCCGCTCGTCCCCGAGCCACCGTGGTGGCCACGGACGTCGACCCGTTGGCCGTCGCGTGCGCGCTCCGGAACGGCGTACCCGCATCCGAGGGCGATCTCGACGAACCCTTGCCCTACGCGCTCCGCGCGCGCGTCGACCTGATGACCGCCGTGGTGCCCTACGTGCCCACCGAGGAGCTCAGACTCCTGCCGAGAGACGTGCTCGCGCACGAGCCACGCCCCGCCCTCGACGGGGGATCGGGCGGAACCCTGGTGCTCGTGCGCGCCGCCGGGGCGGCGGACAGGTGGCTGCGCCCGGGCGGGAGCCTGCTCCTGGAGCTCGGCGGCGACCAAGCCGCAGACATGACCGCGATGCTCACCTACCTCGGCTTCACGGACATCCGTACGCACGCGGACGCGGACGGTCGGGATCGTGCGATCGAGGGCCGACGCGGGCCGCTACCGCCGGCCGCGGTCGGGCAGGGTTGACTCGCCGACGTTCGTCTCGAGCCAATCGACGAGCGGCTTCGACCGCTCGAGGAACGTCACGATCCGATCCTTCGCTCGCTTCGTTCCGAGCCACGCCCCGGCCGGCCATTCCTGCCACGCGACCAATCCCTTGAACCTGAGGAGCTCGATCCGTGGGTGGTCCTTGGGATAGCCCTTCGGGGCCGTTTTCAACACATCGTGCCCGTGAACGTCGAGTCCCTTGGTTCGCGCGTCCGACACGATCCTCGTCAGATCCTCACCGGACCGGTCTTCCGCGACGCTCTCGCGGTAGCGCTCGAGCTGGTCGGGCGCCATCTCCCACTTCCCGCTGCCGACGGCGAGACCGCGGGCGTCGAGCTGGACGTACCCAGCCCCGAGCGTCGCCCCGATCGCGGTCTTGTACGGCGATCTGTCGCGGCTGAAGCGGACGTCGCGATACGGGCGGAAGATCCGGCCCTCACCGAACTCGGGCTCCAGCTCACCGAGCAGCTCCTCCATCGGTGCGCGCACGATCGTGTCATACACGTCCTTGTGGCGCTGCCAGTACGCCTTCGAGTTGTCAGCCTCCAGGCCTTCGAAGAACTCGAGCGCCTCCACCTTCCATCCGCGGAACGCCATCGGATCCGACCTCCTCGACGCCGTACTTCCCGGATCAGGTGCAGGCTACCGTCCCCCCATCCTGGAAGGCCGGCTCACCGGGCACGGGCACCCATCCGTAGTCGTACGAGTCCTCGTGCAGCGTCATCTGCAGCACGCCGAAGGCCTTGTTCTGCGTGACTTCGAGGTTCTCGGGCATCGGCGGCGGACCGAAGGGATAGAGCGAACGTCCCCCGGTGCCCACCGTGAACTGGATCGTGCCGCCGGCGACGGCGTTGCCGTGGGCATCCTGTGGGGCCCACCGCTGGTACAGGTGGTTGTGCCCGACCAACGCGACGTCGACGCCCTCGTCCGCGAAGACCTCCCAGAGCGGCACGAGCGGATCGGTCTCCGATCCACCGAACTGCGTCGTGCCGTCGTCCTCGATCCACTTCTGGAACGGCCGCCAGTCGTAGCGAGGGTGATGCATGAACGCGAGCGTGCAGGTGGCCTCCGCGTTCGCCTCGAGGTCCGCTCGGAGCCAGTCACCTTGGGGCGTGCCGGGGCCGCAGCCGGGGTCGTCACTGCAGATGTCGGAGTTGAGCGACACGATGTGCCAATCGCCGAGGTCGAAGGAGTAGTACCCGAGCGGGGGGCTGGCCACTTCGCCGAAGTAGGCGAAGTAGCCGGCGGCGTCGGTCGTCCCGTACTCGTGGTTCCCCGGGGCAGGCATGGTGATCTCCCCGAGGTCGCCGAACTGCACGTCCCAGACGCGCAGGAACTCCGAGAGCTTCCCATTGTTGTACTGCAGATCGCCCAGCGCGAGGAACCGATCCGGGTCGATCTCGCGGATCAGGTCCGCGACGTCACCCGATCTGCAGGCGCCCATGCCCTGTCCCTGCGTCAGCGACTGGCAGGCGATGTCGCCCACGGCGACGATCACGGGATCGTGCTCCGTCGCACCGGCGCCTGGCACCCGGAGGACGGTCGCCGTGGCCAGCGCGATCACGGCAGCGGGGAGGCGGAGCGAGCGGGTCGAGCGGCGCATCGTAGCTCCTTCCGGGCGGGGACGCGTATTCAAGCATGCCGAGCACGGGGATGGGAACGCCTCCGGAAGTGCCTCCGACCTCGGCGTCAGAACGAGCCGTAGAGGTCGCTCGCGGGGTCGAAGAAGCCGCCGGCCGGGCGGGCGTGCGCGTGCCAGTGCTCCGGGATACGGCGTCGCTCGGGGTCGATCCAGTAGCCGTTCGGCCCGTACCGGTCGCTGGCGATCCGCTCGAGCCGGGTCAACAGCTCGGTCTCGAGCTCGGTCTCGGGCAGTCCGTGGAAGCGCCACACGATCATCGGGGTTCGGCACACGAGACACTCCGCGACCCAGCAGTCGTCGTCCTCGTGGAGCCACGCGGTGATCTGTTCCGCGACGCAGAGCTGGCAGTCATCCATCGGGGGCCCTCGCGAGCTCTACTCGATCGCCGACACCGACACCGTGTTCGTCGAACCAGCCCAGGTTCGCTTCGATCGCGAAGACGAACGGTTCGTCGATCCCGTACGAGGGGCACGCGTCCGTCTGGCATGGCTGCATGTCGAGGACGTCGATCACGTGCCCGGACTCACCGACGAACGCGACCGAGAGCGGCACGAGCGTGTCCTTCATCCAGAACGTGCTGTCGACGGGCCCCGGCCACACGAACGCCATCCCCTGATCCGTGGGGAGCTCCTTGATCCCCATCAATCCTTCCCGACGTTCATGCGGATCGTCCGCGATCTCGACCGTGAGGACCGCATCCGATCCACCGAACGTCACGGTTGACTCCGGATGGGTATCCGAGGGCACCGGTGGGTCGTCAGTGCACGCCCCCAGGAGGGTCAGCGAGACCAAGGCCGTGGTGATCCGCCGCATCACGTCATCGTGCCACGGTCCGCGACCGGCCCATTGTTATCATCGAGCACTGCCGCCGGAGTAGCTCAGTCGGCAGAGCGCCTCCATGGTAAGGAGGAGGTCAGGGGTTCGATTCCCCTCTCCGGCTCCGGAAGAAGCCAGTTCCTCGGACGCCCGGGGTATCGTCCATGCCCGGTCACGCTCCGGTCTCATGCTGGGTGCCTTCCGTCGAGACTCTCTCACTACGAAGGGATGGGGGTGAGGCGGTCCTGGCGATAAGGTTTCCTTCGAGTGCCCGAGCGCTCCAACGGACTGTGGATGGACGACGGATGGTTGGAAGGACAGGACAGCGCCGTGGTCGGATGCCCGTCCTCATCGCCATGCTCGCTGCACTCCTGATCACGCAGATCCCGTGGGGTGCACCGGATGCGCTTGCCTCAACGGCCGACGAGACACCGAGCCCGTCACCGGATCCGAGCCCCTCATCGGATCCCAGCCCATCACCGGACCCGAGCCCATCACCGGACCCGAGCCCATCACCGGATCCGAGCCCATCACCGGATCCGACTCCAACACCCGATCCATCGCCCGCGCCATCCGAGGCCATCCCCGTGCGGGGCGTTCGGATCGTGCCGTCCTCCGGCCAGGCGTGGGGATCGGGAGGACTCGCTCCCTCGGTGGGTGGATCCCTGGACTTCGACCAACCGCTGGAGGGTGGCTCGCCGAACCACTCCCAGACGCCGGATCTCTCGACCGATCAGCTGCTCAGCGGCACGTACACGAGCGGGAAGATCGCCGCGGCGGCGGGGCTGTTCGGAGCGGCTGGCTGGTCGGAGGAACGCATCCGGCAAAAGGTGTACGCGCCATTCATCGTGGTCGGGCCGGCGAGCTGGGCCGACTCTTGGCATGCCGTTCGGTACGGACCGGGACCGGTAGTGCGGCAGCACGAAGGGCAAGATGTGCTCTGCCGTTCCGGCGCCCCGGTCCTGGCTCCCGAGGACGGCACGATCGAGTTCGACACCAGCTTGCTCGGCGGGCGGTCGGCCCGTCTCCTGCTTCCGGGCGGTGGGCACTATTATTTCGCTCACTTCATCGACTGGAACGATCGCGAGTTCTCGAACGGAGATGAGGTCCATCGCGGTGACGTGATCGGGTTCTGCGGCGACACCGGGAACGCCACCGTCGCGCACGTCCACTTCGGCTGGTACGGCTCGGACGGGGTCGCGATCGATCCGATGCGGAGACTGATCGCGTGGCTCCGGGAGGCCGAGGCGGACCTCCCTGAGCTGCTCTCCAGAGCCGGGCTCGGCGGAGCAGCCACGGTTTCCGAGATGCTCGGATCTGCGGAACCGTCGTTCGACGTGGTCCGTGCCCTCCTGGAAGGGCGGCTCGCGGAGTCGCGTTTCATCGGATGGAGGAACGCAGCGGCGACCGGATCGCACGGTCCGCTCGACCTGACACCGGTGTTGCTGTTTTTCATGCTCTTCTCCGTCACCCGTCGACGATCGGCTTCAGACTCGCCGCGGCCGCGGGGCCCCACGATCGGCGTTTGGAGCCGGTCGGCATGGGAGGATCGTCGAGGACGGCTCCTCGCCTGAAGGGGTGCAGCGCGCGATCGAGGCCGATCGACCTGGATCCACTTCGCCTGCTCTCTCTCCCCCTCCCTCTGGTCTCGTTGCAGGATAGGGTCGAGCGGTCGTGATCCCGATCCGCGACATCAACCCGACGAGCAGGACGGCATGGGTGACGCTCGCCCTGATCGTCGCCAACGTCGCGATCTTCCTCCTCTGGGAGCCGACGTTCGCCGGCCAGTCCGAGCAACAGGAGTTCTTCTTCTGCAACGCGCAGATCCCGTTCGAGCTCACCCATCAGACGTCGCTCGCCGATGGCGGGGCGGAGGCGCGGGAGGCGATCCAGGGAACCTTCCGAACGGGAGAAGGGGACGCTGCGGGCCTCCAGGAATTCCTCGACCAGACGTGCCCGGGCAAGAGTTGGCTGGCTTCGCTGTTCGTCTCGATGTTCCTCCACGGAGGGTGGCTCCACCTCGCCGGGAACATGTTGTTCCTGTGGATCTTCGGGAACAACGTCGAGGATCGTCTCGGGAGGATCCTGTTCGTCGCCTTCTATGTCCTCGGAGGGCTGGCCGCGACCGGGCTCCAGGTCGCATTCGACCCGAACTCGGCCGTTCCGAACGTAGGCGCCTCCGGCGCGATCGCGGCGATCCTCGGTTCCTACCTCGTCATGTTCCCGAGGGCGCGGATCCATACGCTCGTGATCTTCGTGTTCATCACGTTCCTCGACCTTCCGGCCACCGTCGTGCTGGTGGGGTGGTTCGTCCTCCAGTTCTTCAGTGGAGTGGGCGAGATGGGGAGGGAGCTCGGAAGCGGTGGGGTCGCGTACTGGGCGCACGTCGGCGGCTTCGCGTTCGGCCTGGTCGTGGCGTGGCTCTTCTTCCGGTCGCGAGGCCGGCGGGATCCGTACACGCTGCCGCCACCACCTCCTGGGTACTGATGTATCGGGATCCGCGCTCGGACCGAGAGAGCAGGGTTCGTGCCGCGAGCAGTTCGTCGCAGGTAAACTTGGCGACCGCCGGGCGGGGTAGCTCAGTGGTAGAGCAAGCGGCTCATAATCGCTGTGTCGGCGGTTCGATCCCGCCCCCCGCTACGAGAAGAGCCGATCAGACCTCCGAGGAGATCACGAGACATGGGCAAGAAGAAGTTCGAGCGGACGAAGCCGCACGTGAACATCGGCACGATCGGCCACATCGACCACGGCAAAACCACGCTGACCGCCGCGATCACGAAGCGCCAAGCCGAGAAGGGCATGGCGGACTTCACGCCGTTCGATCAGATCGACAAGGCGCCGGAGGAGCGCGAGCGCGGGATCACGATCGCGATCGCCCACGTCGAGTACGAGACCGACAACCGTCATTACGCCCACGTCGACTGTCCCGGCCACGCCGACTACGTGAAGAACATGATCACGGGCGCCGCTCAGATGGATGGCGCGATCCTCGTGGTCTCGGCGGCCGACGGCCCCATGCCACAGACCCGCGAGCACGTGCTCCTCGCCCGTCAGGTCGGGGTTCCCTCCATCATCGTGGCGCTCAACAAATGCGACATGGTCGACGACCCCGAGCTCCTCGACCTCGTCGAGCTCGAGGTGCGCGAGTTGCTCTCGTCCTACGAGTTCCCAGGCGACGACGTCCCCGTGGTGCAGATCTCCGCCCTGAAGGCGCTCGAGGGCGACGAGACCTGGAACGGCAAGATCGACGAGCTGCTCGCCGCGTGTGACTCCTACATCCCCGAACCGACCCGCGACACGGACAAGCCGTTCCTGATGCCGATCGAGGACGTCTTCTCGATCACCGGGCGCGGTACGGTCGTCACAGGCCGGGTCGACCGGGGCACGCTCACCAAGATGAGCGAGATCGAGATCGTCGGGATCAGGGACACCCGCAAGACGATCGCTACCGATCTCGAGATGTTCCGCAAGCTCCTGGACGAGGTTCAGGCCGGCGACAACGTGGGCGTCTTGCTCCGCGGCATCGACAAGGATGACGTCGAGCGCGGACAGGTCCTGGCGAAGCCGGGCTCGATCACGCCCCATACGGAGTTCGAGGCGCAGGTCTACATCCTGTCCAAGGAGGAGGGCGGCCGACACACTCCGTTCTTCGACGGCTACCGTCCCCAGTTCTACTTCCGGACGACCGACGTGACGGGCCAAGCCCATCTGCCCGGGGGCGTGGAGATGGTCATGCCCGGCGACAACGTGGAGATGAAGGTCGACATGATCGCGCCGATCGCGATGGAAGAGGGATTGCGCTTCGCGATCCGCGAGGGCGGCCGCACCGTCGGCGCGGGCCGTGTCACCAAGGTCGTGAAGTAACGATGGCCCGTAAGGAAGGGAATCGCCCGAAGATCACGCTCGCTTGCTCCGACTGCAAGCGGCGCAACTACAACACGGTGAAGAACCGCGTGAACGACCGGGACCGGATCGAGCTCAAGAAGTACTGTCGTTGGTGCCGCTCCCACACGCTGCACCGCGAGACGCGCTAGCGCTACTCAGGACGAACAGATCAGGACGCGTCGACGTCCGTCTGCGCCAGCTTCTCGCTCGTCTTGACCTTGCCGAAGCGGATCGCGGCGACGACGGCGTCGGTCTTGGAGTGCACACCGAGCTTGGTCAGGACGTTCTGGATGTGCGTCCGCAGCGTGTGACGGCTCATCCCGAGCTCGTTCGCGATGTCGACCGATGCCTCGCCCGCGGCCACACGCTGGAGGATCTCGAGCTCTCGAGGCGTCAGGCGCTCCACCCGCTGCGCGAGCTCACCATCGGTCCGCCGCTGCATCCGGAACCGCGCCAAGGAAAGCTCGACCTCGCTCACCGCATGGAGCGGCTCCCCGCGGTTCGCGCGGCGGATCGCGTCGGCGAGCTCCGAGACGGCCTGGGTCTTCCGCAGGAACCCGCGGGCTCCCGCTTCGACGGCACGTGCGAGCACGACGTCGTCGTCGTGACCGGACAGGAGGATGATCTTCGTGTTCGAGGCCTCCCGGTGGATCCGCCGCGTGGCTTCGAGGCCGTCGACACCGGGCATCCCCACGTCCATCAGGAGCACATCAGGGTGCTGCACTTGTGCGGACTCGATCGCGGACTCGCCGTCGGTGACGACCTCGATCACCTTGAGATCGTCCTCGTTGTCCAGCGCGATCTGCAGGGCCTCACCGAAGGAGCGGTGGTCGTCGGCGATGACGACGCGGATGTCCCCCTCGGCCGTCCCAGACGCCTTGCGGTCCTTTGGCCTGGCTCGGGCAGCCATACCGACGCATCGTAGGCATCTTGGTCTACGGAATCACGTACCCCCACCGCCGGATTTTCCCGAGTCCCCCGTCCGAGGGACGCTGGACGCCGTCCGACCGACGTTGGATTAGCATCCCCCGATGAACGCGGCGGCCGTGGGGAAGGCGTATCCGGAGGCATCCTTCACGGTGGATCCCGGCCGTGTCGCCGCGTTCCGAGGAGTGTTCTCCCAGGTAGGAGGGGTCCCGGTCACGTTCCCGACCGCGGCGGAGTTCACCGTGATCCCCGAGATCGTAGCCGATCCGGAGGTCGCGATCGACTTCTCACGGGTCCTCCACGGGAGTCAGGAGTACGAGTTCCGGCGCCCGCTGCGGGAGGGGGAGAAACTGGTGATCAAGAGCAGGATCGAGTCGATCCGCTCGCTCGGAGCCGATTCCTTCCTCGTCCTCGCCACCGAGCTCGTGGAACCCGGCGGCGAGATCGTCTGTACCGCGAGGTCGACGTTGATCGAACGGGCCGCAGACTGATGCCGTCGCCGGTTCAGGTCGAGGCGGGGTCGGAGCTTCCGACACGCCCGCGCATCGTGTACGCCGAGGACGTGAAGGCATACGCGGAGGCCGGCGGAGACGCGAACCCGCTCCATCAGGACGAGGCCGTAGCCCGCGCTGCGGGGTTCCCGGGGATCGTCGCGCACGGGATGTTCACGATGGGGCATCTGGCCGCAAGCATCGCCGAGTGGGCGGGAGGTCCCGAGCGGGTGCGACGGCTGACGTCACAGTTCCGCGCCCCCGTCTTCATGGGTGAGGAGATCGTGGCGGGTGGGCGCGTGAAGTCGGTCGACGCCGAGCGAGCGGTTGCCGTCATCGAGTGCTGGGTGACGGTCGAGCGCGACGGCCGGACGGAATGGCCGATCAAGCGCGGCGAAGCAGAGGTGCTCCTGGGCGAGTGAGGTGTCTCAGGCTCCCAGCTGGCCCTGCGCGTCCCGGCGCTGCGTCCGCCCCGACATCGCCTGGATCGCCTCGCTCATCCGATCGACCACGATCTGGACGTCGTTGCCGTAACCCTCGTCCACCATGACCGTGACCCGGTCGATCTTGTCGGCCAACCGCTCGGCGACCGTGAGCATCGACTCCGCCGTCGACTGCGACTCCTTGTGCAGCTGGTCGGACATCGATTGGAACCGGCGATCCACCGAGCTGAGGACGTCGTTCGCGAGGCCCGCATGAAGCTCCTTGATCGAGCGCAGCGTCTGCCGTAGGAGCTCGGCGTCGTCGTTCGCCGGGGCGGCCGAGCCGAGCTTGTCGGCGAGCGCCTGGTTGTCCGAACGGATCATCCGGGCGATCGCCGCAACTCGGTCGTCGACGTGCGCCCGCATCCGCTCTTCGAACGCCTGCTGCTGCTCGGCGAGCATCGTGTCGATGCCCTCGATCGAGCCTACCGACGCGCGCATCCGCTCCACGGTCTCGCCGAGGGACGACGCGATCGCGATCTCCGCTGCCTCGGCCGTCTTCTCCACCAGGGCCTCACCGACCAGGATCATCCGCTCTTCGACGGTCTCCCGGAGCAGCACCTCCTGCTCCGTGGTCTTCTCCTCGATCATCCTCCGAAGCGCGTGTGAGTCGCTCCGGATCAGCTCCGCCAACCCGCGCACCCGCGCGTCGATGAAGCGCTCCATCGCGGCCTTCAGGGCGACCTCGTCGCGGCTGTGGATGCCCATGCCCTCGGACATCAGCTCGAGCTGCTGTCCGATCGCCTGGACCTCCTCACGGACCGTCGCGCCGACGTTCGCCGTGAGGTCGCCGTCCTGGCTCGCGAAGGACTCGGCGTGCGCCTCGACCCGCTGGGCGAGACGCCCCACCGCTTCGGCGCCACCCTGCACGTATCCCTGCATCGCCTCGACGACGCGAGAGGTCTCGCGCGCCACCA
>JAJNBA010000007.1 GCA_021155985.1 Actinomycetes bacterium
GGCCGGACGGAGCTGTTCACGAAGGGCGTGCTGACCGGGTTCCTCCACAACGCCTACACGGCGCACAAGGGCGGAACGGCCTCGACCGGCAACGGCAAGCGCGGCTACCGAGCAGCGCCCGGCGTCGGCACGTCGAGCTTCTACCTCGACGCGGGGGAGACCCCTCTGGACGAGCTGCTGCGGCGAGCCGACGGTGGCGTCATGATCCAGGACGTGAGCGGCGTTCACTCCGGCGCCAACCCGATCAGCGGGGAGTTCAGCGTCGGCGCGACCGGCCTCCGGATCGCCGCCGGGGCGATCGGGGAGCCGCTGCGCGAGATGACGATCGCGTCGACCCTGCCCGAGATGTTGCAAGCGATCACCGGCGTGGGGGATGACCTCCGATTCTTCTCGTCCGTCGGGACCCCGTCCGTGCTGATCGGGGAGATGACGCTCGCCGGCATCTGAACGAATCAGAGCTGGAGGAGGCCCCTCGTCGTGAGCGCGAGGCCGACGAGGGCGATGCAACCGCCCGACGCGACCGGCGCGAGTCGCATCAGCCGCGCCGGGAGCCTGCCCGTGGCGACATGCTTCGCGCGGATCGCCAGCGCCCCGAGTGCGACGAGCGACGCCGCGAGCCCGATGCTGAACGCCGCGATCAGGGCCAGACCGAGCGGCGTCCGGCCGATCGAGACAGATCCGAGCAGGACGACGAGCGCGCTCGGCGACGGCAGGATGCCTCCTGCGAACGCGAGCGCGAGGAGTCCCCTCCGGGAGAGTGGTCGCGTGAGATGCGGATGGTCGTGCCCGTGCCGGTGACGCTCCGACAGCGCGTGGATCCTCGAGACGAGCAGCGCGACGCCGAGCCCGAGCGCCACGATGCCCGAGGCGAGCCCGAGCCATGGATAGACACGGTCGGGCGCGAAGATGCGCTCCGCCGAGAGCACAAGCAGACCGAGGCCCAGGACCGAGGCGGTGTGCATCACCGACACCGCCGCACCCACGGCGACGGCCTGCCGCAGCGTGCCGTCGGCGCCGATCACGTACGCGCCGATCAACGACTTCCCGTGCCCAGGCCCGAGCGAGTGCACGGCGCCGACGCCGACGGCGGCAGCGATCATCAGGGCGATGAGGCCCACCGACAGGTCTCGACGAGCCGCGAACCCCGCCAGGAGCCCACCGCCGGCGGGCTCTGTGAGGGTCGCGCCGGGTCGCGCGTCAAGGGAGGCGCCGCCCGGCCGGAAGGCGAAGGAGGCGGATCGAACGTCTGAGGGGGCGACCTCCGCGGGATAGGAGCGGAGCCGGTTGCTCGGACTCTCGGTCGGCACGTCGGCGTCCACGATCGTCGCGCCGTCCCCGGCTGCCGTGACCTCGCGCCATCCGAGCCGGTCCGGGTAGTTGCGATCCTCGAACGCGAGATCGTGGTGCGCGGTCTCTTCGATCGCCGCAGCGAGGACGCAGCGCAGTCTGAGCGTGGGGAGCCCCGCCTGCCCGGCGGACAGGGACAGGCTCGACGACTGAGGCGTGATGGGAACGGCGGCACCGTCCACCCGGAGCAGGAGGCCCATCCGTAGGTCCCCGCAGGCTGCCGCGCGATAGGCGGCCTCCTCCGTCGAGGACGCGCCGTCGCCGTCGGGATCCAGCCGTGGCTGCTCCTGCAACGTGGGGATCTCCGCCATGTCCACGGCGTAGTCGACGACGATCTCGTCGGCGCGCACGACCAGAGCGGCGGACGTGTTGATCGTGAAGTTTCCCAAGGGATGGGCGACGGCGAGGGTGGGGACCGCCAGCACGCCGAGCACGAGGGTCGTGACGATCAGGACCCGCCGTGGAACGCTCAATCCGCCTCCCTCGCTCGCCGTGACCCGCCATCGCGGGCCGCCGAGGATTCGCGGCGAGGCCTGTCCCGGATCACCCTTCTGGCCGCACGACCTCAGGTAGACAGGACTTCTTTGAGGTGCAAGGATTCCCGCCGACGATCACCGGGGTGGGAGCGCTTCTCCGAGCGATCGGAGTGCCTCCCTTGAGTGCAGGGAGGATGTATGGCTCAGAAGACCCGCGAGCAGATGATCTCCGAGAAGGTCGCGCCCGTCCTGGTGGCCCGAACGCTCGGCCCGTTCGACCTCGTCGTGATCTTCGTGACGATCGTGCTCTTCATCAACAACGCGGCCGGCCTGCAGTTCGCTGGCCCGTCGGTGTTCATCTTCTGGATCGTCGCGTTCCTGACGTTCCTGATCACCGGGGCGTTCGTGACGGCCCAGCTAGGGAGGATGTTCCCCGAGGAGGGCTCGCTCTACGTCTGGACGCACAAGGTGCTGGGGCCATTCTGGGGCTTCTTCGCCGGCTTCGTCGCCTGGTGGCCCGGACCGATCTCGCTCGTGTTCATAGGGATCCTCTTCGCGAACTTCCTGCAGCAGGCCTCGGTGTTCATCGACCCCGACTGCGAGTTCCCGTGCCTATTCACCGAGAACTGGCAGATCGGCGTCGTCGTCCTGGTCGTGATCTGGTTCAGCGCGATGATGTCTTATCTCAAGATGCGCGCAACGCAGAACTACGTGAACATGTTGTTCTGGTTCTACGCGGCGGCGATCTTCCTGATCGGGTTCGCCGGGGTGTGGTGGCTGCTGCAGGGCAACCCGGCGTCCACGGACTTCGGGACCGGCTGGAACCCGTTCCAGGGCGACGCGCTGGCCCTCGGCCTCCCCGCGAACCTGACCTTCTTCTCATTCGCGATCCTGGCGCTCCTCGGGATCGAGACCCCGCTGAACATGGGCGCGGAGGTGACGGGCGGGGAGAAGGCGATCCGCACGTTCCTGCTCTGGGGCTGCGCGATCGTGATGGCCGCGTACCTGTGGGCCACCTGGGGGAACATGGTCGTGATCGAGGCCGGGGGTGCGAACGGCACCACCGGAGGCGCGGAGACGGTGGGCCGGTCGCTCGGGAGGTGGACCGGCGCCGCCGTGTCGTTGGTGATGGCGTGGGTCGTACTGACCGTCGCCGTCGTCTACAACTTCTCGTTCGGACGCCTGTTGTTCGTTTCCGGGATGGAGAAGCGTCTGCCGCACCAGATCGGGAACGTCAACCGGAACAAGGTCCCGGCGAACGCGATCACGCTCCAGAGCGCGATCTCGACTCTGATCGCGGTGGTCGTGTTCTTCGTGCTCGGAGGAGGGGAGGCCGACCCGTACAAGTACTTCTACGCGCTCTACGCCGGCGTCACGATTGTGTGGTGCATCTCGACCGCGCTGCTGTTCCTCGACATCTTCTTCGCGAAGCGTGCCGAGCCGGAGCGGTTCGAGCGCGAGCGGCGGGTGCCGACCGGCATCCTGTTCCTGTGTGGTGCGGTGGGGTTCATCGTCAACATCCTCGCGGTGCTCTTCATCTTCGTAGGGTCGTGGTACCCGGCCGGGTTCCCCACGCTCAGGGAATGGAACTTCTGGATGATCGGTATCACCGCCGTGTCTGTGCTCTCGGGGATCGTGATCTGGTTCGTGTCGCAGTCCGCTCGGCGCGGCAAGTCGGACGAGGAGCTGATCGCCGAGGGTCTCGCCGACCGGGAGTTGGTCGAAGGTTCGTCGGCCTAGAGCGCGGAGGTCGGCCGCCGCCCATCGAGCGGGCGGCGGTCCGACCTCATGTTGTTCCGAAGCCGTGGAGGCGGCGACACGCGTCGCCGAGGACCAGCCGTCCGAGCCGCTCCGCCTCGTCCGTTGAGACGTAGTCGCGCTCGACGAACCGGCCGAGCACGCGCTCGAGCGTGGATCGGACGAGCAGGGCGGACGCCCAGAACGCCTCGGGCTCGCCCGCCTCGTCCGAGCCGTAAAGGAGCTTGGCGGCCGGGACCGTCCCGACGAGCATCTCGAGGGCCCACTCGACCTGCCCCCAGCCCCAGGGGATCAGCTCCGAGAGCTCGAGGTACACGTTCGGGAGGACGGACGCCACGTAGGCGGCCTCGCGGACCCACGGATACCCCGAGTGCACCAGTACGACCGGTTGGTCCTGGACATCGACGAGGAGCGGGAAGATCGACGCCGGGCCCGCGTACGCGAGGTTGATGTCCGGATCTCCCCCACCGCAGTGGAAGTGGAAGGGTCGGTCGTTCGCCTTCGCGATCGCGAGTGCCCGGCGGATCAGGAAGTCGCGGACCGGCTTCGCGTGCTCCCTCGTCTCCGCCCACCCGTCGTCTCGCCATCGCGCGAATCCTGCCTCTGCGTCGGAGGAGCTGGGATCCCCGACGTCGAGACCCGTCCGGTAGGCGACGATCGACTTGTACGCCAAGCAGTTGGGGTCCGCCGCCGCCTGCGTCGCCTCCGCCTCGACGCCGGCGACGAGATCGTCGAACGATCCATCGCGATGGTGGAGGATCCATGGCTCCAGTCGGGTGACTCGGTGGACCGTGGCACCGATCGTCGACGCGAACTCCTCCGCGAGGATCGGCGGCTGCGGGAATCCTTCGTCGGAGAGGATCGCTACGACGCCGGCCGCATCGAGGAGTCCTTTGGTGTACGCGACCGGATCGGCGCGGAGCGCGGCATCCCTGGCTCGGGTGACCGCGTCGCGCGAGGGCTCACAGTCGAGATGCGCCGCCAGCCAGCGCCGGAGGGCGATCCCGAACACGGTGGAGTCCGTGAAGCCGTCCGCGACGGGCCACAGGTCGTCGTGGACGCGGGAGGATGAGTGGAACGACTCGCCCAGGAACATCATCCGGGTGTCGAAGCCCTCTGATTCCTTCGCAAGGAGGTCCTCGAGCCGGTACGGGTGCGTGTGGGCGTCGACGATGTCGACCCCAGCCAGTCCGACGTCGGTCATCAGTATCTCCACCGATGGACGCGAACGACGTCCTCGGGATCCTGGTCCTCGAAGACATCGCGTTCCGCGCGCCTCGTTGCGAGGAACGAGTCGAATAGCACATCGCCCATCGCCTCGCGGAGCATCGAGGACTTCTCGAGCTCTCGGATCGCGGCGCTCAGTGAGTCGGGCAGCCGGCTGACGCCCAACGAGCGACGTGTGCGGGCGGGGATCGAGGCGGGGTCGTCAGCGACGGGCTGGGGGAGCGACAGCTCGCGGTCGAGTCCGTCGATACCGGCGGCCACGATCGCGCCGAGTGCGAGGTAGGGGTTCGCGGCCGGGTCCATGGACTTCACCTCCAGGTTGGCGGCTTCCGGTCGGCTCCCGACCATTCCGGTCACGAAGCGGAGGGCCGCCTCGCGGTTCTCGCGTCCCCAGCACGCCCAGGGACCGCTCCATCGGTGGGGCTGGAGTCGCTCGTAGCTGGGGACCGACGGCGCGGTGATCGCGGTGAGCGCGGGGAGTGCTTCGAGCACCCCTGCCGTGAACGCCTCGGCGTCGCGCGTCATGCCTTCGGGACCGCGTCCACCCTGGAACAGGTTCTTTCCCTTCCGATCCCACAGGCTCAGGTGCAGGTGGTTCCCGTTGCCGACGCGCCCCGCGAAGACGACCGGCGCGAACGAGGCGGTGTAGTCGTGGGTGCGCGCCACTGCCCTGATCGTGTGGCGTACGACGAGGTGGGTGTCAGCGGCGGCGATCCCGACGCCGTGCGGCACCGAGAGCTCGAGCTGCCCGGTCGAGTACTCGGGGTGGAACTGCATGACGCCCGTTCCCTGCGCCTCGAAGGCGCCGATCAGCGCCGTCGCGAACGGTTCGACGTCCGCGAGCGCGATCGCTCCATAGGCGGGTCCCGTGTGCGCCGGCGTCGGATCGGCCTCGTCCGGTCCCGGCGTGGCGCGATGTCCGAGGAAGAACTCGATCTCGAACCCCCCGCGGAGCTCCAAACCGTGGCCGGCGAGCCGCTCGAGCATCGTTCGGGCGAACGTGCGCGGGCAGCCCGGGTACGGATCGCCCTCCTGGTCGAGCTGGTCCACGGGCGCGAGCGCCCACCCCGGGCTCGCGGCGAGCCCGATCGTCTGCGCCGGATCCGGCATCAGCCGTGTGTCGCCCGCCGGTCCGCCGATGTGCGGCGACGACGTGATCTGGTCGTCGACCTGGAAGACCGTGAAGACGGGAGAGAGGCCGATCCCGAACCGAGCCGCCTCCTCGAACCGACGGAGGGGGATCGTCTTGACGAGGGTGACCCCCGAGTTGATCACGATCGCGAGCGCGACCGCCTCGACGCCGGAGGCGGCGAGGCGTCGCGCGGTCTCCGCGGCTTCGCCGCCGCCGCCACTCTTCGACCGCCCGCGGGACGACGCCATCGGACCTAGAACAGCTCCAGGTACTCCGTGCGCTCCCAGTCCGACACGGAGTCCTGATACCGGGACAGCTCGTACCGACGCATCCGCGAGTAGGCCGTGACGAAGTCCTCGCCGAGGAACTCCTTCGCGGCCGGGTCTTCTTCGAGGGCGTGGAGCGACTCCTCCAGGGCGATCGGGAGCTTTTCGAAGGTGTCGTCCTCCTCCGCGGGGACGCCCGGCTTGGACGGGTCGGGGACCGGCAGCTCCTCCTCGATCCCACGGAGCCCGGCTTGCAGGAGTGCTGCTCCCACGATGTAGGGGTTCGACATCGCCGACGGGGCCCGATACTCGACGTGCTTGTTCGTCGCGCTTCCCCCTTTCACGCGCACGAGGGCGGAGCGGTCCTCCAGTCCCCAGGAGATGTTCGACGGGCTGAACGTGTGCGGGCGCCGACGCCGGAGGCAGTTCACGGTGGGTGCGATCACGGCGTCGATCGCGCGGGCGTACTTCAGCTGGCCGGCGATGAACGACCGGCACGCGGCCGTCATCCCCTGGGGATCGCTCGCGTCGCCGAACGCGTTCTCCTCTGAGTCCGCGTAGAGCAGGGAGATGTGGGTGTGACAGCCGCTCCCGGCCGAGTCGGCCCACGGTTTCGTCATGAAGGTGGCGAGGTAGCCGTCCTGTTTCGCGATCTCCTTCACGCCGTTCTTGAACGTGAAGGCGTTGTCCGGGCCGGCGAGCCCGCGTCCGGGCGCGAAGTTGATCTCCCACTGCGATCCGGCGTACTCGCAATTCGCCGTGATGATGTCGACGCCGACCTGCGGCATCTCGTCGAGGATCCGGCGGATCGTCGGCACGAAGTCGTTCCGGAGCGTGTTGAAGATGTGGTAGCCGGTGAACAACGGCTCGTGGGTGTCACTCGTGAGGAGATAGAACTCGAACTCGGATCCGAGGAGCGGCTCGAACCCCATCGAACGTGCTTTCTCGAGCGCCTGCCGGAAGACGTGCCTGGGTGTCGCGGCGAGGGCCGTCCTGTCGTGCCACTGGGCGTCGCAGATCAGCCGCGCCGTGCGATCGGCCCACGGCAACACCTGGGCGGAGCCGGGATCGGGGAACAGCAACTGGTCTCCGTAGCCTCGCTCCTCGTGATAGAGCGTCCCGCCGACGACATCCGAGCGGGTATCCAGCACGCTCGTCCCGCCGTACATGTTCAGGCCTCGTTCGGCGTAGTCGAAGGCGTGTGAGATCGGGATCGTCTTCGATCGAGAGATGCCGTGCATGTCGGGAAGCTCGAACCGGACGAACCCGATGTCCTGCTTCTGCCAGCCCTCCAGGATCCCCTTCACGTCGGTCATCGATCGGCTCCTCTCGATGCGGGTGCCCAGACGTGCGTGCTCATCCTGCCCGGACCGCGCGGCGCCCGGAGGGCTGGGTTATACCGTGCGAGCCTCGTGGCTCGCAACGGATGACCTCCGCGCGCGGCGTGCCGTACGCTACTGCCGCCGGGCGGGCCGAGTCGCCCGGTAGGTTCGACCCCCAAGGAGGCCGGTTGGGACAGACGGCGATCGAGAGCGACCGGACGCATGTCCTCCCGCTCGAATTCGGGCGGGCGATGCCGATCGCGGTGCGGGGAGACGGCGTCTGGATCGAGGACGCGGACGGCCGCCGGTACCTCGACGCGATGAGCGGCGGCTCGATGGCGGCCACGCTCGGCCACGGACGGCGAGACATCATCGCCGCGGCTCGGGCACAGGCCGAGACCCTCGCATTCGTCCACAACGAGCGGATGACGAACCCGACCCAGGAGCGGCTCGCCGAGGAGCTCGTCGGCGTCGCGCCCGAGGGGTTCACCCGGGCACGGTTCACGGTCAGCGGCGCCGACGCGAACGAGATGGCGATCCAGATCGCCCGCAGCTATCACGTCGAACGAGGCGACGTGGACCGCTGGCAGGTGATCTCGCCGGCCCAGGCGTACCACGGCCCGACGTTGGAGACGCTCGCGCTCACGGGTCGTCCCGGCATGCACGGACCGTTCGGTCCCTATCTGCCGAAGCACCTGCACATCCCCCCGAGCACCTGGCGATTCGACCCGACCGGCGAGGCCGCGCTCGAGGCGCTGGACCGGGCACTGGAGGAGGCGGGTCCGGAGAACGTCTCCGCGTACTTCTGCGAGGCGATCAGCGCCGCCGCGCTCCCCGGTTACACGCCACCCATTCGGTTCTGGGAAGGGCTCGCGGAGCGACGCGAGCGCCACGGTTTCCTCGTGTGCTTCGACGAGGTGGTCACGGGGGTCGGCCGAACCGGCCGATGGTTCGCCGGCGCGGGGACGGCCTGCGTGCCCGACATCATCGCGACGGCCAAGGGCCTCGGCGCGGGGTACGCGGCGATCGGTGCCGTCCTCGTCCGCGAGCGCGTCTACGAGGCGTTCGCTCAGGGCTCGCGCCGCTTCACCCTCGGCCACACGTGGGACGGCGCTCCGCTCGCGTGCGCCGTCGGGCTCGCCGTCCTCGAGGCGATGCGCACGGAGGGGTTGGTCGAACGGGTGCACGATCGTGGTGCGCAGCTCCTCGGCGAGCTCGGGGACGCGCTCGCGGGGATCCCCCTCGTTCGCGAGGTGCGTGGCCACGGGTACCTGCTCGGTGTGTCGTTCGTCGATCCGCGCGACGGCGAGTCGTTCCTCCCGCCGGAGCTCCGGTTCGGGGCGCGGATCGACGCAGCCGCGTTCGATCGCGAACTGATCGTCCTCTCGACCCAGCCGACGCGCGACGGCTACGCTGGCGACCAGACGCTCTTCGCTCCGGCGTTCACGGCGACGGACGAGGAGCTCGGCGAGATGGTGTCCCGGTTCGCCGAGGTCGTGCGCAGCGTCGCGGCCGATGTGGAGCCGGAACTCGCCCGTGCCGCGCCGATCACGTCGGCACCGATAGGAGGCGCTCGATGAGCCGCACCGAGCGGGATCCCGAGCGGCTGCGCGCGCTGATCCTCCAACACGAGGAGCCGACGCCGCCCGGGCACGTGACGGAGTGGCTCGCGGCGCACGGCGCGGACGTCGACACGTGGCGCATCGACGTCGAGGATCGTGACGTCGATCCACGCGACTACGACCTGATCGTGTCGCTCGGCTCGGAGTTCGCCGCGTTCGACGACACGAAGCCCTTCGTCGTCCGGGAGGCGAACATGCTCGAGAAGGCGGTCGCCGAGGACGTGCCGGTGCTCGGCCTGTGCTTCGGCGGCCAGATGCTGGCCCGCGCGCTCGGGTCCCGCGGATTCCGTCACGAGGAGGCCGAGATCGGCTGGCTCCCCGTCCGGACCTCGGATCCCGAGCTCGTGCCCGAGGGTCCGTGGTTCCAGTGGCACTTCGATTCGTTCACGGTGCCGCCGGGCTCGACCGTCGTGGCGGACACCGACGTCGGCCCGCAGGCGTTCGTCGCGGGTCGGAGCCTCGGCCTCCAGTTCCATCCCGAGGTGACGACGCAGATCATGGACGACTGGGTCCGCGTTTATCGCCACGAGCTCGACAGCGACGGCGTCGACCCGGACGCGTTGCTCGCGGAGACCAAGCGCATCGCCGGCGAGAGCCGCGCCCGGGCCTTGCAGCTATTCGAGCACTTCCTCCACGAGGTCGCGGGGATCGAAGCACCCCACGAGGCCGACCTGGACGAGCGAGCGGGCTGAGCGGTGGTCGCGTGACCACCCCCGCCATCGCCTCAACCGCCACCCACGTCTTCCCCCGCTTCCTCGACCTCGACTACCCGAATGTCGAGCGCGGCGACGGCGTATGGCTCACGACTACCGACGGTCGCCGGATCCTCGACGCGACCTCGGGCGGCGCGATGGTCGCCTGCCTCGGGTCCGGCGTGCCGGAGATCGCGGAGGCAGCCGCGGAGCAAGCCGAACGGCTCTCGTACTTCTACAACCACCACTTCACGAGCGAGCCGCAGGAGCGTCTCGCCGACCGACTGTTGGAGGTCGTCGCGCCGGGGATGGCGCGGGTCCGGCTCGTCTCCGGCGGTTCCGAGGCGAACGAGACCGCGCTGCAGCTCGCTCGCCTGTACCACGTCGAGCGCGGCGACACCGCGCGCTGGCGGGTGATCTCGCCAGCGCAGGCGTACCACGGATCGACGATGGGCACACTGGCGCTCACCGGCCGCCGAACGTTGCAGGAGCCGTACACCCCGTACCTCGCCGGGCACCTTCATCTCCCGCCCTCGACATGGCGCACCGACCCGACCGGCGAGGCGGCGCTGGCCGAGCTCGATCGGCTCCTCGAGGAGGCCGGACCGGAGACGATCGCGGCGTTCTTCATCGAACCGGTGAGTGCGGCGGCGCTCCCCGCGTACTCGCCGCCCGATCGCTTCTGGCAGGGCCTCGACGAACGCCGTGCCGAGCACGGGTTCCTGATCTGTTTCGACGAGGTCGTGACCGGCATCGGCAGGACGGGGAACTGGCTCGCCGCGGATCAACTCGCCGTCGAGCCGGACATCGTGGCGATCGGCAAAGGTCTCGGCGCCGGGTACGCGCCGCTCGGAGCGGCCCTCTGCCGCCAGCACGTCTACGACGCGATCGATCGCGGGTCGCGCGAGTTCGACCTGGGCCACACCTGGGACGGCGCACCTCTGTCCTCGGCGGTCGGCCTGGCCGTCCTCGATCTGCTCGTCGAGCGGAACCTGATCGACCGGGTCCGCGAGCGAGGCCCCGATCTCCGCGACGATCTCGAGGCGGCACTCCAGGACTTCGAAATCGTCCGCGAGGTCCGGGGTCGTGGCTTCCTCCTCGGCGTGGAGCTCGTCGATCCGCGGGACGGGGAGTCGTTCCTGCCGTTCGACCTCGACGTGGCGTCGCTCGTCGACGACACCGCGTTCGAACGAGGGCTGCTCGTCACGTCCACGCATCCCCAGGCGGACGGCTTCGCCGGGGATCAGGTCCTCCTCGCGCCGGCCTACGTGACCCCGGACGAGGAGCTCGCGCAGATCGTCGAGCGGTTCCGAGCGACGATCGCGTCGGTACAGGAGTCGATCGAGGTCTCGCTGGCGGCCGCGGGCACCGGATGAGCTCGACCGCGTCCCTCGGCGAGGAGTTCGTGCTCCTCGCGATCCCCGACATGAACGGGTCGCTCCGGGGCAAGGCGCTCCGCCCGGCAGCGTTCGACGCGGCCGTCCGAAACGGGACCGTGATGACGGACCTGATCCTCGGTCTCGACCCGGTGGACACGCCGATCACCGACTACGAGCGGTTCGGGATCCGCACCGGCGCTGCCGACCTACTCGTGACGCCCGACGGCGAAACGCTGCGCGATCTCACGTGGCGGCCCGGCTGGCGGATCTGCCTCGCGACACCGAGTTGGCCGGACGGCAGCCCCTGTGACTTCGCCTCTCGTGAGGTGTTCGCGAGGATCGTGGAGGACATGTCGTCGCTCGGCTACGACGTGATGGCGGCGATCGAGTACGAGGTGCGCATCTGGGACGAGCAGGGTTCGCCGCTCTCGAGCGGGATCAGCTACAGCCTGAACGAGATCGGACGCTACGACAGATTCGTCGACGCGCTCGTGGGAGCCCTTCGTGCGCTCGACGTGGAACTCTCCGCGGTGCACACGGAGGCGGGGCCGGGGCTCCTCGAGCTGAACCTGGCCCCCGCGCGGGGACTCGCTGCCGGCGACGGAGCGGTGCTGGCGAAGTTCGCGACGAAGCAGGTGGCGGACTCGATGGGACTGCGCGCGAGCTTCCTCGCGAAGACCGTGCCGGGCGAGGAAGGATCCAGCGGCCACGTCCACCTGTCGTGCTGGGACGGGGACACGAACGCGTTCGCGGCCGTGGCTGCCGAGGATCCGCTCCCGGATCCCCTCGCCGGAGCGATCGCGGGCGTCCTAGAGCACCTCCCCGCGGCGTCCTTGCTCCTGAACCCGACGATCAACTCGTACAAACGGCTCGTCCCCGGCTGGTTCGCACCGATCAACGCCACGTGGGGCTACGAGAACCGGTCGTGCGCTGTGCGGGCGATCCGCTCGGCCCGACCCGAGCTCTGGCGGTTCGAGTGCCGGCGTCCGGGTGCGGACGCGAACCCCTACCTGGCGCTCGCCGCGATCGCCGCCTCGGCGGCGGATGGGATGCGGCGGAGTGCCACGCCGCCCGAGCCGATCGAAGGGGACGCCTACGCTCGGGCGGACCTCCCCGAGCTCCCCGGCTCGTTGGAGGCGGCGATCGCCGCGTTCGGTGAGGACGAGGCTCTCCAGCGAGCTCTCAGCATCGGGTTCTCCGACTACTTCGTCACCTCGCGTGCCTGGGAGCTCAAGGCGTGGCGCGAGACGGTCACCGACTGGGAACGCGACCGCTACGATCGATCCGTCTAGGAGCGGTCACTCTTCGCTGAAGTAGACGTTCTTCACCTCGGTGTAGAGCGCCGCCGCGTGCATCCCCATCTCGCGGCCGAGCCCGCTCTGCTTGAAGCCGCCGAACGGCGCCTCCGTGAACACGCTGCTCGAGGAGTTCACGCTGATCACGCCGGTGCGGATCGCCTTCGCCACGCGGATCGCCCGGCCGATGTCACGCGTCCACACCGAGCCCGACAGCCCGTAGTGCGTGTCGTTCGCGAGACGGATCGCCTCCTCCTCCGTGTCGAACGGCAGGATGCAGACGACGGGCCCGAAGATCTCCTCGCGCGCCACGCGCCAGGAGTTGTCGACGTCCGCGAGCACCGCGGGGCGCAGGTAGAAGCCTTCCCCGTCGGGCACATCGCCGCCGGTCACGAGTCGCGCGCCCTCCTCCTGACCGATCGAGAGGTAGTCGAGCGAGGTCTGCCGCTGCCCCTGGCTGATCAGCGGCCCCATCTCGGTCGCTTCATCCAAAGGCTCGCCGATCGCGATCGCCTCGGTTGCCTTCGAGAAGCGCTCGACGTAGTCGTCGTAGATCGCGCGCTGCACGAACTGCCGCGAGCGAGCGCAGCAGTCCTGCCCCGCGTTGTCGAAGACCGACCACAGTGACTTCGGGATCGCGACGTCGAGGTCGGCGTCGTCGAACACGACGTTCGCGGACTTCCCGCCGAGCTCCAACGACACCCGCGTGATGTTGGCTGCCGCCGCCGCCATCACCTGCGTGCCCACCTCCGTGGAGCCCGTGAACCCGATCTTCGCGACGCGGGGGTCGGCGATCAGTGCGGCGGCCGTCGTGGACCCAGGGCCGGGGAGCACGCTCAGTGTTCCCTCCGGGACCCCTGCTTCCATCAGGATGTCGGCGATCGCGAGGGCGGTCAGCGGGGTCTGCGAGGCGGGCTTGAGGACCGCGGTGTTCCCGCACGCCAGGGCGGGGGCGACCTTCCAGTTCGCGATCACGGCCGGGAAGTTCCACGGGCTGATCAGGACGCAGGGACCCACCGGCTCGCGGAGGGTCACGTCGAGTCCGGGCGGGACGATCGGGATCGTCTCCCCGAAGATCTTGTTGGCCGCGCCGCCCCAGTACTCGTAGGTATTCGCGACGATGTCGATCTCGGCGCGCGCGCCGCTGATCGGCTTGCCGCCGTTACGCGCCTCGAGCGTCGCGAGCTCCTCGGCCTTGTCACGGATCAGGAACGAAGCCTTGGTGAGGATGTGTCCGCGCTCACGAGCGCTCATGCGACGCCACGGCCCCGACTCGAACGCGTCCACCGCCACATCGAGGGCGCGGCGGGCATCTTCCGCGGATGCTTGCGCGACCTCCCACGCGGCGTTCCCCGTCGATGGCTCCACCACCTCGGTGGTCGCGCCGTCGGCGGCCGCCACCCGCTCCCCACCCAGCACCAACAGTTCGGTCATCGTCGCCTCCGCTGGACTCGTCATGGCGTCGTGCGGCTGGGCGGCCTCCGCATGACCGGCAGCCGAACCGACCACGATCAGGCACCACACACTAATGGAAGCGAAGATCCCTCCTCCAGGGTCGGTGAACCGGCCGTCGTCATCCGCTCTCCACCATGCGAAAAGGTTCCTGTAATGAAGGATGGGCCAGACTCGACGGGGACGAGGGAAGGAAACGTCGATGTTGCGATGGGCGAGAGCGCACAGGGTGGCCGCGGTCGCGATCGCGCTGGCGGCGCTGGCGCTGTTCGGGCTCGGCATCTATTGGTTCGGCCCGCAGCGGCTCGTCCTGGATCGTGAGGTGGCCGAGGCGCTGCCGACGCCGACAGGGGCAACGGATCCCTCTACCGGCGAGGAACCGCTCGAGGAGCCTTCCGGGGTCGAGGAGGTCGGTTCCGGGGAGTTCCAGAGCCTCGAGCACGGCACCATGGGCCTGGCCCGGATCGTCGAGCTCCAGGACGGTACTCGCTTCGTCCGGCTGGAGGACCTCGACACTTCCGATGGCCCGGACCTGCGCATCTACCTCACCGATCAACCGCTCTCCGACGACTGGCGCATCTGGGACGACGGCGTGTACCTCGATCTTGGGGCGCTGAAGGGCAACGTCGGGGATTCGAACTACCGGGTCCCCGAGAACGTGGATCTCTCGCGATTCCGGACGGTCGTGATCTGGTGTCGGCGGTTCACCGTCGGCTTCGGCGTCGCCCCGATCTAGTGGTTCAAACGGTCGCGTCGCGGACGTTCGCGACGATCAGGATCGCGACCACGACCGCGAGGGCTACTCGATAGCCGAGGAAGACCGTGAAGTCGTGGCGCTTCAGGTAGCGGAGCAAGCCCCAGATGACGACGAACCCGCTGATCGCCGACGCCGCCATGCCGGCGACGAACTCCGCGGCGTGACCCTGGAGCCCGGTCCGCGCGAGGTCTACCGCCTTGTAGGTGCCGGCGCCGGCGATGATCGGGAGCGACAGCAAGAACGAGAAGCGCGCGGCGGACTCCCGGTCCAGGCCCATCGCCCTCGCCGCGGTGATCGTCACGCCCGAGCGCGACACGCCGGGCTGGAGCGCCAACGCCTGCGCCGTGCCCAGCAGGAGGCCCTCCTTCGGTCCGATCGAGTCGAAGTCGCGATCGCTCCGGGCACGGCGATCGACGACGACGAGCACGATCCCGAAGGCCACCAGCATCACTGCGATCAACCAGGGCGCGCCCAGCTTCTCCTGGATCACGTTCTCGAACAGCGCCCCCACGATCGCTCCCGGGATCGTCCCGACGACGAGGGCCCAGGCGATCCGCTCGTCCGGCGTCGACATCCGCCTGGTGGCGATCGAATGGAACCAGGCCGCGGCGTACCTCGCGACGTCGTTCCGGAAATAGATCAGCGCGCCGAGGAGCGTGCCCATGTGCAGCGCGACGTCGAAGGACTTCTGGAGGTCGGGGTCGCCGATCGCTCCCCATCCGAACATCCACGGCACGAGGATCAGGTGTCCCGAGCTCGAGACCGGCGCGAACTCCGTCGCCCCCTGCACGAGGCCGAGGACGATCGCTTGCAGGATGCTCACACGGTCCTTCCGTCGGGAAAGGTCCGCCAGATGCTAGCGGTCGGCCGTCACCGGAACGGTGAAGGCCGAGCCGGGAACGAGATCGTCGGGACCTCGAACGGCGACGGAGAGCGTGGCGAACGCCGACGCGAACGCGAGGGCCTCCGCGTCCGTGGGCGAGACGAGCAGGACGAGCCCGGTCGCGCCCTGTGGTGGGGCGGTGGCGCCTCCGAAGGCGGCGCCACCGCCCGCCCGGTCGACGGCGAGCACCTCGATCGCTTCGCTCGCCACCTCCGTGTGGGCGCCGCCTCCCCCGAAGGTGGCGATCACGTCGACCAGGTCACCGGGCCGCACACCGACCGCCGACGCGACCGGGATCTCGACCGCCCGCATCCCGGCGCCGACGAGCGAGGCGGTCGGACCCGAGTGCGAACCGGCCAAACGGAGCTGGGTCACGACCTCGCCCGCCGCGATGTCCGCGACCGCGATCCGTCCCGTGGCACGACCCAAGTCACGGATCGCGCCGGGCGGCGCGAATCGGGCCGGCAGCGTCACGACCTCGAGGGCGGTCTCGGTGAGGACCGAGCCCCGCGGGACGTGCGCGACAGCCGCGACGACGGCGATCGGGGGTCCGCCGTCCGGGCGCGCAACGTCGAGCCGGTGCGCGTACGCCCGCATCACGAGCGCTGCCGCCAGCGCGCTCGCGACGGATGCGGAGAGCAGGATGAAGGACGATCGCGGCAGCTTCCGGCGGAAGAGCATGGGCGCGACCGTAGACGGGCCCCGGGCGCCGCACAGTGACCTATCTCACTCGACGGGGCGGAGACCGTCCTTCTCGTTCGGGGGCTCGAGCGGAAGCGACTTGACGCGGAACTCCTCGAGCGCCTGCTTGCCCACGATCGTCGCGACCGCCTCCCGCATCCGGTCGGCGAGCTGCTCGGGATCCTCGTCGGTCACGAACCGAACCTCGACGGTGACGAGCGTTCGGCGGGTCGTCATCCGTTGCCGGTGCCGGCCAGGGCGGTCGCGCAGGGGCACGTCCGTTCGGCCGGCACCGCGGGGATCGCGGCGAACAGGAGGTCTCGGAGCGTGTCGATGTTCTCGCCGAACACCTTGAGGACCTCCTCGTGGGTGACCGGTGGGATATCGTCCACGCCCACGTCGTAGTCGGTGACGAGCGCCACGCTGCCGTAGCAGAGCTCGAGCTCCCTCGCGAGCGTCGCCTCCGGGAACTGCGTCATCCCGATCACGTCGGCGCCGAGCTGGGCGTACATCCTCGACTCGGCCACCGTCGAGAATCGCGGGCCCTCGATCACGACCATCGTCCCTCCGTCGCGGTGCTCGATGCCCTGCGATGCGGCCGTCTTCACCAGCGTCTCGCGGAGCGTCGGGCAGTAGGGGTCGGCGAAGGAGACGTGCGTGGTCTGCGGGCCGTCGTAGAACGTGTTCGAGCGCGACTTCGTGAAGTCGATGGCCTGGTCGCTCACGACGAGCGTGCGCGGAGGGATCTCCTTGCGGAGCGATCCTGCCGCGCATGGTCCGAACACCCGGGTGACCTCGAGCTCCTTCAGCGCCCACAAGTTGGCGCGGTACGGGACCAGGTGCGGCGGGAACCGATGGTCCGTCCCGTGGCGGGGGAGGAACGCGACCGTGCGGTCGCCGACCGTTCCGATGGTGATGGGCGCGGAGGGCGCGCCGAACGGCGTCTCCACCTCGATCGTCGTCGTGTCCTCGAGGAAGGCGTAGAAGCCCGACCCCCCGATGACCCCGATCTCCGCGCGGGCCTCGGTCACGAGGGCGCCGGCTCCTTCTTCGCGGGCGAGGACGTCTTCTCGGAACCTCCGGAGGAGCCCTTCGTGCTCGTGTCCTTCGACCCGTCGCTCGACGGTGCGCCGTCGGTCTTCTTCGCGCCGTCTTTGCTCTCACCTGGCTTCATCTCGCTCTTCTCGCCGTCCGATCGTGATTCGGCCGACGTCTTCGACTTCTTCCCGTGGTCCGTGGCGTAGAAGCCGGAGCCCTTGAACGAGATCGCCGGCGGTGCGAACACCTTCCGGAGGCTGCCGCCGCACTCGGGGCACATCGTCAGCGACTCGTCCCACATCGATTGCACGATGTCGAACGTGTGGCCGCAGTCGCGGCACGTGTACTCGTAGGTGGGCATCCGGAGCCAGTCTACTCGGGGCCCTGTTCGCGGCTGACATCGGCTCCGCCGCCGGAGTAGCGTTGCGCGCGTGAAGGTCCAGAACGCCGTGATCCCCGTGGCGGGTCTCGGCACCCGGTTCCTGCCGGCGACGAAGGCGACCCCCAAGGAGATGCTGCCGGTCGTCGACACGCCCGCGATCCAGCTCGTCGTGGAGGAAGCCGTGCGGGCCGGGATCACCGACATCCTGATGGTGACCGGTCGCGGGAAGCGATCGATCGAGGATCACTTCGATCGATCGGCCGAGCTGGAGCACTTCCTCGAAGCGAAAGGCAAGTTCGACGAGCTGAAGCAGGTGCGCGCGATCGCGGAGCTGGCGTCGATCTACTACACACGGCAGCGCGACCCGCTCGGCCTCGGCCACGCGATCGCCTGCGCCGAGACCCACGTCGGCGACAAGCCGTTCGTCGTGATGCTGCCCGACGATCTCGTCCGCCCCAGGACGCCCCTGCTCGACCGGATGCTGAAGGTGCACGAACGCTACGGCCGGAGCGTGCTGGCGGCGATCGAGGTGGGTCGCGACGAGGCCTCGCTCTACGGCATGATCGAGCCGGAGCCCGTCGAGGAGGACCTCGTGCGGATCGTCTCCATCATCGAGAAGCCGGCGCCGGAGCGATCCCCGTCCACGCTCGCCGCGATCGGCCGCTACGTGTTCACGCCCGAGATCTTCGATGCGCTCCGCAAGACCCCTCCGGGTCACGGCGGCGAGATCCAGCTCACCGACGCGATCAACCTGCTCGCCCAGGAGCAGGCCGTGTACGCGTTGACGTTCGAGGGTCGGTTCGACGTCGGGAACAAGCTCGATTACCTCCGCGCGACGGTCGAGCTCGCCCTCGATCGCGACGATATCGGCTCACAGTTCAAGGCCTACCTCGCGGAGCTCGCTCGGCGAGAGAGGCTCAGCTGAGCCGCCTCGGAAGGTCCGCCTCCGCTGGGGCCCGCCTACACTGACCGGCATGGCGGCCCAACCCCACGATCACGACGCGCCCGAGGGCTTGCTCGCCGTCGAGGAGGCTCGAGAGCGGGTGCTCGGCGCCATCCATCCGCTCGCTCCGCTGCGTCTGCCGCTGACGGACGCGTACGGCTGCGTGGTGTCCGAGGACGTGGTCGCCACGCATGATCTCCCCGAGTTCGCGTCCTCCGCGATGGATGGGTTCGCGGTGCGTGCCTCCGACGTCGCCGACGCCACGCCGTCGCAGCCTGCCGACCTGAAGATCGTCGGCCGCGCGCTGATCGGCCACGAGCCTGAGGGGACCGTCGGCGCCGGCGAGGCGATGCACATCGCCACCGGCGCGCCGATCCCCGGGGGCGCCGACGTCGTCGTGCCGATCGAGAACGCGATGGTCGACGGCGACGGAAGGGTCCGGTTGCTCGACGGGCCGGCAGCCGGCACGCACGTACGCCCGCACGGGGAAGACGTCCACGAGGGGGACGTCCTCGTGCCCGCCGGCAAGCGCCTCGGCGCTCCTGAGCTCGGACTGCTCGCGATCGCCGGCCATCCCACCCCGCTCGTGCATCCGCGGCCTCGGGTCGTCGTGCTGTCCACCGGCGACGAACTAGTGTCTCCGTCGGAGACGCCGGCGTTCGGGCAGGTGCGGGACGCCAACTCGGCGCTGATCTTCGGCGCCCTCCGCGAGATGGGCGCGATGCCGGTGATGGCGGGGATCGTGCGCGACGACGTCGAGTCGCTCCGCGAGACGATCTTCAGCTTCGAGATCCAGGCCGACGCGTTCGTGTCCTCGGGCGGGGTCTCCGTGGGGGAGCGCGACGTGGTGAAGGCCGCGTTCTTCCGGCGGGGTGACGTGGACTTCTACAAGGTGGCGATGCAACCCGGGATGCCGCAGGGGTTCGGCCACGTCGAGGGCAAGCCCTATTTCGGGCTGCCGGGCAATCCGGTCAGCGTGTTCGTGAGCCTCGAGGTGTTCCTCCGACCGGCGATCCTCAAGATGATGGGTCGGACGCACCTGTTCCGCCCCGAGGTGACAGCCACGCTGACCGAAGACGTCCGAGGCCCTCGGGGGAAGCTCCAGTACGCCCGGGTCGAGGTCCGGCGCGAGGAAGGCGGTTGGTCGGCCGCGCCGACGGGCGCACGGGGATCGAACCTGATCTCGACCGTCGCGCGGGCGAACGGATTGGCGATGATCCCGGCCGGCACCGACGTCGCACCCGCCGGGTCGACCGTGAAGGTCATGTTGTTCCGGTCCTCGGAGGACTGAGGTGACCGGCGGAGAAGGCTTCGAGCGCGCGCGACCCCACGCAGAGCTGTCGGCCCGGATGGTCGAGGTCGGTGCGAAGGAGGTCACCGATCGGGAGGCCGAGGCCGAGTGCGTGGTCACGATGACCCCGACGGCCTGCGCCCAGCTCGTCGCCGGGACGCCGAAAGGCGATCCGATCGAAGCCGCGCGGATCGCGGGACTCATGGGGGTCAAGCGAACCCCCGACCTCCTCCCCTTCTGTCACCCGATCGCGGTCACCGGTGCAGAGGTGCGGGTGGAGCCCGACCAGGAGTCCGGCACGATCCGGGTGTGGACGCGGGTCCGGGCGCGGGACCGGACCGGCGTGGAGATGGAGTCCCTCACGGCGGCGGCCGTGGCCGCCCTCAGCGTGTACGACACCGCGAAGGCCTACGACCGGGCGGCCCGGATCGACGGCCTGCGCCTGCTGACGAAGTCCGGAGGCAAGTCCGGCGACTACGCGGGCCCGAGCTGATCCCCGAACCCTGCGCCTTCCCGGCGAAAGGACGGCCCGCACCGACGCTTGTGAAAAAGTTCTTCGGATCACATGGATGTGATTGAGGACCCCTATATGTGGTGCTACGGTGCCGTCCCAGCCTAGATGTTGTGTCGAACCGGGAACGACAGAGCGGAGGCTGGGCGCATTGGATTGGCTGCTCCTCGCGGCACTCGGCATCATGTGGGCCGCATCGCTGCTTCCACGCATATCGGGACGACGCTCGTTGTCGGCGTCGGTCGAGGATTTCGAACGTAGGATGGAGTTCTTGGCGCTCGCCGAAGTGAACGGCACCACCGGACGTTGGATCGTGACTCCCCGGAAGGGGGCTCGCTTCGTCGGCGACGCCGAACGCCGCAAGGCTCGCGTCCGCGACCGCCGCCGCCGCGTCCTCGTCTTCCTGATCGAGGCGATCGGTATCTCCTTCCTGATCGGGCTCGTCCCGCCGCTCCGTGTCGTCTGGAACGTCACGCTGGCGCTCGCGATCTTGCTCGGCGCGTACATCTGGATGCTGATCTCGATGAAGCGCCGGAGCGTGGCCGATCCGCAGGAGGCCGTCCGGAACGCGCGGATCCCGCGCGACCAGGCAGCCGCCTTCGCGGCCCGGTACGTGATCGAGGGTCGCAACGGGCATGCGCACGAAACGTTCAACGGTCTCGAAGGCATCGCGGAGAGCGACCGCGTGCACGTCGTGGTCCGACCCGCCTCCGCCGGCTGAGTGGACCTCTCGGACCTCGCGCGTTCCATCCACACCCGTCTCGACGCCAAGAACGCCGCCCGCGAGCAGGCGTTGCCCGCCGCGCGTCGTTCGATCCGCGCGAGCGCGAACGCGATCCGAGCGATCCATCGGCTGGAGTTCGACGCCGCGAGGGCCCTGATCGGCGAGTCTCGCGCGTCGTTGGAGGAAGGGCTCGCCGCCGTTCGGGATCACGCCGACATCCGCCACGCCGGGTACCTGCAGGACGCCCAGAAGGAATACGCTGAGGCGAACCTCACGATGGCGCTCGTCACGGGTGAGGAACTCCCGGGCCCGACCGACCTCGATGTCGAAGATGCGGCCTACCTCGGCGGGATGTCGGACGCGATCGGCGAGGGAAGGCGACGACTCCTCGATCTGCTCCGTGGGGGTCGCGTGGCGCAGGCCGAGGAACTGCTGGACTCGATGGAGGAGATGTTCGGCGTCCTCGTGGCGATGGACTACCCGGACGCGATCACGATGAATCTCCGGCGGGCGACGGACGTCTCCCGCTCCCTGATCGAGAAGACCCGCGGCGACCTGTCGATCTCGGTGGTGCAGAAGGATCTCCGCGACGCGCTCGACCGTCACGCTGCCGCTCTCCGCGACGATCGATAAACGCGCACTCGGTCGCCCTGCACGAACGGTGCCCACCCCTTGCGGGAGCTCGCCGAGGTGCTGGACAATCCCGCGAGATGGTCGAGCGGGGTGGGCCGGGGACGGCAGCTCGGGCCGAGATCCTGACGTTCCTGATCGCGGACGTCCGGGGCTACACGAGCTTCACGCAGGCGAGGGGTGACGAGGCCGCCGCGCGTCTCGCCGCCTCGTTCGCCGAGATCGCACGCGAAGGCGTCGAGGCGCGCGGCGGCTCCGTGATCGAGCTCCGCGGCGACGAGGCGCTCGCGGTGTTCGGCTCGGCTCGCCAGGCCCTGCGCGCCGCCGTCGACCTCCAGTTGGCATTCGTCGACGAGGTGGAGCGTGATCCCACGGTTCCGCTCCGAGTGGGGATCGGCTTGGATGCAGGCGAGGCGGTGCCCGTGGAGGACGGCTACCGCGGCGGCGCGCTGAACCTCGCTGCCCGGCTCTGCTCGCAGGCCGGCCCGGGTCAGGTCTTGGCGAGCCAGGGCGTGCTTCATCTCGCTCGCGCCGTGGACGGGTTGGACTTCACGGAGGCGGGTGTTCGCGAGATGAAGGGACTTCCCGAACCCGTCGCGGTCTTCGACGTGACCCCGCAGGGTTCGTCCCCGGGCGACCTCATGACCCGGCTGGACGACGCGGGACGTGACGGCGCCGCCCCGCCGCCGCGCACGGAGCTGCCGCCGGCGCTGGATCCTTCCGTCCCGCTCATCGGTCGAGAGGTGGAGGCACGCTGGCTCCGGTGGACGTGGCGGCATGCGCGGCGCGGTTCGGGGGCGGCCGCGGCGATCGTCGGCCCGGCGGGGGCGGGGAAGACCCGTCTGGCCGCCGACGTGGCCGCGCTCGCGGCGAGCGACGGAGCCCGGGTGAGGTACGTGAGCTGCACCACGGGATCCGAGGCCGTCACTGCGATCGACGAGGCCGCCGCCGACGGCCCTTCCGTGATCGTGATCGACGACGCCCAGGTGGCCGAGGCGGCCACCGCCGCCGCACTCTCCCGTCTCCTCGACCGGATCCCCACGCTCCCGGTGCTCGTGGTGATCGCCTTCCAGGCCGAATCGGGATCGGGGCCTTCGTTCGGCGCCCGGCCGGAAGCCGTCTCGACCCTCCGGCTCGAGCCGCTCCCGGCCGACGCCGTCGGGCAGATCGCCGCCCTCTACCTCGACGATCCCGCGACGCCTGCTCCCGTCGCTGCGTTGCTCGAGGCATCCGAAGGTCTCCCGGCACGGATCCACGCCCTCGCCGGCGACTGGGCCAGAGGCGAGGCGGCTCGACGACTCGGGGAGGCCGCGGCGCAGGCAGCGACCCAACGGAGCGGACTCCGATCATGGGAGTCGACGCTGGCCGACAACGTCGTCGATCTCCAGCTGGTTCGAGAGCGTTCGGAGCTGTATTCGGCGTCCGGATCCGGAGCCGAGCTCGACGGACGGCAGACCTCTCCGTACCGCGGCCTCGAGAGCTTCGATGTCGGCGATGCGCCGTTCTTCTTCGGTCGTGAGCGGCTCGTCGCGGAGATGATCGGTCGCCTCGCGGGCTCGACCGCGCTCGGCGTCGTCGGGCCGTCCGGCAGCGGGAAGTCCTCGGCGGTGCGTGCCGGCCTCCTCTCCGCCCTCGGCAGCGGTTCGCTCCCAGGAAGCGAGGGATGGGCGACCGCGATCCTCCGTCCCGGCGCGTATCCGCTTCGCGCCCTCGATCGGGCGGTCTGGAGCGCGCTCCCGGACACGCTGCGAGTGCGACTCGAAGGGTCCGAGCTGCCGCTGCGGATGGCTCGGGCAGCGATGCAGGAAGGGGACAGGCTTCTCGTCCTCGTGGATCAGTTCGAGGAGCTGTTCACCCAGTGCACGGATGAGCAGGAGCGTGAGGCGTTCGTCAACGCGCTGGTGGAGGCGTCGGTCGACCTTCGGGCGAACGTGATCGTGGTCGTGGCGGTCCGAGCCGACTTCTACGGCCGATGTGCGGCGTTCCCTTCGTTCGCCGAGCTGCTCGGCGCGAGTCACGTCCTCGTCGGCCCGATGTCCGCCGGGGAGTACGCGCGAACGATCACCGGTCCCGCGCGCCGCTCCGGCCTCGTCGTCGAGCCGGCACTCGTCGATGCCTTGGTTGCGGAGGTGGTCGACGAGCCGGGCGGGCTGCCGCTGCTGTCGTCCGCGCTGTTCGAGCTGTGGCAGCACCGGAACGGGCGCACGATCCCGCTGGCTGCGTACGAGCGCACGGGTGGCATCCATGGAGCCGTGGGCCGGCTCGCGGAAGAGGCGTACGACACGCTGTCGACGGAGGAGCAGGACGTGGCGCGAGCCGTGATGCTCCGCCTCACGGGCCCGGGGGATGGCTCCGACGTCGCTCGCCGACGCGTGCCCATGGAGGAGCTCGACCTGGAACGGAACGAACGGGTCGCGACGGTCGTGCGCACACTCACCGATGCGCGGCTCCTGACCGTGAGCGAGGGTGCGCTGGAGGTCGCGCACGAAGCGCTCCTGCGCGAGTGGCCGCGTTTCCGAGCGTGGCTGGATGAGGATCGATCCGGCCAGCGGCTCCGTTCACATCTGACCGAACAGGCGAAGGCCTGGGAGGAGGCCGGCCGTGAAGCCGGGGAGCTCTATCGAGGCGCGCGCCTGGCGTCGGCGATCGATTGGACCGCGGAGCACAACCTGGAGCTGAACGAACTGGAGCGCGAGTTCCTCGCGCAGAGTCGCGAAGCGCGAGAGCGTGAGCTCGCCCGCCAACGAACGATCAACCGACGGCTGCGCGCCATGCTCGCCACCGTCGCGCTCTTGCTCGTCCTCGCGCTCGTCGGGGGAGTGCTCGCGGTCACCCAGCGAGGCAAGGCCGTGGCCGCCGCCACGGAGGCCGACGCGCAGCGGCTCGGCGCGCAGGCGCTCGTGCAGAAGGATCTGGATCTCTCCCTGCTCCTCGCCCGTCAGGGCACGGCGCTGCACGACTCGGAGGAGACCCGCGCCAACCTCCAATCGGCGTTGGTCCGAAGCCCCGCCGCGATCGCCGTCTGGCGTCCGCTCGGGGGTCGGCCGCAGAACGTGACGGCCAGTCCGGATGGTCGACTGTTGGCGGTCGGGAACAACCGCGGCGAGGTGGGGGTCGTGGATGCCTCGTCCGGCGAGCTGCTCCGGACGATGCCGGGCTTCGTCGGGCAATGGAACGCCGCGGGGGAGCTCCTGGTCCCGAGCTTCACGCCGGAGGACGGCCTGGTCGTTCGCGTCGTCGACCCGGCGACCGGTGACACGACCCGCGAGGGATCGTTCCCGCAGGAGGAGTTCGCGGCCTTCAGCTTCACCGAGGATCTCGGTGTGTTCGCGATCATCCGGGCGGACGGGATCGTCCGGATGTGGGACCCCGCCACGGACCGGACCCTCGCGGAGATCCCACCACGCCCCGGTCGCCTGTTCCTCGATGTCTGGCTCTTCGGCGACGGACAGCTGCTGACGATCGAGGGCTCGACCTCGGTCGACGACCCGTTCAGCGGTCCCGGCTTCTACTCCCTGTGGGAACAGGGCGGCGCCGAGCCGACCGTGACCATCCGCACGCCGAGCCTGCTGCAGTTCGGCGTGACCGATGACCTCGACCGGATGGCGCAGCCCCAGCCGGATGGATCCCTCCGCGTATACGACCTCGAGACGGGCAAGGGTCGCACTCTCGAAGGCCGCCACGTCGACGCCGTCTTCGCCGCGTTCTCGCCCGACGGTCGAACCCTGGTGACGACGAGCGAGGACGGCACCGTCGGCCTGTGGGATGCGGACGCCGGGGTCTTCCGTGAGCTCCTCGTCGGGCACAACGGTCCCGCGCATTTCGCTTCGTTCGCCGATGTCGACGGTCGGGTCACGATGTACACGTCGAGCCTGGATGGAAGCGTGATGGCATGGGATGTCAGCGGGGAACGCCGACTCGGTCGCTCGTTCGACGGGTCGGACGGGTATCCGAACCAGGAAGAGCCGCAGGCGTTCCTCACGGTGAGTCCCGACGGCTCGATGCTCGCCGCCGGTGACGCGGACGGCACCGTCGTCGTTCGAGATGCGGAGACGTTCGAGATGATCCACGAGCTGGACGCGATCGACGGCGAGGTGGACGACCTCGCCTTCTCGCCCGACGGCCGGTTGCTCGCCGTGACCGGTCCCGGACAGGTCGGCTTGTGGGAGACGGGTTCGTGGGCCCGTCGGCCCGTCGACACGTCGGAGGTCCCTCTCGAGCTCGGCGACCAAGGCGGCATCGATTGGGTGCGCGCGGTGGCGTTCTCGCCCGACGGCGAGATCCTGATCGCGGGAGGCCCGGAAGGCCTGGTCAGGGCGTGGGATGCAGTCACCGGTGAGGTCATGGGCGAGCCGGTCGAAGTGGGGGGAGACATCTTCGACGTCGCCTTCGATCCCGACGGTCGGCGGCTCGTCGTGGCGTGGAACGGCGAACCACCCGACGGTGGGTTCGGTGGTTGGGCGACGGTGTACTCCTTCCCCGGAGGGAACGAGGTCTACACCGTCAACGTGGACGGCGACTTCAGTCGAGCATCGACGGCCCTGTTCAGCCCGGACGGGGCGATCCTCGCGACGGGCGGAGGCGACGGGCTCGTGAGGATCTTCGATGCCGCCTCGGGTGAACCGATCGGGCAACCGATCCTCGCGTCCGCGGGCTTCGTGCTCTCGCTGGACTTCGATCCGTCGGGCCGCATCCTCGTGTCGGGCGGCACCGACGGGACGATCAGGCTCCTCGACCCCGCGACCACGAGACAGCTCGGGGCGGCCTTCCCGACCAGGGCGCAGCGTTGGGGGACCGCGGTCGTGACGCCGGACGGGAAGCACGTCCTGGCGGTCCTTCAGACGGGCGAGGGGGTGCGCTGGAGCATCGATCCTCAGGAGTGGAACCGCCATGCGTGCGCGGTCGCGGGCCGCACGCTCACCCGTCTGGAGTGGGATCGGTTCCTGCCCGATCGCCCGTACGAACCGGCCTGCGGCTAGCTGCTACGCTGCCCGACGTCCCGGGGGTGTAGCTCAGCCCGGTAGAGCGCTGCCTTCGCACGGCAGAGGCCAGGGGTTCAAATCCCCTCACCTCCACTCACGATCCGATCGATCGCCACGGACGCACGCCGTCGATCTCAAGCGCCTCCGGGACTCCGGAGCTGCGGGGTCGTTGAACCGGAGGGATCTGCGGTCAAGAATCGGCCTATCCCGTGCCGATAGCCGGGATACCCGACGAGGAGGATCGTCCATGCGCTCCGAACGCATCAACTTCCTGGCGGTCGTGACGGCCGTGGCGGGATTGACCGGCTTCATCGGCGTCTACGCGAAGTGGTTCAGCTACTCCTACCCGGTCGACGGTGGCACGGTGACCATCTACCTGGACGGCACCTGGGACGGGACGGGCGCCATCGCGTTCGCCGCGGGCATCGGCGCGCTGCTGTTCGGCTGCGCCTACATCCTGCTGGCGGACCCGGCGATCCGGCGCATCGTCGCCCTCTTGATGGTGATCTCGAGCATGGTCCTCCTGATCTCCTCCGCGATCGGGTTCACCCGTGTGGCCGAGACGATCGGCCCGAACCCGATCTTGCCGGGGGCCGAAGGGCAGACCCCGTTCGAAGCGACCGTCGCCATCGGTCTGGCGATGTCGCTCGCGAGCGGCATCATCGCCACCGTGGCATCGGTCCTGTTGGTCGCTCGACGGGAGGCCGGTGTGGAAGAGTCAGCGGAGATGTCGGCGGCCGCGACCGTCTGACGGGGTCGCACGTCCCACCTGCGGGTAGCCTGGGCGCCCGCATGGCGCGAACGACCTCCCGGCTGACGTGGTGGGACCGACCCGGTCTCGAGGTCCGAGCCGGCCGGCTCTCCATCGCCGGGCGCGACGCCGAGTCGATCGCGCGCGAGCACGGAACCCCGCTCTACGTCCACGATCTCGTTCGGGTGGAGGAACAAGCACGAGGTCTCCAGGGCGCGCTCGGCGCCGCCGGACTCCGCCACCGGGTCCGGCTCGCGCTCAAGGCGCAGCGCGAGCCGACGTTCCTCGCGTTCCTCCGCGCCCTGGGCGCGCCGGGCTCCCCGGAGAGCGTCGGGATGGACGTCTGCTCGCCGATGGAGATCAGGTGGGCGCTCGATCACGGCTGGGGGCAGGAGGAGATCAGCTACACGGGGACCAACCTGTCCGCCCGCGACCTCGACGCGGTGCTCACGGCGGGGGTCCACCTGAACGTCGACCTCCTCACGCAGCTGGATCGAGTGGGGACCCGGGCGCCGGGCTCGACCGTCGGCATCCGGATCAACCCGCGGATCGGAGCCGCCTACCCGGGCGGTGGCCAGACGTACGCGGGAGATCGGCCGACCAAGTTCGGGATCTACCCCGAGCACCTCGGAGAGGCCCTCGCCATCGCACGGCGGCACGACCTCACGATCGACACGGTGCACGTGCACGCCGGCTACCTCTACCTGACCGACGCGCTCCCGATCGTCGACGAGACGATGCGGCGAGTGGCCGAGGCCACCCGGAGCCTCGTGGAAGCGGGGTGTCCGATCGTGGAGGTCAACACCGGAGGAGGGCTCGGCGTCCCGTTCCGGCCCGGCGACGAACCACTCGACCTCGAGGCGTGGGCGTCCGTCCTCGCCCGGCACCTCGGGCCGCTCGACGTGACGGTCGGGACGGAGCCCGGCGAGTTCCTCGCGAAGCAATGCGCCGTCCATCTCGCGGAGGTCGTGAGCGTCGAGGATCGAGACGGCACGACCTTCATCGGACTGGATACGGGTTGGAACGTGATCAACGAGCACTTCGTGTACCGGATCCCCTACCACCCGATCCTGTGTCGAGCGGCCGACGGCGAGCCCGTGGCCCGCGTCACCGTGGCGGGACACATCAACGAGGGGAACGACCTGCTCGCCGAGGACCATCCCATGCCACAGGTCGAGGAGGGCGACATCGTGGCGATCCCGAATGTCGGTTCTTACAACGCGTCGATGACCTCCGTCCACTGTCTCCGCCCCGAGGCCCCGGCGGTGTTCTTCTCCGACCGCGCGTGACCGACCTTCCCATCGCCGAGCGGTGGTTCCGATCCGAGCGGGTGACCGACGCGATCACGCTGCTCGTCGAGGATCACCTCGACGTGTTCTTCGAGTCGAACGTCTGGCACGTCCGTGGGCGCGACCGCGACCTCGTGGTCGATACGGGCAACGGGATCGGCGATCTCCGGGGGGAGCTCGCCCCGCTGGCCGAAGGCCGGCCGATCGTGGCGGTCGCCACACATGACCACTTCGATCACATCGGGGGCATGCACGCGTTCGAGGAACGCTGGTGTCATGCGGCCGATGCCGATGGGCTGCGTGCGCCCGAAGGCCTCGCCCTCCTCCGGCGGGACTACCGACCCGGTCTGGGAGTATGAGATCCGCTGGTACGGCTACGAACCGCCGGAGATCGTGGTCACGGCCCTGCCCGGCCCGAACTTCGACCTCGGCGGCTGGCGGACGTCGCCGACAGAGCCGACACGCATCCTCGCGGACGGCGACCTCGTGGATCTGGGGGACCGCGCCTTCGAGGTCCTCCACGTCCCGGGCCACACCGCGGGCTCGATCGCGCTCTGGGACGCCGAGGCCGGTCTGCTGTTCACAGGCGACACCGCAGCTCTCGACGACCCTCTGTACGCCGACGACGAGGCGGCGTTCGTAGCGTCGCTCGAGCGGCTCTCGGCCCTGCCGGTCGAGCTCGTCTGCGCGGGGCACTCCCGGCCGTTCGGTCGGGAAGAGCTCAGGGCCCTGATCGACGAGCAGCTCACGTCGCGCAGCTGACGCCCGGCGTCAGGCGAAGCGCGCGGTGAACACGGCGTCGGCATCCGACCAACCGCCGAGCCCGAGACGGGCCACGAGCGAGCGGCACGAGCCAGCCCAGCCCGCCTCGGTCCGCCACTGCAGCATCAGTCTGCCGTTGTTCGACAGGTTCGCCTGGACCGACGCCGACTGCTCGGCCAGCACCTCGCCGGTCGCGCAGTCCACCTTGCGCACCAGCGGGTACCCGTTCGCGAACACGGACCCCTGTGGGTGTCCCCCGAGCTCGAGGATGATCGGGATCACGCGCCCCGCAGAGAAGACCGACGTGTTCGTGATCGGCCCGGCGATGTCCTCGAACACGACGTACTCGTGGGTCGCGGAGCCGACGTTCCCCTCCGCGTCCGTCCCGGTGACGGTGAACGCGTGCGAGCCCGGTCGGTTCGGCACGATCGACCCGTCCGCGACCGGTCCCCGGCAGGAGATCACGCCCGAGCCCCCGGCCTCATCCGTGCAGAAGTAGTCGGCGACCATGCCCTCGCCGTCGGTCAGCACCGAGCCGTGCGCCGGCGACACGATCGTGACGGTCGGAGCGACGTCATCGGCGGGGCCGGAGGGCTCGAGCCGCCCCACGCGGTTCGTGCCTTGGGCGCTGAACCAGATCGCGCCGTCGGCCCCGGTCGTGATGCCGGTCGGCGTGGCGCCCTCGCCGAGCGGGATCTCGACGATCGCGCCGTCGAGGCCGATCCGGCCGACGGCGTCGGCGGTGCTCTCCGTGAACCAGAGCGCTCCGTCGGCCCCCGTCGTGATCCCGCTCACCCCGGCTCCGGGCGTGGGGACCGGATAGGTCGTCAAAGCTCCTCCGGTCGTCATCCGCACGATCGTGTTGGATGCGCGAGCCGTGAACCAGAGCGCGCCGTCCGGACCGGTGGTGATCCACTGCGGGCCGCTCGCGTTCGGGGGGAGCGGGAACTCCGTCATCGTGCCGTCGAGCGTGATCCGTCCGACCACGTTCGCAGCCGTCAGGGTGAACCACATCGCTCCGTCGGATCCCGTCGTCACGCTGAGCGGCGCGGCGCGAGGGGTGATCGTTCGCCACTCCGTGATCTCTCCGTCCGGGGTGATGCGGCCGATCGCGCCGACGCCTCGCTGCGCGAACCAGAGCGCGCCGTCGGGGCCGAGCGTGATGCCCGTCGGCGTGGACAGGTCGCGGAGATAGAACTCGGAGAGCTCCCCGTCGATCGTGAGCCGCCCGATCCGGTTCCCGTTGTGCTCGGTGAACCACATCGCCCCGTCGGACCCTCGGGCGATGTCGTAGGGATCGACGCCGGACTCGAGGGGGATCGACGACGACGATCCGTCGGGGGCGAGCCGCGTGATCTCGGCGGCCGCGCGACTGGCCACCCACGTCTTCCCGTCAGGGCCCGCGGCGAGTCCCTGGGGGAAGGAGTCCGACGCCGGCAAGTCGAACCAGGTGGGTTCGACGGCAGCGGCGGGCAGGCTGATGGCGCCGAACAGCGAGGCGAGGATCACCAGCGCGGACCCCGCCACGATCGAAGCATGGTGCTTGCGCCGTACCATGTTTCGGGTATCGGCATCTCGGCTCGATCTGCGCACCCGGCGAAGGTCGCGAGGCCTCCCCCGGCTGGGGGAGGCCGAGAGTATGCTCCGCCGATGCCATCGGCCGAACCGCTCGTGGTGATCGCCGGCCGCGTGCTGGATGTATCGACCGGCGAGGTGCTCACCGACCGGGCCCTCGTGATCGACGGCGATCGCGTCCGCGACGTGGTCGAGGCAGGTGCGGCCCCACAGGGCCGGACCATCGATCTGTCCGGACGGACGGTCCTCCCCGGCATGATCGATTGTCACGCCCACCTGATCGGAGAGATGGATGACGGCCAGGGGTACGCCTACCTCCTGACGCGCTCCTCCGCCCAGGAGGCCCTCACGGGGGTCACGAACGCGCGCGCCACCCTGCTCGGTGGCTTCACCACCGTCCGCGACGTGGGGACGTTCCACGCGTTCGTGGATCTCGCGCTCCGTGATGCGATCGAGGAAGGCAGGCTCGTCGGGCCTCGGATGATGTGCGCGGGAGCGTATGTGACAAGCCCCGGCGGGGGCGGGGACATCACCGGCCTCCCGCCCGACGTGCCGGTGCCGAGCGAGCTCCGGATGGGCGTGTCCACCGGCCCCGATCAGGTGCGTGCCAACGTCAAGCGGATCTTCGAGGCGGGCGCCGACTTCATCAAGGTGATCGCGACGGGCGCGGTCCTCACGTCGGGGACGAACCCGGGCGAGCCCGAGTTGACCGAGGAGGAGATCCGCGCGGCCGTGGAGGAGGCCGAGGCCCGGGGGACGCACGTCGCGGCCCACGCGCACGGAGCCGAGGGCGCGAAGCGGGCGATCCGCGCCGGCGTCCGCTCGATCGAGCACGGCTGCTTGATCGACGACGAGACGATCGACCTGATGCTCGAGCGGGGGACCTACCTCGTCTGCGACATGTTCGACGGCGATTGGATGATCCAAGAGGGTCCCCGCCTGGGGTACTCGGACGAGGTGATGCGGAAGACCGAGATGACGAACGACGCGCAGCGCGAGAACTTCGCCAAGGCCGTCAAGGCGGGCGTCAGGATCGCCTTCGGGACGGACTCCGGGATCTATCCACACGGGATGAATGCGAGGAACCTCGCCTTCCACGTGCGGTTCGGCCAGACGCCGATGGAGGCGATCCGCAGCGCGACCCTCGGCGCGGCCGAGCTCCTGGGTTGGGACGACCGCGTCGGGTCCCTGCGACCGGGCCTGTTCGCCGACCTGATCGCGGTCGACGGCGATCCGCTCGACGACGTGACGGTGCTCGAGGACGTTCCCTTCGTGATGAAGGGCGGTCAGGTCGTCAAAGGTTGAGCGGACCAGGGTGCCGGCGTCTGCCATGATGACGCGCGTCCGCACGAGGGAGTCGAGCCGATGAGCGAAGTCCAGCCGCTGTCCGCCGCCGAGATCGTCGAGAAGTCGAAGCGCTACACCCTCTACGACTGGCAGGCCCAGTCGAAGGCTTCGCCGATCGCGGTGGATCGAGCCGAGGGCGTGTACTTCTGGGACGTCGAGGGCACGCGCTACCTCGACTTCAACTCACAGTTGATGGGCGTGAACATCGGGCACGGAGACAAGCGCGTGGCCGATGCGATCGCGCGGCAGGCGGAGAAGCTCCCGTACATCTCGCCGTTCATGGCGTACGAGACGCGCGCGCGGCTCGGAGAGAAGCTCGCCACGCTCTGGCCCGGCGACCTCGAGAAGACGTTCTTCACGCTCGGGGGCGCCGAGGCGAACGAGAACGCGATCCGGATCGCGAAGGCGTTCACAGGGCGGCAGAAGATCCTGGCCCGGTACCGCTCGTACCACGGCGCCACCTACGCCACGATCAACCTCACCGGCGACCCACGCCGCTGGGCGAATGAGAACCCGCCGATGCCCGGGATCGTGCACGTGCTGGATCCGTACCGCGGGACGGTGCGTGGCATGGAGGACGCGGCCACGGCCCTCGCCACGCTCGAGGAGACGATCGAGCTCGAGGGCCCGCAGACGATCGCGGCCTTCATCCTCGAAACCGTCACGGGTACGAACGGCATCCTGATCCCGCCCGACGGCTACCTCGGGGGCGTCCGCGAGCTTTGCGACCGTCACGGCATCTTGTTCATCGCCGACGAGATCATGTGCGGGTTCGGACGAACGGGCGAGTGGTTCGCGGTGAACCACTACGACCTCGTGCCGGACCTGATGACGGCCGCCAAGGGTCTGACCTCGTCCTACCTGCCGCTCGGGGCCGTCGCCATCAAGCCCGAGATCGCCGCTCACTTCGAGGAGAACGTGTTCTACGGCGGGCTGACCTATAACTCCCACCCGTTGTCGTGCGCGGCGGCGATCGCCGCGATCCAGGTCCTCGAGGAGGACGATCTCGTCGGGAACGCGAAGCGGCTGGACCCGGTGATGCGCCGGCATCACGAGGAGCTGATGGCGAAGCACCCGAGCGTGGGCCGCGTCCGCAATATCGGCCTCTTCGGGATCGTCGAGCTCGTCAAGAACCGGGACACGATGGAGCCGCTCTCGCCCTTCAACGTCGTGAACGAGACGATGCAGGCCGTGAACAAGGCGCTGCTCGAGCGAGGCCTGTTCACGATGATCCGATTCAACGGCATCATGACGAACCCGCCGCTCTGCGTCACGGAGGAGCAGCTGGACGACGGGTTCGCGATCGTCGACGACGTCCTCGACATCGCCGACGCTGCGACCGGTTGACCGAGAGCTGCTTTCAGGCGCCGGTGGCCGCCCAGCGGTCGGCCCACGTGGCCAGGCCGTCGATCACCTTCGCGAGCTCGCGCCCCCGCTCCGTCAGGGAGTACTCGATCAGCACCGGTGTCGAGGGCGTGACCGCTCGCGTAAGGATGCCCGCCGACTCCAGATCCCGGAGTCGATCGGATAGCACGGTGTCGGAGATCTCCGGGATCGCCGTGCGCACGACCGAGTAGCGGCTTGGCCCACCGAGGAGCACCCACACGATCTGCGGCACCCAGCGTTGCCCGACGAGCTGGGCCGCACGCTGGAAGCTCTCGCAGACCGCGCGTTCCGTATCCATAGCCGAATCTTAGCTGCTCAGGGCTTCTATGATGCTAAGGAATACAGAGTGACTCCCCGCCGTTCTGGGTACGAGACCGAGGACGTCCTCCGGCGTCCGTGCGAAGGGAGAGTGTTCTGCGATGGCAGAAGCGACGAAGGAGATCGGGGGCCTCCCGTTGCCGCCCCCCGGCAAGTACGAGCTCGACATCGCCCACACGGCGGTGGAGTTCGTCGCCCGCCACATCCTCACGAGGGTTCGGGGCCGTTTCACGGAATTCTCGGGATGGATCGACGTCGCGGAGAACCCGGAAGAGTCCTCCGCCCACGTCGAGATCAAGACCGCGAGCATCCAGACCAACACGGAGCAGCGGGACGAGCACCTGAAGAGCGATGACTTCCTGAACGTCGAGCGGTGGCCCGTGATGACGTTCGCGAGCACCGCGGTGAGGCACACCGGGGGAGCCACGTTCGAGCTCGACGGGGAACTCACGATCCGTGACGTGACCCGTTCCGTGACGCTCATCGGTGAGTATCTCGGGACCGAGACGAACCCCTACGGGAAGACCGTCTTGGCCGCGACCGCGAAGACGACGCTCGAGCGCGAGGACTGGAACGTGAACTGGAACATGGTCCTCGAGACCGGCGGCTTCCTCGTCGGCAAGACGGTCGACCTCGAGATCGAGGTCGAAGCGCTGAAGACCGGCTGAGACCGTTGCGTCACGGGGGCGTCGGGAACGGTCCCGACGCCCCCGGTTCGTACGAGATGAGCTCGAAGGCTCGGTCGTAGCGGACGACGACGTCGTCCGCCACCCAGAGATCGCTCGACCAGTCGGTCGCGAGCGCGGTGTAGCGCCATCGAGCCGCGAGGAACGTGCCGGTCGGCGTCTCGACCGATTCGCGTCGGATCAGCTCGTACCGTTGCCGCATCGGAACCGGTTCGACGGTGACGGGCTCGAGGAAGAGGACGTCGATCTCGCTGGTCCCCTCCAATCGTTGCGCCGTGATCGCGTTGAAGGCGGGCGAGAGGTAGTCCAGGTGCATCTCCGGTCCCCACGCCATCTCGACCTTCTGCCCGTCTCGGACACCTTCGAGTGAGTCCCCGCGCGCCTCGAGGAGGGTCGCGTGCGATCCGGTCTCGATCCTCGTCCGGACGATCCGCCACGAGGCGTCGACCACGACGTCGACCGTCTCTCGATGGAGCGTGGGCTCACCGCGCTCGATCTCGGAGACGTACCGCCAACCCATCGGGCCGGGGGCGCAGCGGAAGTCCTCCGTCCCGACGACGTCACCGCCCCGCCCGCGCACCGAGTACCGGCCGCTCGGCACGTCAGACCTGCGGCTGGAGCCCGAGGTCCCGCGCGATCACCAGGCGGAGGATCTCACTCGTGCCCTCGCCGATCTCGAGCACCTTCGCGTCGCGGTACGCACGGGCGACCGGGAACTCCTCCGTGTAGCCGTAGCCGCCGTGCACTTGGATCGCCTCGCGCGCCACGTCGACGGCGGTCTCGCTCGCGCGGAGCTTCGCGATCGCGGCCTCCGTGGTGTACGGCTGTCCCCGATCCTTCAGCCAGGCCGCCCGGTACGTCAGCAGTCGCGACGCCTCGATCGCGGCGCGCATGTCGGCGAGCTTGAACGCGATCGCCTCGTAGTTCCCGATCGGCCGTCCGAATGCTTCACGATCCTTCGCGTAGCGCACGCTGGCATCGAGGCACCCCTGGGCGAGCCCTACCGAGAGCGCCGCGATCGAGATCCGCCCGTCGTCCAGTGCCGCGAGGCACTGCGCAAGGCCTCTCCCACGCTCCCCGAGGAGGTGATCCTCGGGGACCCGGCATCCCTCGAACGAGAGCTCGTGGGTGTCGCTCGATCGCCACCCCAGCTTCCGGTAGGGGGCACCGACCGAGAACCCGGGCGCGTCGGCCGGCACGACGATCGTGGAGACGCCGTTGGCTCCCGCATCGTCTCCCGTGCGACACGCCACCACCACGAACCCGGTGATCGGGGTCCCGCTGTTCGTGATGAACGACTTCGATCCGTCGATCACCCAGCTCCCGGCGTCGAGTCGGGCTTTCGTCCGGAGCGCGGCGGCGTCCGATCCGCTCCCCGGCTCCGTGAGGCCGAACCCCGCGAGCATCTCGCCCGCGGCGATCGGGGGAAGCCACCGCTGCCGCTGCTCGGTGCTCCCGTAGCGCGCGATCATCCCCGCGGCCAGTCCCGACGCGACCGAGACCGTGACCGCGACGCTCGCGTCGGCCCTGCCCAGCTCCTCGATCACGAGCGCCCAGGTGACGGCGTCCGCTCCGAGGCCCCCGTGCTCCTCGGGGATCGGAACACCGCAGATCCCGAGCTCGCCCAGCTTCTTCACGATGTCGAGGGGGAGCTCCTCGTGCTCGTCGCGCTCGCCGGCGCCCGGCGCGATCTCCTGGGTGGCGAATTCCCGGACGAGATCGCGGACCTGCTGCTGCTCCGGCGTCAGCTCGAACTCCATCGGTCGAGAGTACCGACTTCCGGTATGGAGCCCCATGCGAGAGGATGATGTCGATGAGCGATGTCGTGACCGTCGACCCTCTCGAAGCGGGACGGGAGGCCTACGCGCGCCGGGCGTGGCCGGAGGCCCACCGGCTGCTGCAGGAGGCGGATCGACACGGTGTGCTCGAGCCCGAGGACCTCGAGGCGCTCGCGAAGTCGGCCTGGTGGATCGGCCTCTCGACGGAGTCGATCGCCGCGTTCGAGCGGGCCTACGCGCTCCACCTCGAGCGAGGGAGCCGGTCGAAGGCCGCGATGATGGCGCTCACCCTGCGCCGGGAGTACGGCGCGAGGCTCGCCGGCTCCGTCGGGCAGGCATGGCTGCATCGCGCCGAGCATCTCCTCGAAGGAGAGCCGGAAGCCGTGGCGCACGGGTACCTCGAGATCGCGCGGCGTGAGCTCGCGTTCGACCGCGGAGACATCGACGAGGCGTTGCTGCACCTGGATCGCGCCAAGGAGATCGCGTCGCGCCTGGACGACGCCGACCTCCCCGTCTGGGAGGCGCTCAGCCGCGCCGAGGTGTTGGGCACTTCCGGACGGCTCGACGAGGCGTTCGGCTTGATGGAAGGTGCGGCGGCGGTCGCGGTCGGCGGGGAGCTGGGCGCGTTCACCACCGGCGCGGTGTTCTGCTCGGTGATGTCCGTGTGCCGCGAGACCGCTGACTATCGGCGTGGCAGCGAGTGGGCCGATGTCTCAAAGCGCTGGTGCGAGCGCCAGGACATCACGGGCTTCCCGGGCATCTGCCGAGTGCATCGGGCTGAGTTCATGCGGCTCACGGGCGCCTGGGCCGACGCGGCGTCGGAGGCGCAGCTGGCCTCGGAGGAGCTGCAACACTTCCATCCAGCGGCCGCAGGCGCAGCGTTCCACGAGCTCGGGGAGATCCGCGTGCGGCTCGGTGACCTGGAGGGCGCGGATGAGGCCTTCGCACAAGCGCGAGCGCTCGGCGCCGAGCCGCAGCCGGGAACGGCGCTCCTCCTCGTGGCCCGCGGGCGGACGGACGCCGCGGCGGCGTCGATCAAGGGGAGTCTCGAGGAGATCACGTGGCACAAGCTTGCTCGAGCACGGCTGCTCCCCGCACAGACCGAGATCGCGAAGGCGCTCCGCGATACCCGGACGGCGGAGGCTGCCGCGGCCGAGCTCGAGGAGATCGCCCGGGAGTTCGGGACGGCGGCGATCCGCGCCTCAGCGGCGTACGCGGCCGGGATCGTCGCGCTGCTTCGGGACGATCCGTCGCTGGCGCTCACACGGGCCCGCGAGGCACGGCGACTCTGGCGCGAGATCGATGCGCCGTACGAGGCGGCGATCTCTACCCTTCTGCTCGCCGAGGCACGGACCGCGGCCGGGGAGATCGAAGCGGCCAGGCTCGAGCTCGAAGCAGCCCGCACAACGTTCGAGCGGCTCGGCGCGAAACCGGACATGGCCCGCACGGATGCCCTCTTGGCTCGGCCCGCGAATCCCACGGGCGCGCGGGAGGTGCGCACGTTCATGTTCACGGACATCGTGGGCTCCACGGCCCTGGTCGAGGCGATCGGAGACAACGCCTGGCACGACCTCCTCCACTGGCATGACGAAGCGCTCCGCCGTTCGATCGTCGCCAGCGGCGGCGAGGAGGTCCACCGGACCGGTGACGGCTTCTTCGTGGCGTTCTCCGACCCGCGCTCGGCGCTGGCCTGCGCCACGGAGATTCAGCGAGCGCTGGCGGATCACCGTCGGGACCACGGGTTCGCCCCGCAGGTCCGGATCGGAGTCCATGCGGCGGAGGCGACCCGGGCCCGAGGTGATTACGAAGGGGCGGGCGTCCACGCGGCCGCCCGGATCGCTGCGCTCGCACAGGGCGGCGAGGTGCTGGCCAGCGTCGAGACTCTCGATGCCCTTGGCGACGGTATCGGGGGTGTGGTCACGGACGAGCCTCGTGAGGTCTCGCTGAAGGGCTTGGCCAAGCCGGTCAGGGTCGTCGCGGTCGACTGGCGCTCGCCCGCCTAGGGACCGGCACCATCCGCCACCGGCGCGAAGCCCTCCACGTCCAGCATCGAGCCCTCGCGGGGCGATGTGAACACGGCGCGCACCCGCTCGCCGATCGCGGGCTCGCCGCCGGTGTGCAGCAACCGATGGAGCAGCACGGTGTCGGCGCCGTCCAGCCGCACGAGCCCGTAGGTGACCGGCCGTTCGAGCGGTTGATCGTCGACGTCTACACGGACGAGGGTCCACGAGACCAGCTCCCCCTCGGGCCCGCACTCGAGCGAGGGCTCGAGCTCGGCGAGGCATCGCTCGCAGAAGATCCTGGCGGGCACAGAGGTCACGCCGCAGTCCTCACATCGTGATCCGAGGAACACCGCACGATCCCGGAGCCCCTCGAAGAAGGCGGTGTTCCCCACGCCGGGCGTGTAGCGGAAGGAGACCGAGAGCTCACCCGGGATCTTCGTGGGGCTCACGGAGCGATCTCCACGGGGAGTTCCACCGCCGCGACGGCCACCAGCTCACGGCGGAGCTCGGGCTCGAGTGGCCGGAAATACTCGATATCCAGGATCGACCCGACGCGCTCGCCGGCCGGCTTCCACACCGCTTCGACCTGCATCCCGGCACGCACGTCGTCGGGAGCGACCTCGCCCACGAGGTGGAGGAAGCCGCCCTCGCTCGTGCCGTCGAGCCGGATCACCGCCGGGATCTGCGGCTCGTCGAGCGGTCGCATGTCCCAGGTGACATGACAGATCGAGAACGTCTCCACCGTGCCGGTGTGCGGCACCTCGGTCCAGCCGTCCGTTGGCCGGAAGCATCGCTCGCAGAACTTGCGCGCGGGCACCAGCGTCCGGCCACACGAGATGCAGGTCGTCGCGAGGATCCGTTGTTCGCGCAGGCCGTCCAGGACCGCACCGATCGCCTCACCGGGGTCCCACTCGTAGCGGGTGTCGAGCCGTTGCTCGACGGCCCCCGTCGCGGAGCGGAACTCCTGATCGGACAGGGACGTGGCGCGCGGCGCGAACGGCGGCGACTGCGTGGCCGTCGCGAGCGGTCCCCCACCGTTGCCCATCACCACCACGGTCCCGACCTGCATCAGGTCACCCCAGGCTTGGGCGACGCCGCGCTCCGGCGTTCCCGGGACCTGGCGCGCGCCGGCCTCGCCTCGGAGCTGCCAGAAGAGCTCGGCGATCTTCATCAGCCCGGCAGCGGCGATCGGGTTCCCGACCCCGAGCAGACCGCCGGAAGGACAGCACGGGAGGTCCCCGTCCCGGGCGGTCACGCCGTCCGCGGCGGCCTCGGGCGCCTTCCCCCGGTCGAAGAGCAGCAGGCCTTCGAGGTGGTGCAGCTCCTTGTAGTCGAACGGGTCGTAGGGCTCGGCGACCTGGATCTCCTTCCGCGGCTCGTTCACGCCGGCCATCCCGTAGGCCATGCGCGCGGCGTTCTCGACGTACTCCGGGTACGCGAGGTCCCGGTTCGTCCAGTAGGTCGTGTCGAGGTTCCAGCCGACGCCCTGGATCCAGACGGGGCGGTCGGTGAGCCGTTTCGCCGCGTCCTCCGAGGCCATCACGATCGCGACGGCGCCGTCGGAGATCGGCGAGACGTCGAGGCGCTGCACCGGCCAGGCGAGGGTCTCGCTCCCCAGCACGTCTTCCACGGTGATGTCGGCCTGCCCCAGCAGCGCGGCGGGGTGTTCGGCCGCGTTGCGCTTGTTCTTCACCGCCACCTGGGCGATGTCGCGTTTGTCGAGACCGTAGGCCTGCATGTATCGCTGCATCTCCAGCGCGAAGATCCAGAGCAGGTTGGGTCCCAGTGGACGTTCCAGGATGTTGTCGAAGATCGTGAGGAACGCGCCCTGCGGATGGGGCTGGCAGGAGGACATCTTCTCCTCCGCGACGCACACCACCACGTCGGCCAGCCCGGAGGCGACGGTGTACCAGCCCTGGATCGCCGTGAAGACGCCGCTGCCACCGCCGACGTAGGTGCGCATGTACGGCTTGGCCCAGGCGCCGGCGCCGTCGGCGAGGTAGTCACCCTTGCGGTGGACGCCGTCGAAGGCGTCGGGCGCGCTCGTCAGGCAGACCGCGTCGACGTCATCGAGCTTGAGCTCGCACGAGGCGAGCGCCTCCCTCGTCGCGATCCACGAGAGCTCCTTGCCCGTCTCCTGCGCGCGCCGGACGAACCGCGACATCCCGGCGCCGACGACGGCGACGCGAGGGCTCATCGGCGCATCACCGCGACCGCCGCCGACGTGGAGGGAACCCCGCGCCAGGATTGCGCGAGGCCTACCCGCGCGTCCCCGCTCCGCAGGCCTTCGATGCACGCGAGGGCGCGGGCGAGACCGTTCGCTTCACGGAGATGCCCCTCGCCGAGCGCACCCCCACTCGGGTTCACCCGGTCCTCGGCCAGATCCGACAGCCCGAGCGCCTCGAGGTGCTGCAGCTGCTTGTAGGCGAACGTGTCGTCGACCTCCGCCAGCTCCACGTCACCGGGCTCGACCCCGGCGCGATCGTAGGCGGCGCGGGCGGCGCGCTCGGCGGCCGCCGCACGGTCCCAGTCCCGGCTCTCGACCGACGGGGCATCCTGGCTCCAGCCGACGCCGTCGATGAAGACGCTCCCTTCAGGTGTGCGCTCCTCTGTCGTGAGCACGAGCACGACGCATCCATCGGCCGGCTCGGCGGTCTGTTCGCGGGTGAGCGGGTCGAACAACGGCGTCGGATCGTGGACGTCTGCGTAGGACGCACGACGGTTCGTGGCCGCGTGCGCGCGGTTGCGCGCCGCAACGTCCGCGCATTCGGACTCGCTCCGGCCCGTCACGTGGAGCCATCGGCGCATCTCGAGACCGGCGAGCGCCGTCGGCGACACGCCGAGCGGACGGTTCAGGACGGGGTCCATCGCGAACCGGTCCACGCGTCCGAGGGAGACGACGTCGCTGGCCTTCGAGTGCGACTCAACGGCCACCGCCGACGCCACGCCGCTGCGGATCAGCATCACCGCCGTGGCCACCCCGAACAGGCCGTCGGAGGCGACCGTCTGTACCGGCCGTTGCACTGCGCCGAGCTGATCCGGCACGTACTCGTCGAAGATGCTCGTGCCCTCCTCGATGTCCTCCGAGCAGCACACGAACGAGTCGATGTCGCTCCTGGGGTCGACGCCCGCGTCCGCGTACGCGCTCCGGGCCGCCTCGAACATCAGCTCCTTGTAGGAGGTCCCCTCCGTCGTCCGGGAGAACCCGGACCAGCCGATGCCGGCCACACCCACTCGGAGCGCCATGGCCTCCATGTATATCGAAGGGTCGGGGTGGTCCGCACTGGCTGCGCACGCCGTGAGCGCAGTCGGCACGATCCTCGCGCGCCGTATCGTGGCCGCGTGAGCGACATCATCTGGTCGCCGTCGCCCGAGTACCTCGAGCGGGCCAACGTTACCCGGTTCATGCGCGCACACGGGATCGGCACGTACGACGAGCTCATCCGGCGCTCCGTCGAGGACGTCTCGTGGTTCTGGGACGCGGTGGTCCGGGACCTCGAGATCGAGTTCTTCGAGCCGTACGATCGGGTCCTCGACACCTCCCGGGGCGTCGAATGGGCGACGTGGTTCACCGGGGGGCGGGTCAACCTCGCGCATCAATGCGTGGATCGATGGGCCGGAGCGACCCCGGCCGCGGCCGCCGTGGTGTGGGAGGGCGAGGGCGGCGACACGCGGGCGTGGACCTACGCCGATCTGCGTCGCGAGACCGATCGCCTCGCCCGGGCGCTCCTCGATCTCGGAGTCGGGTCGAAGGATGTCGTCGGGATCTTCCTGCCGATGATCCCGGAGACCGTCGCCGCCGTGATGGCCTGCTCCAAGATCGGCGCGATCTGGGTGCCGATCTTCAGCGGGTTCGGGCCGGACGCGGTCGCGGTCCGGCTGGAGGACGCCGGCGTGTCGGTGCTCTTGACCGCCGACGCGTTCCCCCGGAAGGGTCGCGCCGTCCCGATGCTCGAGGCGGTGCGTGAGGCCATCGCCCGTGTGCCATCGGTCAGAGAGACGATCGTCCTGCGGCACGCGGGCGAGGGCCCGGCGGCGGGGGAACGCGACTGGTCGACCGTGATCGCCGCGGTCCCCGACGAACCACTCGCCGCCGAAGCGTTGGAGAGCGAGCACCCGCTGTTCATCGGCTACACGAGCGGCACCACGGGGCGACCGAAAGGCGTGCTGCACGTCCACGGCGGATTCCTCGTGAAGATCGCGTCGGAGGTTGCCTACCAGGCGGACCTGCATCCGGGGGAGATCCTGCATTGGGTCACCGATCTCGGCTGGATCATGGGCCCGTGGGAGATCGTTGGGGCGCTCGCGCTCGGCTCGACCGTCTTCCTCTACGACGGCGCTCCCACGCATCCGGGGCCCGACCGACTCTGGTCGCTGGTCGAGCGGCACCGCATCTCGACCCTCGGCGTCTCGCCCACGCTGATCCGCGCGATCATCCCGTCGGGGACGGACCACGTCCGTCGACACGACCTGTCATCGCTGCGGATCCTCGCGTCGACGGGTGAGCCGTGGAACCCCGACCCGTACCTCTGGCTGCACCGAGAGGTCGGCGGTTCGCGTCTCCCGATCATCAACCTGAGCGGGGGTACGGAGGTGGGGGCCTGCTTCCTCTCGCCGCTGCCGATCACGGACCTGAAGCCGTGCACGCTCCGAGGCCCCGCGCTCGGGATGGATATCGACATCGTCGACCCCGCCGGCCTCACGATCGCAGCCGGGGAAGTGGGAGAGCTCGTGTGCCGTCAGCCCTGGCCCGCGATGACGCGAGGGATCTGGGGAGATCCGGAGCGGTACCTCGACACGTACTGGCGTCGGTTCCCGGGCGTCTGGCTCCACGGCGACTGGGCCACGCGCGACGAGGACGGATTCTGGTTCCTCCACGGGCGCTCCGACGACACGCTGTCCGTCGCCGGCAAGCGTCTCGGGCCGGCGGAGGTGGAGAGCGCCCTGGCCTCCCATCCGGCGGTGGCGGAGTCCGCCGCCGTCGGCGTGCCACATCCACTCAAGGGCGAGGCGATCTGGTGCTTCGTGGTGGTCCGGCCCGGTGAGGAGGCCGATGCCGGCCTCGCGAGGGCCCTCCGGAACGTGGTGGCGGACCATCTCGGCCGGTCGTTCTTACCCTCCAAGGTCGTCTTCGTCCCCGAACTCCCGAAGACGCGGAGCGCGAAGATCGTCCGGCGGGCGATCCGGGCGACGGCGCTGGGCGAGGACCCCGGGGATCTCTCCGGCCTCGAGGACCCCGGTGTGCTGGACGTGATCCGGCAGGCGCTCGCGGGCGCGGGGCGCTGAGTTCCCATTCGGCGCAGCCTCTCCCGGGAAGACGCATACCTGCACTCTCATTCAAAAGCGTTGCTTCCGAACCCATCCGGGGATGCGATTTCTCCCGACTGCGGATACGAGCATATGCTCGTATCCGAAACACCGGAGGTCGCGCACGGCGAAGCCGAGCGGCCGAGGAGGCGGGGTGTGAGAGCGGGATCCACACGGAAGGGTGGAGGGCGCTCCGATCGAGGTCGGCGACGGGCAGGGCCCCACCGTCACGCTGGTGGTGCCCGTCCCCGGGGGAGCCGCCCGATCCGGGCAACGCGCAGGACGGTCCGTGACCGAGCGCCCGACCGTGCTCCTAGTCGACGACCACGCGGTGGTCCGAGCCGGCATCCGGGTACATGCTCAAGGGAGCCGCGGCAGCGGAGCTCTCCGATGCGATCTCGCGGATCCTCAGGGGTGAGTCCTCCGTGCCGCCCGCGCTGGACGTGCTCCTCGCGGGACACGGCTCGAGGGTGGGCACGTACGCGGACCCTGCCGCGGCGCTCACGCAGCGTGAGCGCGAGGTCCTACCTCTCTCCTCGGACGGTCGAGTCGCATCGCGCGAACATCCAGAGGAAGCTGGGTGTGCGGAGCCGTGCCGACCTCGTGCGCGCGGCCGCGGAGATCGAGGAGAGCGAGAGCGGGACGGGGAAGGAGGACGGATCGTCACACCCGGGGCCTCCGTAGACTGCCGCCATGCGGCTCGCGGTCTGTCAGATGCGGTCCGGAAGCGATGTCGGTGCGAACCTGACGGAGGCGGAACGGTTGCTGGACCAGGCGGCCGACGCCGGCGCCGATCTCGCGATCCTCCCGGAGCTCTTCCCGTTCCTCGGTCCTGAGGCTCGTCTCCCGGAGATCGCGGAGCCCGTCCCGGGCGGCTCCTCGGTCGAGATGCTGGGCAAGGCGGCTGCTCGGGGGCAGCTGTGGATCGCCGGGGGAAGCGTCCCGGAGCGGGACGGGGAGCACCTCTTCAACACGGCTCCTCTCTTCGATCGGTCGGGCGAGCTCGTCGCGCGCTACCGGAAGATCCATCTCTTCGACGTGGATCTCGAGGGTCAGCCCCCGTTCCGGGAATCCACCACGTATCGAGCGGGGACCGAGCTCGTGACCCACGCGATGGAGGACTTGAGGGTCGGCCTGTCGATCTGCTACGACCTCCGCTTCCCCGAGCTGTTCCGCGGGCTCATGACGCTCGGCGCGGAGCTCTTCGTGCTACCCGCGCAGTTCCAGCATCAGACCGGCGTGGCGCACTGGGAGGTGTTGCTGCGAGCGCGGGCGATCGAGAACCAATGTTTCGTGGCGGCCGCGGCGCAGTGGGGCGAGTTCGGCTTGCCGGAGGAGCTACGGCGGTCCTACGGCCGGTCGATGATCGTCGGCCCGTGGGGCGACGTTCTGGTCGAGGCACCGGAGGAGGGGACCGGTGTCTGGTTCGCCGATCTGGACGTCGCGGACCTCCGCCGCGCGCGTCGGGTGCTTCCCGCGCTCGAGCATCGGCGGCTCGGCAGCAGCTGCTGATGCGTCGCGAGCTCTCGGACGGATACGAGCTCGACGACGATCGCGCCCGCATCGACGTGGATGTGGTGCACCGGTATCTGGCAGAGGAGGCCTACTGGGTGCCCGGTCGCGACAGGGCGACGATCGAGCGGCTCGTGCGGGAGTCGGCGATGGTGATCGGCGCGTATCACGGTCGGGAGCAGGCCGGTTTCGCACGGGTGGTATCGGACGGCTCGAGCATGGCGTGGCTCGGTGACGTGTTCGTGCTGGAGGGCCATCGAGGGCACGGGCTCGGCGTGGAGCTCGTTCGGGAGGCCGTGGAGCATCCGTCCCACCGCGATCTCGCCTGGTTCCTCAACACCCGCGATGCGCACAGCCTCTACGCGAGGTTCGGGTTCGAGCAGCCCAACGAGCGAACGATGGTGCGCCTCCGCCACGGCTGATCAATCGGGCGGCAGGTCCTCGGGACGGTCGATGTCGGCAGGGGCCGGGAAGGGAACCACGACCTCGTCGACCCAGTCCGGATGAGAGGCCATGATCGCGCGGGCGCCGGTGTCACCGTGCAGGTGGCCGGCCTCGGCGTAGACCTCCCGGGAGAGCAGGGCCGGGCCGGGACCGTCCGTGTAGGCGATCCGCACGATGCGGCTCCGCGAGAGCCCGAACGCGTCCGTCAGCGCACGTACCTCGGCATCGGTGACGCCCGGTTGATCGGCGAGCAAGACGACCACCCCCTCGCTGTCGGCGGCGAGATCGTGCAGACCGACGGCGAGCGACGACGACTGGCCGGACGCATGATCGGCGTTCCGTACGAAGCGGCCCTGAGGGGGAAGCGCGAGCGCTGCTTCGACGGGAGCGGCGTCGTGGCCGGTGACGACCACGATCTCGTCGATCCCGGCCGACGCGAGCGCATCCAGCGCGTGTTGGGCGAGCGGGCGCCCTCGGAAGGGCACGAGCTGCTTGGTGGATCCGAACCGGCGCGCCGACCCCGCCGCCAGCACGATCCCGGAGATCACGGGCTCGGTCGACGGCCGATGAGCCGTGCGACGAATCGCACGATCGCGGCCCACAGGGCGCGGATCCCTCACCGTGGCCACCTGTCCCTGGGGCTCCTCGTGCAGCTTCGCCTCGAGGCACTCGGCGAACTGCTTGGTCAGCAGCTTCGAGACCTCCGGGAGGAGCCCGCGCGAGAGTTGCGCCGCCGCTCCCGTGATGGTCAGGTCGGAGCGGATGTGGACGGTCGTGCCCTCATCGCCGGCAGGCTCCAGCCACGACTCGACCTTCGCCGTCGCGGCGCCCTTGCCTCGCTGCTCCGTCCCTTTGGCGGACAGCCTCGCGCGATGTGCCTCGTCATCCCGCTCTTCCACCACCACGGTACCGATGAACGCCATCTGGATCGGACCGAAGCGCACGTGCACCGTGCCCTTCCATGTCCGGTCATCGACGGCCTCGGTCAGCTCCGCGCCGGGCATGCACGGAGCGATCGCCTCCACGTCCTGGAGCACCGCCCAGAGGCGATCGACCGGTGTACGCACTGTGAACGCGTCTTCGATCAGCATCGGCGGGAAGCGTAGTCCTGTTGGGCTAGGCTCCGCCCGTGGATCCGGACGAGGAGGTCTCCTCCGGAGGCCGGTTCGAGACGTTCGACGCGAACCTGCGCTTCGCCGTCGCCCGCGATGAGGAGGGGTACGGCGTCTGGAGGCTCGACGACCTGGGCGACGGCGATCCCATCGACCGGTTCTCCGATGACGACCGAGGGTACCGAGCGGCAGCCGTCCGGTGGAACGAGCTGACGGCCAACGCTCGCCGGGACGGGTGGCTCCGGAAGCTGGTGTGGATCGTGGTCGTGGCAGCTGTCGTCTGGGTCGCCTCCTCCGCCGTCTCGGCGCTCCTGTACCTGCAGGTCGGCGCGACCCTGTTCGAGGGAACGGGCCTCTTCGACACCCTTGTCCGCTGGTCGCAGCTCATCCGCGTCGTGGCCCAGCCAGTCACGCTTGGCGGAACCGCCGTCTACGTGGTCTTCTGGCTCCAGAACCGACGGTAGGCAGCCTTCCGTTTCCCGCGCAACGCATCCGGGTATCAGGCCGCCGTGGACTTCCGGAAGGGCGCGAAGCTCGATCCCACGCAGGTCGAGGACCGTCGCGGCATGCGCGGCATGCGCGGCGGCCGCGGCATGGCGGTCGGCGGTGGTGCCGGCGTCGTAGGCGTGATCGTCGTCCTCCTGATCACCCTGCTCGGAGGCGACATCGACCTGAGCGCGCTGCAGTCGCTCGATGGCGTGGTGGCCGGAGGCCAGCAGCAGGGCGAGGTCATCGAGGAGTGCAAAACCGGCGAGGACGCGGAGCGGAGCCGCGATTGCCGCTTGATCGGCACCGTGAACAGCATCCAGGCCTATTGGGGCGACGCCGTCCGCGGGTACACGCCCTCCGTGACGGTGTTCTTCTCCGACTCCACGGGCACCGGGTGCGGGGCCGCGACCTCCCAGGTCGGTCCCTTCTACTGCCCGGCGGATCAGAAGGTGTATGTCGATCTCGGGTTCTTCGAGGATCTGCAGACGAAGTTCGGGGCGGAAGGCGGTCCGTTCGCCGAGGCCTACGTGCTGGCGCACGAATACGGCCACCATGTGCAGGATCTCCTCGGCGTGCTCGACCGGATCGGCGGGGACCGTGAGGGTCCCCAGAGCGCCGCCGTCCGGACGGAGCTCCAGGCCGACTGTTACGCCGGCGTTTGGGCCGCGAACGCGGTGGATACCGGCTTCCTCGCGTCGCTCGGCGACGACGAGATCACCCAGGCGCTCGACGCCGCGGCGTCCGTCGGTGACGACCGCATCCAGCAGGAGACGCAGGGGCAAGTGAACCGGGAGGCGTGGACGCACGGCTCCTCCCAGCAACGCCAGCAGTGGTTCATGACCGGGTACCGAGGCGGCGACCCGAACAACTGCGACACGTTCAGCGGCACCGTCTGACCCGGCGCCGCATCAACCGGGGCGAGCCTCCGTTCCCGGCCGGGGCCGGTCGTGGATCGGTCCCGAGCGGTCTCGGAGGAAGCCACCCGAACGGCGCCGCTTGACCGCGACGATCTCCGCCACGATGGCCTGCGCGATCTCCTCCGGGCCCTCCCCGCCGAGGTCGAGGCCGGCGGGGCCGTGGATCCGCTGCCGGGCGGCATCGCCGATCTCGACCCCTTCGTCGCGGAGCTCCATCAGCAAGCGCTCCGTCCTCGCCCCCGGACCGAGCGTGCCAACGTAGGCGGCAGGCGAGCCGAGCATCGACCGGACGTACTCCTTGTCGCGGAGGAAGTGATGGGACATCACGACTGCGAACGTGCGGTCATCGACCCCAGCCTCCTTGGCCGCGTCCGCGGGATCGTCGACCGCGACGAAGCCGCTCGCCTCGGGGAACCGCTCGCGGGTCAGGAACGCGGGGCGATCGTCGGCCACCGTGACGTTCCATCCAAGGAGGGAGGCGGCACGGACGAGCGGGATCGCGTCGTGACCCGCGCCGCAGACCAGGAGCCGGAGCGGTGGATCGAGAACCTCGACGAACGCGCGGACGCCCTCGACGAGGATCCGCACCTCCGAGCGTTCCTCCCGGAGGAGCACCTCCGCGGCTCGAACGGCCTCCGCATCCACGGCGGCGCTCCCGAGGGAGCCGTCGGTCGTGCCTTCGGGGCGAACGACGAGCCGCGATCCCGGACCGACGTCCGCGGAGGACGACTCGACCACCGTCACGACGCTGATGGGCCGCTCCGCCTCGAGCGCCGCTCGCAGCGCACTGGCCACCTCGGCGGCTTTCTCCGCGGGTTCGATGAAGACCTCGATGGCGCCGTTGCATCCGAGACCGAGCCCCCAGACGGCGTCGTCGTCGGCGGTCAGGTCCCACCCCGCCAGGCGGGCGCGTCCCTCCTCCATGACCACCCGAGCCATATCGGCGACGTCACCCTCGAGGCAGCCTCCGGACAGGTTCCCCACAGGGGCGCCCTCCTCCGGGACGAGCAACCGGGCGCCCGGTCTGCGGTAGGTCGATCCGCGCACGGCCACGATCGTGGCGAGTGCCATCCGCTCGCCCTTGACGGAGAGCGCCTCGATCGCCGCCAGGACGTCGCCGATCTCGCTCATGGAGCGGATGGTAGCCGGGCGACGGACGCCCGATCTTCCGATCTCCCGGGCCTACGCTCGCCGTAGGTCGTCGAGGAGATCCTTACGACTCATGGCGGCTCCGAGGATGTCCGATACAGGGAGACATGAGCGACGAGTTCCAGTTCGGCGAGCGCGCCAAGCTCCCCGCGCGCCTGGGCGGGTCGGCCGCCCCACCGAAGGGCTCGATCCCGGTCAAGCTCGTAGGGGTCGTCGGGTGCCTCGCCGTGGTCGCGGCGGCTGCGTCGTGTTCCTGCGCAGTGCTGACGAGGCCGGCAGGGAGATCGCCGACGCACGATCGGACACCCTCACGCAGATCGACCGGGCGTATGACGCGGCGGCGCAGGGCACCGTGGGTCGGGCCGTGGTGGTG
>JAJNBA010000132.1 GCA_021155985.1 Actinomycetes bacterium
GGGGCGCGTTCCGAACTGGGTTCATCGTCCTCGCGGCGCTGGCTGTCGTGGCCGCCGCGTGCGGGGACGACGAGACCCCGAGCGGCGACACCGGTGGCGCGATCGAGCCGGCCAAGGTCTACAGCTCGATCGGTCAGACCGAGGGTGAGCTCGAGCTCATCGCGTGGCACGGCTACACGGAGGACGGCACGAGCGAAGGCGGTGAGGACTTCGACTGGATCACGCCGTTCGAGGAAGAGACCGGGTGCAACGTCAACGTGACGTACGCCGACAGCTCGGACGAGATGGTGACGTTGATGCGCCAGGGCGGCGGTTCGGTCTACGACGGCGTCTCCGCATCGGGCGACGCCTCCAACCGTCTGATCGCCGGCGGCGACGTCGGTTCGATCGACCCGGCCCTGTTCCCGGCGTTCGCCGACGTGATCGCGCCGCTCAACCCGGACGGCGGGACGAACACCGAGCACTACGTCGTGGACGGGAACGTGTACGGCGCCCCGTACATGTACGGGCCGAACTTCCTCATGTACAACACGGAAGAGGTGACCCCCGCCCCGACGAGCTGGGACGTCACCTTCGAGGCCGACTCGCCCTATTCGGGGCGGGTGACGGCGTACGACTCGCCGATCTTCATCGCCGACGCGGCGATGTACCTGATGGCTCACAACCCCGACCTCGGGATCACGGACCCGTACGAGCTGACGCAGGAGCAGTTCGACGCGGCGGTGGAGCTGTTGAAGCAGCAGAACGAGCTCATCAGCAGCTATTGGGCCCTCTACACGGACGAGATCGACGGGTTCGTCGACGGCTCGATGGTCGTCGGTACGGCATGGCCGATCAACCTCAGCCTCGCCGAGTTGGACGCCCCGGTCGACCAGGTGGTCCCGTCGGAGGGGATGACCGGTTGGGCCGACACCTGGATGATCTCGGCGAACGCGCCGCACCCCAACTGCATGCTCACGTGGATGGACTACACGATGCGTCCCGAGGTGCAGGCGGAGGTCGCCGTCTGGTACGGGGCCGCGGGCAGCAACACGCTGTCGTGCGACGCGACCCGTGAGCTGCTCGTCGAGTTCTACGGCGAGGGAGCCGACGCGGCCGTCGACACGGTCCGCTACGGCAACTGCGGCGACGCCGAGTTCCTGGACTCGCTGTTCCTATGGAAGACGCCGCTGCCCGACTGCGGCGACGACCGAGGAGACATCTGCATCGACTATTCCGAGTGGACGCAGGCCTGGACGGAGATCCGCGGCGCATAGGACGATCCTCAACGGGACCCCGGGGACCACCCGGGGTCCCGTTGCGTAGCCGGTCCCGAAGGAGGCTCCACAAGTGGCGACGGGCACACGACGAGGGGAACGAGAGGGCGTCGGCCACCGGCTGTCGGCGTTCGGGTACCGACACACGGGCGTCAAGCTCGGGTTGTCGCTCGGGGCTCCGCTCACCTGGTTCGTGGTCATCTACCTGGGTTCGCTCGTTTTCCTGCTCGCGAACTCGTTCTGGAGCCTGGACGTCCTCACCTCCGAGATCGTTCGGGGCTTCTCGCTCGAGAACTTCCAGACGCTCCTCCAGGAGCCCGTCTACCGGACGATCACGATCCGCACGGTCGGGATCGCGGCGGCCGTCACGATCGCCGACATCGCGCTCTCGTTCCCGCTCGCGTACTACGCCGCCCGGCTCGCGACGCCGAGGATGCGGAACACAGTCCTGATCCTGGTCGTCCTGCCGCTGTGGGCGAACTACCTGGTCCGGGTGTTCGCCTGGAAGATCATGCTCACCCCGAGCGGGTTCGTGAACTGGTTGGTCGAGCTCACGGGGCTCGGCTCGCTCCAGCTGGGGCGGTCGAACTGGTCCGTGTGGATCACGTTCGTCTACCTCTGGCTGCCGTTCACGCTCCTGCCGATCTACGCGGCGCTGGAGCGGGTCCCGAACTCGTTCCTCGAGGCGTCGTCCGATCTCGGTGCTCGGGGATGGACGACCTTCCGGAACGTGATGTTCCCGTTGGTGCTGCCGGGGATCGTGGCGGGGTCGATCTTCGCGTTCTCGCTCACGCTGGGCGACTACATCGCGCCGGAGCTCGTCGGCAACACACAGTTCATCGGCAACGTGATCTTCGACAACGTCGGCGTGGCCGGGAACATCCCGCTCGCCGCGGCGTACGCGATGGTCCCGCTCGCGATCATGGCCATCTACCTCTACGTGGCCAAGCGCCTGGGCGCATTCGAGGCGCTGTAGCGATGGAGTCCCGCGGGTTCAAGATCCTCGTCAAGGTGAGCGTGGCCCTGACGCTGGTCTTCCTGTACGTGCCGATCTCGATCGTGGTGCTCTACGCGTTCAACGACAGCGTCGCCCAGGCCTGGCCGATCCAGGAGTTCACGACCAAGTGGTTCGGGATCGCCTGGCGGAACCCGCAGGTGCGCGAGGCGCTCGCCAATTCGCTCGAGGTGGCGATCATCGCCACGCTGTTCGCGCTCGTGCTGGGGAGCGCGGCGGCGTTCGCCGTGCACCGCTTCCGGTTCTTCGGTCGGAACACGGTCTCGTTCCTTCTGATCCTGCCGATCGCGTTGCCCGGCATCGTGACCGCGATCGCGCTCAACACCACGATCAACAACTTCCAGATCCCGTTCGGCGTCCTCACGATCGTGATCGGGCACGCGACGTTCTGCATCGTGGTCGTCTACAACAACGTCATCGCTCGGCTCCGACGAACGCCGACCTCGCTGGTCGAGGCGTCGATGGATCTGGGCGCGGACGGCTGGCAGACCTTCCGGTACGTGACCTTCCCCTCGATCCGGACGGCCGTCGTCGCGGGCGCGTTGCTCGCGTTCGCGCTGTCGTTCGACGAGATCGTGGTCACGAACTTCACCGCCGGGAGCACGCTCACGATCCCGAAGTTCATCTACAACAACGTCAGGCTGCCCCGCAACCGACCCGTGGTCAACGTCGTGGCGGTCGCCGTGATCCTCGTGATGTTCATCCCGGTCTACATCGCGCAGCGGATGGCGGGGGGGCCGGACGTCGCCTCGGCCGCCATGAAGGCGGAGGCCCCGCCGTAGATGTCGCTAGAGGTACTGACCGCGCGACGGATCCGCACCGGTGCCGGGCGGCTCGGTGCCTCCGGGGAGCCCTC
>JAJNBA010000133.1 GCA_021155985.1 Actinomycetes bacterium
ACGAGCTCGTCGGCCTCCCCGACGGCGCCCCGGGGATCGTCCACGAACCGGGCCTGGATCTCGTCCCATCGGCTGCGATACGAGGCGCTCTGCTCGTCGGCGAAGAGCGGCCCGGCCTCTGTGCCGGTCTCGGGGAGCTCGAGGACGTCCTCCCGGTCGCTCGCGGCGGGCATGTCCTCCGTCTCCGTGGCAGTGGTCCGCTCCGTCTCGGTCGTTCGCTCGTCCATCTCGTGCTCCTTCCGCCGAGGTCGTCGGACCTCGATCCGATCGGTCACTACAGATGTGCCCGATGGAGGTGAGGGGCAAACGCTTCCCACGGCGGATCCGTGCGGTCTACGCTCCCCACGCGATGGAGGCGAGGCGCCGATGCGGCCCCATGCCGGCCGCCCTCCTTCTCGCGGCGGTCGCGCTGTCCGCGTGCACCCCTGCGTCTTCTGGTCGGCCGAAGGAGCCGACATGGGCACCGACGGCCGTCCCTACGGCCACGACGATCGCGGAGCTGCGCGCCGCCATCGCGAGATGGCACCGAACGTCCGGGACGATCACGTACCGGACCCAGCGGCAGCGTCCAGGGCTGCCTCGAGTCGGCCCATCAATGTACGCGCGCGTTGGTCGAGGGGCGGATCGGGGTCGCGGCGGCGCTGCGGTACTGCGATCCGAGCGGGATCGTCACGCTCGTCTGGGATCCCCCGCGGCGCTGGCGGCACGACCTCGGGGAGGCGGACACGACGACCACCGCGATCGCCGTCGGGAACGACGGGCTCATCTGCGTTCGTGCGGAACCGTCCTGCCGATCCCGCGCGGTCGATGCGATCCTCGATGACCGTCCCTTCGGGGAGCTGATCAGCGGCGTAGCCGAGGCCGCCCGGAGTGCCGGCATCTCGGCCGACGGCCCGGTCACGATGACCGAGGACGTCGTGGCGGGCATCCCCGTCCGATGCCTCGAACTTCGGGCCGGTGCGTCGGCCGTGCGTTGGTGCTTCGCCGACGACGGAGCTCTGCTCTCGCTCGCGCTCGAGACCGAGGGCCAAGCCCCGACGATCATCGAGGGAACACGCGTCTCGGACGAAGTCGACGACGCGCGCTTCGATGCACTAGCCAGATGAGGGCCCCTGCCGCGCGCCTCTCCGGCTGTACGGGATCTCCGTGCCGCGCTACGGTGCGCGGGGCGATGTGGTACCGGCTTGATCTTCGCGTGCGAGCGGACGTCGACGACGAGGCCCTGCACGAGATCGGTGTCCTCGCGAACACCTACGCGGTCGTCGACGAGGTGCTGGCCACGCGTGATCCCGGGAGCGGGGAGCCTCGCTTCGTCGCCAGGATCGATGCTCCGAGCGCGGAAGCGGCGCTCGGCGCCCTGCTCACCGTGATCTCCCAAACCTCCGGGCATGCCGGGTTGGCGGAGGAGAGCTCTCTGAACAGGGTCCTGATCGAGCGGGAGGGGCCGATCAGCTAGTCCGCACCCCAGAGGTCAGTGCTGAGGTACTTCATCCCGGAGTCGGCGATCACGATCACGACGGTCTGACCCGGGTGCCGCTCACGCAGGAGTCTCTCGGCAGCCACGAGACAGGCGCCGCCCGAGAACCCACCGAAGATCCCCTCCTCCCGCGCCAGGCGCCGGGCTCCGTCGATCGCGTCGGCGTCGCTCACCTCGAGGTAGCCATCCACGAGCGCCGGGTCCAGGAGGGGGAGCGTCGACTTCGAGTAGCCGCCTCCTTGGATCCGATGGCCCGGCCGGTCGAGGGGCTGCCCGGCCATGACGGCCGCCCCCTTCGGTTCCACGACGTAGCAGGAGATCGATGCCTGGCGTCCCTTGAGGGACATGGCGATGCCGGCGAACGTGCCGCCGGTGCCCACGAATTCGCAGAAGACGTCCACCTCTCCGTGAGACTGCTGCCAGATCTCCGACGCGGTTCCGTCACGGTGCGCCGCGCTGTTCCCTTCTAGGTGGAACTGATCCGCACGGAACGCGTCTCGCTCTGCAGCGATCCGCGAGGCGGCCTCCTCCACGAGGTCGAGGTCGTGTCCGGACACGTGGCCCCTCCGCGCGCCTTCCTCCTGGTGCACGAGCACGACCTCGGCGCCGAGCGCTCGCATCATCTGCGCGCGCTCCGTCGAGTTGCCCTCGGACATCACGGCCACGAATGGGTGACCCGTCACGGCGCACACGATCGCCAACCCCGTCCCCGTGTTGCCGCTCGTGAGCTCCACGACCGTTTGACCGGCCCTCAGGTCACCACTCCGCTCGGCGTCCTCGATCATCCGGAGCGCGATCCGGTCCTTCTTCGAACCCCCCGGGTTCAGATTCTCGAGCTTGGCGAGGATCCGCCCGTCGAGTCCGCGGGTGAGTCGCCCGAGCTCGACGAGCGGCGTGCCCCCGATCGCGGAGAGGACGGAATCTCCTGTGTCGGTGCCGCGGTCGCCGGACATCGCGGCGAGCCTATCCCCGTCGCAGTCGCTCGTGGGGGAGTGCGTGTCCACCGGCGATGATGGAGCGGGATGATCGAGGGGAATCCGATGTCGCAGCGTGATGCCGCGCCCCGGAGCGGATCGATCACACGGTTCGTCCAGCTGATCGCCGGCCTGGTGCTGTTCGGCGCCAGCCTCGCGCTCCTGGTCCGGAGCGAGCTGGGTCTCGATCCGTGGGACGTCTTCCATCAGGGCCTCTCGGTCGCCACCGGTCTGTCGATCGGGGTGTGCACGATCGCCGCCGGTGTCGTCGTCCTGCTGCTGTGGATCCCGCTTCGCCAGCGTCCTGGCATCGGGACCGTCGCCAACGTCGTGCTGGTCGGGCTCGCGCTGGATGGCGTCCTGTTCCTGATCCCGCCGACCGGCGACCCCGTCCTGCGATGGACCTACCTCGTCGCGGGGATCGTCCTGAACGGGGTCGCGACCGGCGCCTACATCGGAGCCGGTCTCGGCCCGGGTCCTCGGGACGGGCTGATGGTGGGCTTCGCGCGGAACGGCCGGTCGCTCCGCGTCGTTCGGACGGCGATCGAGGTGTCGGTGCTCGTCGTCGGATGGCTCCTGGGAGGGACCGTCGGCATCGGGACCGTGCTGTTCGCGTTGACGATCGGGCCGATCGTCCACCGGACCGTGCCCGCGTTCTCTCGGGAC
>JAJNBA010000134.1 GCA_021155985.1 Actinomycetes bacterium
AGTCTTCCCCGCCGATCGGGATTGCACTACCTGACCTGCGGGTATCGACAGCTCAACTGGCATGAGCGGCATTCGCTCTGGAAGGAGACAAACATGGGCTGGATAGCAGCGATCGATTGGGAGGGAGGCCTGGAGAACGCGTGGGACACGATCATCGTGTTCGTTCCCAAGCTCCTGGGGTTCCTCCTGATCCTGGGTATCGGGTACTTCGTCGCGAAGGCGATCGAGAAGGTCCTGGACAAGGTCCTGGAGCGGGTGGGATTCGATCGCATCGTCGAACGGGGCGGTGTGAAGCGGGCGCTCTCGCGGTCGCGCCTGGACGCGAGCTCGATCCTCTCGAGGATCGTCTTCTACATCGCGTTCCTCTTCGTTCTCCAACTCGCGTTCAGCGTGTTCGATCCGAATCCGATCACGGATCTCCTCCAAGGGGTCATCGCGTTCCTCCCCAAGCTGTTCGTCGCGGTCATCATCGTGGTGATCACCGCGGCGATCGCCACGGGAGCGAAGACGATCATCGAGTCGATGCTCGGCGGGATGAGCTACGGCCCGATGCTCGCCACGATCGCCTCGGTCGCGATCTGGTTCATCGGGATCGCCGCCGCGCTGAACCAGATCGAGGTGGCACCCGCGATCGTGAACGGGTTGTTCTACGCGGTGCTCGCCCTGGTGGTGGGAGTCGGCATCGTCGCCATCGGCGGGGGTGGGATCGCTCCGATGCGCGAGCGGTGGCAGCGAGCGCTCACCCGGATGGATGCCGAAGGGCCACGCCTGAGGCAGCAGGCCGCGGGTGGGACCGAAGTGGTTCGAGAGAAGATGGATGAGGTGCGGCAAGAGGTCAGCGATGCTCGCAGCGAGCAGACGACCTCAACCGAAACCCGGCCTCTCTGACGCCGGTCGTTCCATTGGGGAGGCGGGTGTTCAGCCCGCCTCCCCTCCGTTGTGATCGATCCAGGTGATCTCATCGGACAATGAGGTCTCCGAAGCCACTTCGGCGGCCCGGCGGCGTGGCCACGAGGGGTCGTCTGCATGTCGGCCGTCGAGGGCGTGATGGACGATCACCTTGCCCTGGAAGAAGAACTCGGTATGGGGACCGCACACGCACGAGTCCTGGATCTCCTCGTGGCCGCACCAATCGTCGACCGGGACGACGTGGAAAGTCTCCCCCATGCATCTTCACATCGGCCGCAGGATGCTTGCCTGTAGCCCGTGATCGGGACGGGTCCGTTCTCCGTGGTTGGGCCGTGTCGGGCCGCTACTTGTCGTGCTTGATCTCGACGCCGCCGAGGATGGCGAGCGCGTCGACCCGGAGTCGGGGGGCATCGTCGGGAAGTGAGGATCCCTCCGCGAGATTGCTGACTCCTCCGAGGATCGGCGTCCCTCGGACGGTGACCCGCCAGTCGCGGGGGATGATCAGGTCCACGCCCCCCATGATCGCGGTGGCATCCACCTCCGCCCCGTCCTGGGCGAGCGTGGCGTGGCGTAGATCTAGCTCCACGCCTCCCATGATCGCCGTGAGGACCGCCCCACGGAAGGCGTTCGACTGCGTCGCGAGCTCCGAGCCGCTCATGAACGCGGTCGTGCGGACCAGGTCCTGATCGTGTCCCTCGCCGAGGACGAGGTGATCTCCACGTCTGCTGTTGCGGACCAGGACCGTCAGCCCGAACGCGATCAGCGCGGAAGGCCAGATCACGTTCCAGGCCGACGTGTCGAGCACGTCGTTCGTGACGAGGAGGAGGAGCACACCGACCGCGACGAGCAGCACCGGTCCGAGGAGCGAGACCGGTCGCTCGGCGAGGGTGACCAGCCCGAAGGCGACGATCACGGCCGGCCACCAGTCGCCGATCACCTGCCCGGCGTCGAGGACGTCGGCGCGATCGAGCAGGAAGAGGATGCCGATCGCGATCAGCGTCGCGCCCATGACCACCCGATCCCATCTCATCGCGGAGAAGCGTGTCCCGTGGGATCGACCTGGTCAAGTCGCGTTCCCCTCGCGAGGTCCGTCAGGGACTCGCCGGGCGTGGACTTCGAGCGGTGAAGTCCGCGGCCGACCCGACCACCTCGACCTCCACCGTCTCGAACGACTCCTCCAGGATCCCGCGGAGTCCCTCGGCAGTGTCCCCCAGGTTGTCGAAGTCGCCCGCCAGGTTGGCCGCGCGCAGGAAGGCACGAGCCTGCGGCCGATGCCGTTCCTCCAGGCCGAGGACGGTGCCGCCGAACAGGACTCCGTCGGGCGTGAGGACGTCGGCGATGTTCCGGATCGCCACGGCCTTGTTCGACTGCGGCCCCGGCAGGCAATGGAGCACATAGTTCAGCGCCGCCGAGTCGAACGGACCCTCGACCGGCAAGGGTTTCATCACATCCGCCTCGACGGTGATCGGGTGCATCGCCGCGAGCCTGCGTGACGTCTTCCTGAGCACGTTCGGGTTCGGATCGAGCAGGGTGATCTCGGTTCCGTCCGACGGAGCGGCCTTCTCGAGGAAGTAGCCCGTGCCGGGGCCGACGTCCAGGTGCCGGCGTCCCATGAGCCGGCGATAGCGCTCGATGCCGGGCGGGACCGGGACCTTCCAGACCGCGCGGGTCATGAAGCCGAGCACCCACGGGTCGTAGATCGCGAGGAGGAACCGGTTGTAGCCGCGTTGGCCCTTGTACGAAGGGTCGTTGCGATCCATGTTCCTCCCCCTCGAGCGTCCTTCGCGGGAGCGAGCACGTGCTACCGCGAGGTGATCGAGGCCATCGTATGCGAGCGCCGCGCTGTACGCGGGTCGGGTCTCTCCTACGTGTTGAGCAGGCGACCGAAGAAGGACCGATACGCCTGCAGGGCGAGGCGAAGGCTCTCGGTCGACGTGTCATCGCCCTCTTGCCAGCCCGCTTCGAGGGAGTCCCTCCGCGAGCGGAACGACGACTCGAGCTCGCCGATCACAGTGCTCACGAGCTCGTCGGCCTCCCCGACGGCGCCCCGGGGATCGTCCACGAACCGGGCCTGGATCTCGTCCCATCGGCTGCGATACGAGGCGCTCTGCTCGTCGGCGGCCCGGCCTCCGTCCCGCGCTCGGGGAGCTCGAGGACGTCCTCCCGGTCGCTCTCCTCGGACATGTCTTCCGTCGTGGTGGTGGTGGTCCGATCTTCCGGGTCGGTCGTTGGCTCGTCCATCTGTGCTCCTTCCGCCGAGGTCGTCCGACCTCGATCCGATCGTCACTGCAGATGTGCCCGATAGAGGTGAGGGGCAAACGCATGACCCGGCTGTACGGGATCGCCGCGCCACGGTACGGTCCGCGAGGCGATGTGGTATCGGCTCGATCTTCGCGTACGGGCGGACGTCGATGACGAGGCCCTGCATGAGATCGGTGTCCTCGCGAACACGTACGCGGTCGTCGACGAGATGCTGGCCACGCGTGATCCCGAGAGCGGGGATCCACGCTTCATCGCCAGGATCGATGCTCCGAGCGCAGAAGCGGCGCTCGGAGCCCTGCTCACCGTGATCTCCCAGACCTCCGGGCATGCCGGGCGGCATACACTCGCGCGCATGCAGCGGCGCACCATCGGGAGGGGCCTGGGCGCGGTCCTGTTCACCGACATCGTGGGCTCCACCGCGGTCGCTGCCGAGATCGGCAACACCCGGTGGAGCGAGCTCGTCTCGCGTCACCACAGGCTGATCCGTGGGGAGCTGCGGCGCTTCGGCGGGCGCGAGCAGGACACGGCGGGCGACGGGTTCTTCGCGACGTTCGAGCGCCCGGTGGACGCGATCCGGTGCGCGTTCGCGGCCGCGGAGGCCGTGCGAGCGATCGGGATAGAGATCCGCGCGGGCGTGAGCTTCGGGCAGCTAGAGCTCGTCGAGGGCAAGGCGGGCGGCCTGATCGTCAACACGGCCGCACGGGTGATGTCCGTGGCTGGAGCCGGCGAGGTGCTCGTGCCGGCCGCCGTGAAGGACCTCGTCCCGGGGACCGGGATATCGTTCGACGACCACGGGACGCATCATCTGAAGGGCATCGAGGGTGACATCCGCCTCTTCCGGGTGACCGAGGTCGATGGCCGGACGCCGGCGGAACCCCTGGGGGCCGAGGAGGCGGCCGAGCGCAGAGCGTCGATCGTCCCGGCGACGAACCGGCGAGCGGGCATCGTCGTCGGCGGCTTGGCGGCGGCGGCGGTGGCGGTCGTCGTGGGGGTCTGGGCGTTCGCCGGCGACGACCCGAACCCGCCCGGTGCCCCAGCATCGCCC